>DASTTS010000399.1:0-12974 GCA_035760085.1 Pyrinomonadaceae bacterium
AAGCCTCTCGTGCGTTCAGTCTACTTCGTGCCCGAGACAAAACCCGTAGATGAGTTGCTCGAGGAGATGCAGAAGGTCCACGTGCAACTCGCGATGGTGATCGATGAATACGGTGGCGTCTGTGGCCTGGTCACGGTCGAAGACATTCTCGAAGAGATCGTCGGCGAGATCGAAGACGAAGACATCTTAGGCGAAGAGTTAGAAGACATAGTCGAAGGCCCTGATGGCAGTTACGAAGTGCTGGGCTCAACTGAGATCGGAAAGATCGAGCGTCTCTTCGACATGGAGATCGAAGATGACGATTTCACAACGATCGCCGGACTCGTCATCAATGAGTCAGGAAAAGTTCCTGCTGCCGGCGACCAGCTGACGATACGCGGTTTGGAAGTTGAAGTGCTTGAAGCAGACGAGCGACGCATCCTACGACTGCGCGTGAGGAAAGCGCAGGAAGAAGAACCGTCAGAAGTGGACCAGAAAGAATCACAGAAGGCACAAACGCCTTAACAGAAGAACAAATGGGTAAACAAAAAAGCAAATTCCTTCGCGGCAAACGAATCGACCCGGCGCCAATTGCGAAACACATAGCGGTTGCGGATTTAATCGACGAGGCTTTTCTCGCCTACAACGCCGCGCGGCTGCGTGAAGCGTGCCAGCTTTTCACACAGAAAATGCTGGAGCCCGAAGTCACGATCGCCGTGTCGCTGACTGGCGCACTGACGCCCGCCGGCCTCGGCATCTCCGCGCTGATTCCACTAATCAAAGCGGGCTTTATCGATTGGATCATCTCGACCGGTGCAAATCTGTATCACGACACGCACTTCGGCATTGGTCTCGCGATGCACCAGGGCAACGCGCACACGTCCGACGTGGTCCTGCGCGAAGAAGAAGTGGTCCGCATTTACGACATCTTTTTCGACTATTCAGTGCTGCTCGATACGGATTCCTTCTTCCGCAAGATCATCGAGTCACCCGAATTTCAGCGTCCAATGTCAACAGCCGAGTTTCATTACCTGTGCGGACGTTATGTACACGAGCGCGAGCAGAAACTCGGAATCAAGGAGAAATCGCTGCTCGGTGTTGCTTACGAGTATGCAGTTCCGATCTACACTTCATCGCCTGGCGACTCTTCGATCGGAATGAACGTCGCAGCGAAAGCATTGCAAGGCAACAAGCTCGCATTCGATCCATCGCTCGACGTTAACGAGACCGCAGCGATCGTGCTGGCAGCAAAGCGCGGCGAAGTGAAGTCGAACGGCAAGAAAGTGAAAGGTCGTTCCGGTGTCTTCATACTCGGCGGCGGCTCGCCTAAAAATTTCCTTTTGCAAACTGAACCACAGATCCAGGAAGTGCTCGGCATCGATGAACGCGGGCACGATTTTTTTCTGCAAGTGACTGACGCGCGTCCTGACACGGGTGGATTATCAGGAGCAACTCCGGGTGAAGCAGTGTCGTGGGGCAAGGTCGATCCGGATCGACTTCCCGACGCAGTTGTGTGTTATGTCGACTCTACAGTAGCGCTTCCGCTCATTACGGCTTATGCTCTTACGCGTCACGAACCGCGCGAGCCGAAGCGCTTGTATGAAAAGCGCGAGCAGTTCATGAACCTGCTGTTGTCGGAATACAAAAAGTCCAAACGACGATAGGAGAACCGGGGATCATGGGAGCAATTCCGACCGCTAAACCAAAAGTTTATTACGACTGCAATGATTGTCCTGCGTTTTGCTGTTCCGTATATGAGCGCGTTCAGGTAACACCGCGTGACATTCGTCGTTTGGCGAAGCACTTCGGTGTCACTGAAGAAGTGGCCAGAACCCGCTACACAAAGATGTGGGGAAAGGAAAGAGTGCTGCGGCGTAAGCGCGACGCGCTCTTTGGCGAAGCATGCCAGTTCATCAATCCGGAAACGCGTGGTTGTGGGATCTATCACGCGCGGCCGGCAGTGTGCCGCGAGTATCCGCTCACGAAACGCTGCGCTTACTACGACCTTTATAAATTCGAGCGCGACCAGCAGGACGACCCGACCACTTTGCCCATCGTGAAACTCACGTTCAGAGAACACAAGAAGAAGTAGGGTGAAGTGGAAGACTTTCTATCAAGATTTATCGGGAAGAAGATTGACGTTTACTGCGGCGGCGCGTCGAGCGTGCGTGGTGAAGTGTTGAAAGTCGAAACGGGCGTGCTGCACTTGCGAGATGACGACGGCAAGAACTGCTACGTTGCGGTCAACAAGATCATCGTGGTTTGGGAAGCACGCGACGATAACCACCGCGCCGGCTTCGTGCCACAATAAGTAGCCACAAAAATCACAAAAGGCACAAAATCAATCATTGATTGTTTTGTGCCTTTTGTGCTTTTTGTGGCTAAAACTATTCGGCGGCTTGTGCCGCGAGTGGCACGCGACGAAAGCCGTCGATGCGCTTCAACCAATACTCACTAAACTCTGAATAGATAACACCGTGACGGCGCGAAGCGTGATAGAAGCCATGCTCGTCGGCAACAACGCCGACGTGTGTCAAACCACTGAAGAACACGAGCGTACCAAACTTGAACTGCTCTTCAACCGGCGCAGGCTCGAAGCGCGCAAACAGGTTGCGAGCGCTCGCTCGCTCGAAGTTGATCCCCGTCGCCTGGTAAATGGCCCACACGAACCCTGAACAGTCGTAGCGGCTTGGACCAGTCGCGCCCCAGCGATACGGCGTTCCGAGTCGCTGATCGATCGCGGCCATCAGTGTCGACTCATACTTAAGAAAACCGGAGTTTGACGGCGTTGTCGTAGGGCCAAGGTCTATGGTTGGTTTTGGTTTAGCTTCCCACGTCGGTTTGGAGTCGGAAACGGCGGCCGCGACAAGCGCGACATCATCGGGCGAGCACGACACGTCATTCACGTCGCCGCCCGGGGCTGTTACTCGTGGACGAGTTTGGGCAAATGCTGATGTTGATAAAATTACGAGGGCCAAACTGGCGAACAAAGCACGAGGGAACAGTTTTCTTAACTCCATAGACAGGGAACTACCCTTCTTCCTAAGTAATTTATTTTTTGGTATTGCTGCGTGAGGGGGGCACCGCTAAAAGCCTTTGGCATCTTAGCGGCTGCATCGGGGTGCTTCAAGCGGCAATGTGACTGTTTCGTGACGAAACGCCTTACGAATCAAGGACTTGCACTGAAAGAAGTCACGAATTCTTTGCGCGTGCGGTCAATCTGAAAGATTTGTAGCCGCAAAGTTACAAAATACTTTCCTAGGCACGCTGCATTTTTAAATAAAGCGTCAGAGTAAAAAGCAGAGTTATAGCGACTGTCATGGGGCACACTACTCCCAACAACTTAAGAATTTCGATTCGTATGTATAAGCTAATTAAAGTGACAATAAGTGTGAGGTTTCCAGGTTTACGCGACGTTACCGTTACGCGCTGTAGAGTAGTTCATCCCGACCGTTATGATCTTCTGTAATAACTGATCGTAAGGCACGCCCGAATACTCAGCCGAATCAGCGAAATCCTCGTGGTACGCGATCTGTGGATTCGGATTCGCTTCCAACAAATAGAACTGCCCTTCCTCAGTCATGCGATAGTCCAGGCGCGCATAGCCGCTCAGAAAAAGGTAACGATATATTCGCTTCGACAATCGCTCGAGCGTCTTGTGTTGTTCGGGCGTCAGCTCCGCGGCCCGCGTCGCTACACCGACCTTTTCCTGGTAATTAGGATCCCACTTCACTTTCAAGGTCGCGATATTCTCGGCGCCCTCCGGAAGTTTCTCCATCACGAGCTCCCACGGCGCGTACGTTTGAATATTCTGATTGCCAATCACACCGACGTAGATCTCGCGACCCTTGATGTACTGCTCCGCGATCGCGTCCGTGTTGTTCTGACGATGAATAAACTCCACACGCTGCGACAGCTTCTCATCGTCATACACGATCGACGCCTGTGCGATGCCTACCGAGCCTTCCTCACTAACTGACTTAACCAGCAACGGAAACTTCAAACGTTTCGGACGACGCACTTTTCGATTCATCGGAAACACGGCGAAGTGCGGAACCAGCAGACGATGATACGAAAGGATCATCTTGGTGAGCGCTTTGTCGTGAGCGAGGGTCATGCCGCGCGGATTACAACCTGTGTAAGCCTGCTTCATCAGCTCGAGATAACTGACCACGTGCTGATCGTAAAGTGGATAGCCATGAAACTCTTCGAGCAGGTTGAAAGCGATGTGAGGCTTATGTTCGAGCAACGCGTTGCCGATATCGTTGAGCTGGTTGTAGAGACCGACGGGATAGACCTCGTGGCCCATCTTCTTGAGCGTGGAGATCACGTCGAATTCAGTTCTGTATTCTGCTTTTTCTTTGTCGGAAAGACCGTCCAACGAATCAGGAGGCACGAGGTCTTCGTGGACCAGTACGATAATGCGCAGCTTACGTCGCGGCTCAAAGGTCATACAGCGATGCGATGATAACCTGAATGCAGCACGTTCATTACTTGCACAGTCAGCACTATCATGACATGCCGGCGCGTTTCGCGGAAGGGGGTTGCTACACGAAGTTGTAAATTTTTGCAGCGATCGATCATGTTTTGCAACACGTGATCGATCGTGTACTGGTGCACGCCAGTACCTTCGGCAACGATCTGTCGCACCTCGCGACGCACCTTGCGAAGGAAACTTGCAGCACTCTGTCGATGCTTGTGATGTGGATCGTCAGAGAAGATGCGACGCAGATCGCGATCGTAAACAGCGGGCCATTCGAAGTCGTAACGCTCACGCTTGCGACGATAGTGATCGCGCAAGGTTCGGCGCAGCGAAGAGAGTGGATCGATCTTCGTGCGTGTTCTGTTCTTCGGTTTCGTGCCCGCGAGATTAGTCATCAACTCGTCGATGTACTCGAGTTTCTGTAACGCCGGCCAGCCGCGATAACGACGTCGCCACTGCGAGCGTGGCGTGAGCCAGACGGCAAACGTCTCGGCGAAGTCTTCTGCCGGGTGCGCCTGCGCGTACCACGCGGGCAGGTGCAAGACGTACTTCCGGCTCTTCGGCTTCGGTTTGTAGAAGTCGGGGTACGGCTGCGCGAAGGAGCCGAACAACTCGCGATGCTGGCGTTTGAAGTGGAGTCGAAAAGCCGTGTCGAGGGCGTGACCGGCCTCGTGTCGCAGGATCCGCAGGCACTCGGTGTCGGTGCCGCCCTCGACTTCAAGCATTTGCTTCCGTTCGAGCTTTATCAGGCGCGGGTGCGCGAGGTAGAACGGGATGGCGATGCCCGGGACGCCGTCCGGCGAAAACCACTCTTCTGACAGCCAAACATGGGGCTTGAAGCGGATGCCGCGGTCGTTCAGCTCGCCATAGAGCCGTATTATGTGGGGCTCTAGGAACGAACCTTTGATTTTGATGGGCAAGTCGCAGATACGTAGATCGAGTAACTGCTCGTCGCTGAGACGATGCCAGGGGAATCTGTAGCTCACGGCGCGGTCATTCTACTGGTCGCGTGAGGGAGGGTCAAAAAGACGTTAGACAGGATTTACAAGATTCCTCAGAATTAACAAGAGAAACCTGTAAATCCTGAAAAATCTTGTAAATCCTGTCTCATGACCCCTTTCCTTCTCAACTTTCGCGTTCTATTATGAAGCCGAAATTTAGCAGCAGCGTCTTCCCATCACACACAAAGCACGACCAGGAAAACAAGAGGGATATGCTCAAAACCACGATTCTCAGAGTTGCAGTTCTAATCGCCTGTCTGTCGACACTCTCCGCGACCGCCAGTGCCGACACGAAAGTGAAGTCGCGCCAGACGAGTGGCGGCCAGACGTACGAAAACACCAGCTACATCAAAGGCAAACGCCAGCGCAGCGAAATGAACAACGGCCAGATGGTCAACATCCAGCAGTGTGATCTGCGACGAAACATCCAGATCATGCCGCAGATGAAGGTCTACATGATTCAGCCGTACGATCAACCGTCAACCGGCCGCACGACGCCTGGCAACACGACACCCGCGACATCACAGCCCGTTAAAAAAGGTGGGGTTGTGACTTCCACCGTAACGACGAAAGACACCGGCGAGCGCAAACAGATGTTTGGCTACACCGCGCGTCACATCATCACGACGATGGAGACGAAGTCATCGCCGGACGCATGCTCGCAAAACAACACCAGGATGCAGATCGATGGCTGGTACATCGATGCTGCTTTCGCGCTCGATTGCGACAGCAGCGGTGCGTACACCGGCTACAAGCCAAAGGCGAGCGGTGGCTGCCAGGATCGTTATGAGATGAAGACGATTGGCATGGCGAAGAAGGGTTATCCGGTTTGGGAAAAGATGACGATGTTTGGTCCCGACGGCGCTGAGAGTTTCACTACGCTCAATGAAGTAGTTGAATTTTCACAGGCGACGCTGGAGCAGAGTCTGTTCGAGATACCCGAAGGCTATCGTGAAGTTGAAGACTTCGCGAGTGCGTTTAGTGCGGCTTACGCCAACCCCGCAGCGGGCGATACGTCAACGCCGGGTTCTAGTGTTCCTGCAAACGTGCCGGGCACCACGAGTCAACCCACAGCCTCGACAGCACCTGCGGTTCAGCCGAAGCGTGATGGCGTGATTCGTTTCGGAGTCGCAGCCGTGAAGACAGGCAACGTGGCGGAGTGGATGAACGCACAGAACCTTGCGCAAGCAATACAGAACACTCTGCAACAGAATCTGAAAGGCACCAACGTAGAAGCTGTCGTGATCGAAGCGACGGGTGCGGGAATCCAGGCTGAAGCACAGCAGAAGCAGTGTGACTACATCGTTTTCGCGACTGCTTCGCACAAGAAAGGTGGCGGTGGTTTCGGGAGCATGCTTAGCAGCTCAGTTGGTCAGATTGCGAGCAATGTGGGTTACGGATCGGGCACGGCCGCGGCTGTTGCAACGAACGTCGTCGTTGCTGCCACTGTCGCTCAGAACATCAAAGCGAAAGATGAAATAACGCTCGATGTGAGACTGGAGCGTCCGACTAGCACCACACCGAGCTTCGCGCAGACGTTCAAAGGCAAAGCGAAGTCAGCCGGCGAAGACATCATCACGCCGCTGAGCCAACAGGCCGCGCAGGCCATTATCGCCTCTGTCGGTAAACAGTAGGTTTCTCACGCAGCGGCGCAACGACGCAACGAAGGACAGAGTTACCCGTTGCGCCGTTGCGCCGCTGCGTGAAATTATCTTTTAGCTCCCTGGATGCACACCAGTCTTCAAGTACGATGACGGGCATAGCTTCTCGATCGTGCACTCCTCACACAACGGATTACGCGCTTTGCAGATCTTCCGCCCGTGATAAATCATCAGGTGTGGGAAGATCACCCAATCCTTCTTCGGCACGATTGGTATCAGATCCTGCTCGATCTTCTCCGCCGTCTTCTGCTGAGTAAGATCTAGCCGGTGTGAGAGTCGCGTCACGTGCGTGTCGACCACCACACCGGCTTTGATCCCAAATGCATTCCCCAACACAACATTCGCAGTCTTCCGCGCGACACCCGGCAGCTCGAGCATCTCATCCATCGTGTGCGGCACTTCCCCGCCATATTCCTCAGTCAACATCTTTGCCGTTCCCTGGATCGACTTCGTCTTGTTCCGAAAGAATCCCGTCGATTGAATGTCCTTTTCGAGCTCGCGCGGCGAGACTGCCAGATAGTCTTCCGGCTTCGTGTACTTCCGAAACAGATCAGCAGTAACTATATTGACCCGTTCATCCGTACACTGCGCCGACAGAATCGTTGCCACCAACAATTCAAACGGATTCGAGTGATTGAGCGAACACTTTGCGCCTGGATAAGCTCGCTTGAGTCGCCGGATAATATCGCGTGTGCGTTTCTTGAGTTCCCCTTCGCGTTCCGCCATCAACTCATCCCGTTCGTTTCAACTTCCCTGTTTTCTTGGCCCACGCCTCTATTCGCACGAAGACGAAGAGACCCAGCGGCAACAGTATCGCTCCCATCAACGCCAGTATGAGCAACTCGTGCGACACCGCGGAGAGCGGCGCGCCCGCGAGATACTCGGCCGTCGAGTCGTGGTTCCCCACTCCGAATAACTTCCGGCATGCAGACAAAGTGTACGTCGCCGGTGAGAGTGCCGACAGCGGCTGTAACCAATGTGGCAGGACATCGATGGGATAATAAACTCCCGAAACCAGCAGAAGCGAGCCCTGAAAGATATGGGTAGCTTCCGCTCCTCGTTCCGCGCTCATCACCGGAAACACCGCCGCGAATAGTCCCAGGCCCACGAAGGCAACAGTGCTTACCGCCAGCACGACGGCCACACCAAAGAGATTGGCGCCGCGTAAATTCAAATTCGTAAACAGCATCAGACCGACGAGCACGATAACGCTCGTCAAAATGCTGTTCAGCAACGAGAACAGGCTGACACCGAGCAAGTGCACCGCTCGCGACACAGGTGCCATGAACGTGTACTCGAGCGTTCCTTCCCAACGCTCGTAAGCGATCGACATCGCGATCTCGTTGTAGAGCCACGAAAGATAGTTCCACAACAGCGCACCGACGACGAGCGTCAGCGTCAGTTGATAGTTATCTTGCGCGACACCGATCAGCGCCACTGTCGCTGACGTCACGAGCGCATAAAAGTTGAAAACGACGACCCAGCCGATGTAACGACGAGTGATGTGATACCCGCGAAACAGGAAGGCCCACGTTTGTCGCAATGTTGCTTCCATGGTTCAGTCCTCCACCAATGCCAGTTCTTCTTCTTCGACGATTGCTTCACCGGTTAACTTGATGAACGCATCGTCGAGCGTCGCGGCGCCTGCGTGTTTCATTAACTGCGCGGCCGTTCCTTCCGCGACGAGTTTGCCGTGGGCCAGAAAACCGATGCGCGCGCAGAGTCGTTCCGCCTCGGCCATGTCGTGCGTCGTCAGCAGGATCGTCGTCCCTTCGCGTCTTTGCAGATCTTCGAGGAACGACTGCACGTCGCGACGGCTCTTCGGATCGAGACCTGTCGTCGGCTCATCAAGCAACAACAGCGGCGGATTGATCATCAGGGCGCGTGCGATACTGATCTTCTGCTGCATACCACGACTCATCTCCTCGAGCGGCGTTGAGAACTTCGCGTTTTCCATTCCCAACTGTTCGAGAATCTCCATTACGCGTCGCTCGGCCTGCCGTGCGTTCTGGCCGTAGAGCAGCGCCGTGTAGAGCAGGTTTTCGCGCGCCGAGAGCTTCTTGTAGAAAGCCGCATCGACGCTGACACGCCCGATGATCCGGCGCACTTCATCCGCCTGCTCCGGCAGGGTAAAGTCGAGCATTCCCACGTAACCGCTATCGGCAATCAGCAGAGTCGACAGCACACGAATCAGCGACGACTTGCCGGAGCCGTTTGGTCCGAGAAGCCCGTACGTCTCACCCTGGGCGACGCTGAACGAAACGTCGTCGATCGCCCAGAGCTCCGACTTTTTGCGGAATCCGTTTCGTTTGCGGAAACTTTTGCGCAGGTTGCGCACCTGAATAGCTAATTGCTGCATGATCAAAAACCTCAAAATGGATCGTCTGGAAACGTCCACTCGTAGATACACTTCGGTTGTAGTTGGAATTAGAAAAGGAGCCGCCGAGCCCGAATCAAGCTCGGATCAGCCTAAGTCTGAGGAAGCAGAGAAATTTCATCGAATCACCTTTGGACGTGAGGATAATACATCTTGTCCCATCCTGTAAATCTTGTAATTCCTGTCTAACGTCTTCCATGCGCAATCTTCACGGCCTCCGGAAGTTGCCGCAACCTCAACATCGAAATCACCCCGAACAACGGACCAGGCGCCAGAATCGCGAACGCATACCGCCAGTTCCCCACCTTCGGTATTAACTCGATCGAGATCGTCGTCAACAAAAATCCAATGCACATCTGTATCGTCAACGCCGTACCGATGTACTGCGGATCGCCGAGCTCAGTCACACACGATGAAAACTGCGCAGAGTCAGCCACCACCGTCGCACCCCAGATCGCCGCAACCACCAACAGCACCACCGGACTGCCGCCATACAACAATCCGATCACGAGACAACACGTCCCGCTGATCGCCATGGCCCACGACGTGACAAGCGTTCTCCCCACACGATCCGCTATCAGTCCAGCAACCACGCACCCAACCGCGCCCGCACCGATCACGATGAACGATCCAATCTCCGCCCACTCCGGATCCGCGTTTTGAATTGCAAGACTCGAGCGAATCATCACCGGAATCCAGATCCACATGCCGTAGAGTTCCCACATGTGCCCGAAGTAACCAAAGCTCGCGAGCCGCACGCCGCGATTGCTGAACACCTTCACAATCTGCGAGAGGTCAAACTTCGCGCGTGCCAGCGCGTATGGACCATCATCGATAAAGAAGAGCACGATTAGTCCGCCAAGCGCGGCGAGCAGCGACACGAAGAGGATGTTGGTGCGCCAGTTTGCGGAGCCGACAGCGTTAACGAGATAAGGCGTCGCTTTCCCCATCGTGAGCGCGCCGACTAACACGCCGAGCGCCATGCCGCGTCGTTCACGAAACCACGTCGCCATGATCTTCATGCCCGGCGGGTAAACGCCGGCGAGACACACGCCCGTCACAAAACGCAGCAGAATCGCTGTTGAGGGATCGTTTACATAAAGACCGAAGACGCCGTTAACCGCAGCGCCGAGAAATGAAGAGATGGCGAAGAGATGGCGGGTGCTGATGATGTCGGGCAGATTGAGCGTCGCACTGACGAGCGTCCCCGCGACGAAACCGAGTTGAACGGCAATGGCGATCCAGCTTATTTGTGAGGGTGATAATTGCCATTCGCGGGTGAGAGCGGGAACGACGGCGGAGCCACTAAACCACAGCGACATTCCGAGCAGCTCCGCGATTGATAAGAGTGTTAATGCACGCCAGCGCCGTCCGTGGGGTTCAGTCATGTTAGACAGGATTTCAGGATTTACAAGATGTACAGGATTTATCTCGTAAATCCTGAAAATCCTGTAATCCTGTACTCACTCAATGTGCTCTTCGTGCGCGACAAATACCGTCACGAGCTCGTTCAGACCTTCTGCATCCTGATCGTCGAAGCGGCCGATGGTTGGACTATCGAGATCGAGGACGCCGAGTAGTCGCTCGCCATCGAACAGCGGCACCACGATCTCCGAATTCGACGCCACGTCACACGCGATGTGACCCGGAAATTCATGTACGTTCGGCACAATGATCGTCTCGCATCGCTCCGCCGCAACACCGCACACGCCCTTACCGAGCGGAATACGCGCACACGCGGGATTTCCCTGAAATGGACCAAGCACAAGCTCTTCGCCTTGCAGGAAATAGAAGCCGGCCCAGTTCACATTTGGCAGTGAACTGAACAGCAGTGCGCTGAAGTTCGCAGCGTTGGCGATGAAGTCGTGCTCACCTTTCAGCAGGCTCAGCAACTGCACGACGAGGCTCGCGTACAGCTTTGGCTTTACGTTGTTCGTCGACGTTGCCGCGGCTCTTCGCTTCTTCGAGGTTTTTTTGGTGGGGGCTTTTTTCTTAGTACTCTTTTTCTTAACTGTTTGCGGGGACATATTTACTCTGGTTCCTCCGTTGCAGGCCGGATGCTGATCACCACTGACTTCGATACGGGCGTGTTGCTCTTCAGCGCGACGTAACGCACCGGCACTAAAACATTCGCTTCAGGAAAGTAAGTTGCGGCACAACGAGACGGGATGTCGTAAGGGACAACCGTAAATTTCCGCGCTATTCGCTCCTCACCTTCGAAATGGCTGACCAAGTCTACAACTTGTCGCGCTTTCAGGCCCGCCGCGACGATGTCTGCTTCGTTGAGAAACACGACGTGCCGGTTATTGCTGATGCCGCGGTAGCGATCGTTTTCAGTGTAGACCGAAGTATTAAACTGATCATGACTGCGAATTGTCATCATCAAAAACTGATCCGGGCCAAGATCGTGTTGCGGCAACTCGTGGACCGTAAACTGCGCTTTGCCGGTTTTCGTGTTGAAAACTCGATTACGCGCCGCGTTCGGGAGATGGAATCCGCCAGGCTCGCGAACGCGCGTGTTGTATTCGTCGAATCCGGGAATCACGCGCTCGATCCACGCGCGAATCGTGTCGTAATCGTTTGCGAGCTCTTCCCAGTTAACGGTGGTGCGGTGTTCGAGTGTTGCGCGCGCTAGTCGTGCCACGATCTGTGGTTCACTCAAAAGCTCCTCTGATGCAGGTTGGAGCGAGCCGCGCGAGATCTGCACAACGCCCATCGAATTTTCTGTCGTGACAAACTGTGGTCCACCGGCTTGCTGGTCGATCTCCGTACGACCCAGACACGGCAGAATCAACGCGCGATCTCCTGTGATCAAATGCGATCGATTTAGCTTGGTTGAAACGTGTGCCGTGAGCCGACAGCGACGTAACGCTGCTGCGGTGAAATCCGTGTCAGGCGTCGCGGAAAGAAAGTTTCCCCCGAGCGCGAAGAACACTTTCCCCTGACCTTCATGCATCGCATGAATCGCGCGGACTGTGTCGAAGCCGTGGTTTCGCGGTGGCTCGAAGTCGAATGCCTCACCGAGCTTGTCGAGAAATGCTTCCGTCGGTCGTTCCCATATCCCGACAGTGCGATCGCCCTGCACATTGCTGTGACCACGTACCGGGCAAAAGCCCGCGCCGGGCTTTCCGACCTGCCCGCGCAACAACATCAAATTCACGATCTCCTGGATGTTCCCCACTGCGTTGCGATGTTGCGTCAGTCCCATGGCCCAACAAAAGATCGTGCGCTCCGAGTCGGCAAAGATCTGCCCCGCCTGTTCGATCTTTTCCCGCGAAACTCCGCTCTGCTCGACAATCTCGCTCCACGACACCGCTTGCAGCGCTGCAATGAATTCATCGAAGCCGGTCGTGTACTGCGCTATGAACTCGCGATCGAGAACATCTTCACGCGCGAGCACAGCCTTCGTGATTCCCTTCAACAATGCGACGTCGCCGTTGATACGCACCTGAAGAAACAGATTAGCCAGCTCA
>DASTTS010000400.1:0-4655 GCA_035760085.1 Pyrinomonadaceae bacterium
ATCAAAGACATCGCCATCGATCTTCGTGATTTCTTGGAAGAGAGCAAAGCTGTTTCCGGTTCCTCGATTCACTCCACTCTCAGTAGTGAAATCCTGCCTGACGTGCCGGTGGTTGAAACTCAACTGGATGAGTCTACTCCGGCAGTTCTGCAACTGAGTCGTTTTTCAAAAGCCAGTGTAGCGCTCGCCGCTCTGGCGCTGATTGCAGCTATCACAATGTGGCCACTTCATCAACGCGGCGACGTTGGGTCCGATCTCAAACTCGACTACTCCAAAGAGGCCGCCATGACGAAGGCCCGCGAGGTGGTGAACGGTCTCGGCTATAACGCGAACAATCTCGAGGTGGCGGGGCGTTTCACCGGATCTGGTTTTGACCTCAAAAATCCGGCCAACAAGGACGGGCAGGCTACGGCTCGACAAGCAGTGCGTGAAGGTAAGATCGGCGCCTGGCAGTTTATGTTTGCGCAGACATTGGACGATGCGTCCGGAGGAGTTTTCAGTAACAATCCGCGACCCGGACAAATGCTGGTCACGATTAGCCCGCAGGGACAGGTGATGAGTTTTAGCACCGCGCCTGAGGAGTCAGGTGATATCACCGCGGTAGATCAAAACCAGGCAGTCGCGGTGGCTACCGAGCAGACGCGAAGATGGCTCTCGTTCGAACCCGCTGGTTATAACATCGAAGTCGTTCCGCGATCGGCGCCACCCGGGCTGACCGAGGTCACGTGGCGCAATTCGACGCCAGTGCTCGGTCACAAAGAAACTGTTCGCGCCAATATCCAGGGAACCAAAGTCACGAGACTAAGCCGGCAGTTCGACGCCCCTCAATCAGTAAAAGAGGCCAGCGCCTTCACTGACGCGGTTAACAATGGGCGCTTCGTTCTGGGGGTTCTGGCTGTTGTTGGTTTGTACGTCTTTGGCGTGGGGTTCCTGATTTACAGTAAACGCTGGCGGGCGTTCGGACGAAAGATTTCGATTGCCGCGGCGCTATTGATCGGTGTGGGTTGTTTTGCACTAAATTATTTCCAGTCGTCAAATTCCGGTAGTTCGCTGGTTTTGTTTCTCGTCTCGCTCGTCGGTACGCTGTTGATAAGTGTCGCATTTTTCCCGAGCGCTGCCGGCTTTTTTGAATGGCTACGTGTCTACAATCCGGCCCGCTTGTTCGCTCTTGAGCAAATCACTGAGCGTCGTTTCTTCTCGCCCTCTGTGGCTTCAGCGCTGGTCCATGGAGTACTCGGTGGGACTCTGTTGCTCGGATTATCCGAAGCCGGAGCGTTCGTCGCGAGTCGAATTCCTGGCGCCAGTGCTTCTTTAAGCGGAGAGGTCGAAATCGTTAACAGCGGGTGGCCCATAATCACGGGAATTACTTTTTCGTTCATGATGGGACTCATCTTCGCGGGTGGAATAATTCTTTTAGTTGAATTCAGCGAGAGAGTGTTAGGGCACGGAGTGCTCGCCTCGATTGTGCCGGCGCTGCTGATTGCGATTGCGTTGACTTCATACCTTGAGCCGCGCTGGATTTTGATTGGCTTAAGTTTTCTGAGCGGCTTCGTGACTTGCCTGTTAGCTGTTCAGCTCTATCGAAGGTACGGTTTCGCGACTCTCTGGTTGGCCTTGAGTGTGAACTTCATTCTGGGCACGGCAGTTCGCGCTCATTACCTGAAAGATCCTGGTTTTGTCTGGCAATCGAATCTGTTGCTGGTAGTAGTGGGCCTTCTGCTGATCGCTGGAATATGGGGCTATACCCAGAGACGTTTGCGCACGACACTTAGCGCGCTTGCCGTGAACAGAGGATGATCCTCCACGCACACGTGAACCAACCTCATGCGGTCAAAGCTTCAGAATAATCTTCTTTACTAATCATGAAAGATTTTTGTTTAATGATTTGGCGATGCTAATCGCTTCGTCGCTAAACCCTCCATTCTTACCTGCCAGGAGATTTTTCCTTGAAAGCTAATAGAAATAAACGAATCTCAAATATGGTCGTCTATGCGGTCCTTTACGTCATCATCTTTGGGATTAGCATTTGGCTGTTGGTCTTTCATAAAGAAAGTCCCACTAATTCAATTCTATATCTGGCCATGGTCGTGGCAGTCTTAGCAGGCTTGCTAAAATTTGCGTTACACACGCGTAAGAGGCATCAACACTCCAAATAGCACCTTCAACTCCCGAGTCTTAAATTGAGCGATTTTCTCTGCGGTTCTCGGCGTATCTCTGCGCCCTCTGCGTTTGAGTTGTCGTTTAACGCAGAGAACACTGAGATACGCCGAGAACCGCAGAGAAAATCGCTCAATTTAAGACACCACTAATCGAATCGAATACTTGACCTATCAATTATTGACTAATAAACTGACTCGCGCTGATCACGAAGAGAAAAATATCTCGGAAACGTTTCCACCCACGGCCGGAGCAAACCTTGCTGTCAACGGAAGCTGAGAACCCTGTTCAGGGACTCTATGCGCGCTTCCATACCACCGGTCAGCAGTACAACGTTTCGAGAACTCTGCGCGGGAACTGGACCCAGACAGCTTCCCACACGAGAAACTAAAATCCTGGCGTTTTCAGGAAGACTTCGCGAACATCCTTCAGCAAGCGTGTCTTAAGGCTATTAAGGGCGCCGAAAGGTGTTGTTTCGTCCTTTCGCCCATCTTTCCCCATCGTCCCGTTGAGCTTATCCCCTAGAGAGCATGGGCATTCGCCCGCGACTTTGCCCGTTTGAATAGTTGCCTGTCGAAAGGACGGAAATGACAATGAAACGCATTTTGGGGTGGACTTCAAGGAAGTCCTTTCTGTCTCTTGGACTCCTGCTAAGTATTTCGGCTTGGGGCGGCGCAATGTGGAACCGATCACAGCGGCCAGGTCATCAGACCGCCCGGCTACCGGACATCGTTGGGCAGACCTCGGACGGGACCACGGCTCTGCCAGACACAGCTACGAAGGCGCGGCTCAACGAATTGTATGGACAACTGCCGTTGAGCTTTGAGGCTAACGTGGGCCAGACTGATCCTCGAGTAGATTTCATTTCGCGCGGCAGTGGCTACACGTTGTTGTTAACACCTCGCGAGGCGGTGCTGGCTTTGCACACGGCGGGCGACGCACAGGATGACCGCGAGTCAGCGGTCGGGGTCACCCTGCGCATGCAATTCGTCGGTAGCGAAGTGAAGCCGAAGGTGACTGCGCAGGAAGAACTCCCCGGCAAAGTCAATTACTTCATCGGTAGCGATCCGAGACGGTGGCGCAGTGGAGTTTCGACTTATGCGAAAGTCACTTACCAGAATTTGTATACCGGAGTTGACCTCGTTTATTACGGCAACCAACGGCAACTGGAGTATGACTTCGTGGTGCGCCCCGGCACTGATCCAAACATCATTGCCCTTAGCTTCGAGGGCGCCGACCAACTGAAAGTTGATGCTCAGGGCGAGCTGGTGCTGCAAGCCGGTGGCGGGGAGGTCCGGCAACGGAAGCCTTTGATCTACCAGGAAGTGGACGGCGTGCGGCGCGAAGTCGCCGGCAGCTACAAACTCAAAGACAGGAATACCGTAGGTTTCGAGTTGGCGGACTATGATGCGAGCAGGCCGCTGGTGATTGATCCGGTGCTCGTTTACTCCACTTTCCTCGGCGGTAGTACCGATGACGAAGGCCGGGATATAGTCGTAGACGCCTTAGGAAACGCCTATGTGACAGGCAGCACCCAGCAATTGATTTTTCCGATCGACTTCCCGACGACGGCCGGCGCGTTCGACACCACGCACAACGGCAGTCACGACGCTTTCGTCACGAAGCTCAACCCGGCCGGCTCGGCGCTCGTCTACTCCACTTTCCTCGGCGGCTCTAACGATGATGGCGGAAGGGGGATTGCGGTGGACACGTCCGGTAGCGCGTACGTGACTGGTATCACTGGTTCGCCCAACTTTCCAACTACGGTTGGCGCCTTCGACACCACGCTTAACTCCCTTGGCACCTTTGACGCATTCGTGACGAAGCTCAACCCCTCGGGCTCGGCGCTCGTCTACTCCACTTTCCTCGGTGGCGTTATCACTGAATCAGGCAGTGGCATTGCCGTGGACACCTCCGGAAGTGCTTATGTCACGGGCGACACTGGTTCGAACAACTTTCCCACGACTGTCGGCGCCTTCGACACCACGTACAACGGCGACGCTGACACCTTCGTGACAAAGTTCAACCCGGCAGGCTCGGCGCTCGAGTACTCCACTTTCCTCGGGGGATTTGATACAGACTTCGGAACTGCCATTGTCCTGGACACCTTCGGCAGTGCTTACGTGACAGGCTTCACTGGTTCGGGCAACTATCCGACGACTGTTGGCGCGTTCGACACCACGCAAAACGGCGAGTTCCGGTTTGACGCTTTCGTGACGAAGCTCAACCTGTCCGGCTCGGCGCTTGTCTACTCCACTTTCCTCGGTGGCACTGGCCCTGAGTTCGGGGAGGGCATTGCCGTGGACACGTCCGGCAGCGCATACGTGATAGGTACCACTAGTTCGACCGACTTTCCGACAACTGTTGGCGCCTTCGACACCACGGCCAATATCGTCGTTGGCCCTGACGCGTTCGTGACGAAGCTCAATCCGTCCGGTTCGACGCTCGTCTACTCCACTTACCTCGGGGGCAGTGAGTTGGAAGAGGGCAATGACATT
>DASTTS010000401.1:0-12918 GCA_035760085.1 Pyrinomonadaceae bacterium
GATTAAGGACAGCAAGATGTTTTTAGTAGCCGAAATTTAGATCTTGTGATCCTTGTCACTGTGAAAAACAACCGGGGGGCGGCCACAGAGGGCCGCCCCTACAGTTGTCTGTGACAGCATTCACTCACTTCGGAGCGCGACGATTGGATCGACGCGAGTGGCACGGCGCGCGGGGATCAAACATGCCAGCAAGGCTACAAGTAACAAAACGATCGATACACCGCTGAACGTGAGCGGATCGGTTGGCGACACTCCATAAAGCAGCCCTACCATCACGCGCGAGAGTGCGATCACACCAATCAATCCAAACGCCAGACCAATCAACGTCATCGTCATCCCCTGACGCACAACCATTCGCAGCACATCAGTTCGCTTCGCACCAAGGGCCATGCGAATACCGATCTCCTGCGTGCGCCAGCTAACCGAATAACTCATCACGCCGTAAAGCCCGACTGCCGCAAGGACCAGCGCAACGCCCGCAAAAATACCGAGCAGCATCATGTTGAACTTGCGTGGCGCAACCGACGTGCTCAACAACTGTTCGACTGTTTGCGTGCGCCAGATGATCTGCTTCGAATCGAAAGTCTTCACGGCCGCGCGCACCGCCGGAGTGAGTTCCGACGCATCGGGCCCGGCCGATCGAATCACGAGATTCAAGCGGCGCTCGGGCCGTTGAATGTATGAAGCGTACATCTCAGGTTGCACTTCCCTGTCGAGCCCGTTGCGACGAACATCGTCGACGATGCCGACGATCTCGCGCGGTGTTCTGTTGGGACCGTCGAAAATGATCCGTTTGCCAATCGGATCTTCGTTGGGAAAGTAAGTCTTTACAAACGCGTTACTTACCACCAGGACGCTCGGCGAGGTTGGTGTATCGCCATCGTTGAAAACGCGTCCACGCAGCAGCGCGATATTCATGGTGCGAAAGTAGTCGCTTCCGGCGACAGTGTAATCAGCGACTGCTTCTTCACCCGGTTTGTATGGAGTGCGACCTTCAACTTGAAAACTCAGCTCGATGTCGAAATCAGTCAGTGGAACATTGCTGACAACTGAAGCATCGCGCACGCCCGGAACCGTTTTCACGCGTTCGATAAGTTGTTGAAATGCTGCTGCCTGCTGTTCGCCTTTCTTGTACGTGTCTCTGCTCAGCGGGATGTCGAGCGCGAGCACGCCCTTCGGATCGAAGCCGGCGTTCGTGTGTAGTAAACGCCAGAAACTATTGATCATTAGCCCTGCGCCGACCAGCAGCATCAACGACAACGCGACTTCAGACACGATCAGTGCGCTGCGCATGTGACTACGTCCTGTAGATACGCCGCGCGCGCTCTCTTTGAGCATGTTGCCGGGAGCTGGTCTCGAGGCGTGCAGCGCGGGCGCGAGACCAAATACGATGCCTGTCAACGTCGCGAGGCCGAGCGTGAAGAAGAGCACATACCGATCGACGCCGGCGTCGTGCAGTCTCGGCACGTCCGCTGGTCCATAGGCCACGAGGAGGCTGGTACCCCACGTAGCGAGCAACAGACCAACCGCACCACCGGCTAACGCCAGCAGAACGCTTTCCATCAAAAGCTGACTCGCGATGCGACGACGGCTGGCGCCCAGCGCGATGCGAATCGCGATCTCTTTCTGACGCGCAACAGCACGCGCGAGTAGTAAGTTGGCGACGTTGGCGCACGCAATCAGCAGGACGAGCCCGACCGCGCCGAGCATTACGAGTAGAGCGGTGCGATAGTCACGCGTGATGTCCTCATGCATCGAGACCGTGTTGAAGATGACGTTCGTGTTCGACACAGGCGACTGCTGCTCGATTTGTCGCGACAGAAGATCCAGCTCTGCCTTTGCCTGCTCGACTGTTGCACCGGGCTTGAGCCGTCCGATAACCGGCAGAAATCTGTTTGCACGTTCTTCGCGAACTCCCTTCGTCATCCACGCGCCGGCGAATATAGGTTCCCAGTAGTCCTGGATGTCATCGCTGATGGGATATTCGAAGCCCGCCGGCATCACGCCGATCACGGTCGTCTTTCCGCCGAGGTCGATCTCGCGGCCGATGATGTTCTTGTCTCCGGCGTAACGTCGTTGCCAGAGGCCGTGACTGATGATGATTACCGGAGTTGCTCCGGGCGCGTCTTCCTCAGGCGTGAATGTGCGGCCAAGCTCTGGCTTTACGCCGAGGACGTTGAAGTAATCGGCGCTAACCGCGCCACCAATCAGCCGTTCGGGTTCGTTACCGTCGTTCGTCATCGTGCCGCTGCGCTGGAGCGTGGCGACGTATTCGAGCGTGGTTGATGATTTCTGTACGTCGAGGAAGTCGGGAACTGAGAAGGAGCCGCGGCCGTCGAGCGCCTGGTCTCGCTGCTCCGCTGAGATCATAACGAGCTGTTTCGGCTGCGGATAAGGAAGCGGTTGCAGCAGAACGGAGTTAACGACGGAAAAGATCGCGGTGTTGGCGCCGATGCCCAGGCCGATCGCGATGATGGCGATGGCGGTCAGACTCGGTTTCTTCCACAACATGCGCGCTGAATACACGAGGTTCTTCCAAAGCACGTCCATAAACCATCCTGTTAATCTTGTTAATCTTGAAATCCTGTCTAAAACAGACGTGCCGAAACAAGGCGCGTGCCATTTTTTTTACCTTTATATTTGAAAAATCCGGGGCTGATTGATTTCGCAATCGAGACATCGCGATCCCATTTTCGATCTATGGGATACCATCCGCAGCCTTGATCTGCGCCAGTAAGCTATCGTTGAAATGCAGGCCTTTGAGACTATCAGGCGGTTTGACGATCGGCGGTCCTTCAATCGGTACCGGCTGAATATCAGGCGGACGCTCGTCATCGCCTTGTTTGCGAGCGAGCGCGTAGTCGATCTCCTTCAGGACCCACTCCGAAGCCGCCGCAGTTGTGGACCAGAAAAGTAGAAACACATCGCAGTTATCGATTTCACGGTACAGCGCCTTTTCCCAACGCTCGCCCGGATCGAGATCGAGAACGTCCTGAAACACACTCAACCCGGCGATCTTGAACGCCTGCACGCGGCGCAGCACTTCGGCCCTGTCTTTCGATGAATAGCTGACAAACGCGCGGCGATAACGACGAGCGCGTATTTCGCGCGCATCGGCTGCGCCTGGCGTCGTGCCTGCGGCGGCCACGCCCAGTTTGAAACGAAGAGTTCCAGTGGGCACGCCATCAACTGCGATGCGCACACGTCCGATGACTTGCGCTGCGGCGACGTCGTAAGGCACCTCAACTTCGAACTGCGCCGCGGTGATGCTGCCGCGCCAAACTAAAACCGCGTCAGGTTCTGCGACGTTGAGAGAAGGAATTTCGAGACGTAGATCGACACGCGTTCCGAGTGGTAGATCGAGCGGCAGTGAATAGGTACCTCGTCGCTCAGCGGTTTCGTCCGCCTGTTGCGCTTGTCTGTCAACTTCGGTAGCGGCGCGCGGCGGATATAAAAAGACCTGTAGCAGGAATATGGTGTTGCGTACAACTTCCGGTGGGCAGAAGACTGCGACGTCAACTGGCTCAGCATCTGCAACAGAAGTTTCACTCACATCTCGAGTGTCCGAAGGGACTGCTGCCGGCAGCGACGCAACGCTTCCAGCTGCCTCTTCCACACCTGGTACTGCCTCTTCAAACGATGGAGGATCAGGACCGAGTTCAGATTGCAGTTCGAGTGGCTCGGGCGCAACTTCCGGTATGGGCCAAGGTGATTCGGGCGCAAGTTCCGGCAGAGGCCGAGGTGATTCGGGCGCGACTTCCGGTATGGGCCTAATCGGTTCGGGCGCGACTTCCGGTATCGGCCGGGGTGGCTCTGAAGTTGCCGGTGCGTCCGGTGCCTCCACGATGACTTCAGCCTGGCGCCTAACGCCAGTTTCAATCAACTCGGAATGAGGCACGCGATGGAGAACACGTTCGGCGAATTCGAGAGTATTCTCAACCGTAGTAGCTTCGGATGTAGGTGAAAACTCGAACAGCGCACTCGTTGATGGCTCAGCAATATGTAACGCAGCCTGGCGGCCGACACGTGTGAGATCGACGCGTGAACCGTCCGCCAATCGCACCACGACCGGCGTGCCGTTGAACACCTTGTAATAGACGTTGAGTGAATCCGCTACACCCTCTTTGCTCTGAACACCCACCGCAAATTTGAACCGGCGCTCCGGAGGCGCGAAGTAATGCACGTCTTCCTCGTAGCCGCCGGTAACCAGTTCGCGAAGCCTGAAGGCGCTTTCGGCGACCGCCTTGAGTGGGTTACCACGTGCAGACAGAGATGTTGTTACCTCCAGCAATAGTGGAATCTCCGTCAGCAGGTTGTCGTCGAGGGAAAGTTTTTTTAACAACTCCGGTAGCGCATTCTCATCGATCGATGTCAACTGGTTCTGCGAGAGATCGAGCTCACGAAGTTCGTCGAGCGCCCTGAGTCCGGCCGGCAGTGTTGATAAATGGTTGCCGGAGAGGTCGAGCACTTCAAGATGCAGAAGACTATGCAGATCGGGCAGTTCTTCTATGCGATTGCGAGCGAGATCAAGTGACCGAAGCCCGGTGAGTTCAAGCACGACTGGCGGCAAGGTCGAGATCTGATTCCCGAATAAGCTCAACGTTTCGAGTCTTGTGCAACCTGCCAATTCCGACGGCAGGTCCGACAAACGGTTCTCTGATAAATCAAGTGAGCGCAGTGCGCTCAAAGTGCCGATCTTCGGATCGAGTTGAGCGATGCGATTACCAGCGAGGTTCAACTCCTCCAGTTGCGTGAGTCGAAAAACTTCATCCGGCACTGTTCGCAATCGATTGCCACTGAGATCCAATCGACGCAACGAGAGTAGTTCGATTGGAAGTGGTGGCAACTCCTTCAACCCAAGTCCGTGAAGGTCGAGCGTATCAAGCCCATCGCGTACGGCCGTTTCGATGATGCTGGTGAGTGGTGAGTCGTTCATGCGTTCCCTTTCTTCGGTTAGTGCAACCTCGGCAGGGGCGGCCACGGAGGGCCGCCCCTACAGTTGTACGTTATCAGGCAAGTTCTTTGGAGGCGTTAGCTGAGCAACAACTGTACGGGCGGCCCTCCGTGGCCGCCCCTGCCGAGGTTGCGTTACGCTTTCTTCTGTGTAGCAGCAACGAGGGCATCGATCGTTGCTTTATCTTCTCGAGCCTGGGCCAGCGAGAGTGCGGTGTCGCCGTTTACACTGCGGGCGTCAACGTCGGCACCGCGCTCGAGTAACAATTCGACTGCCTTGACCTGTGCGTCGCGCGCCGCCAACATCAACGCCGTCATTCCATCATTTGTCTCTTCATCTATATCCGCGCCCGCATCAAGCAGCACAGCCATGCAGTCAACATCTTCATAGACCAACGCCGCATAGTGCAGTGGAGTTTCACCGGTGCGAGTGGGTGTATTCGGATCGGCGCCCCGGCTCAATAGCGCACGCGCCACTTCTGAATTGCCATGCTGAGCGGCATAGTGCAGTGCCGTTAGACCTACATTCGATGAAGCAGTAGCTGCCGCACCCGCATCGCATAGAGCCTCGACCGCGGAGGACGTCTGCGCGAACATAAGCGCCGTATTACCATCGCTGTCGCGCGCGTCTACTTTGGCGCCGTGTGCGAGCAGCCAACGCATTAGTTCCTCTTGTCCTTCTCCGGTAGCTCGATGCAGTGCGGTCCGGCCGTGACGATCCGGCGTCGCGACTGACGCCCCTGCCGCGACGAGAGCTTCAGCCGCGGCGACATTACCTACCGTCGCGCAAGCCAGCAATGGTGTTTCGCCATCTTCGGATGCACGATTCGGATCAGCGCCGCAATCAAGCGCGAGGCGCACCAGTTTTTCATCTTTGAAGACTGCCCGGATCAGCAAAGTTCGGCCATCGCGATCGGCTGGTCCATCGAGCGGTATGCCCGAGTCGCGCAGCGCAAGCAAAACTGCACCTATGTCTGACACAGTTGGACCATGCAACGAAACGACCCTATGCTCATCGCGTATCGCGTAAATACTTGCTCCGATCTCGCTGAGCGGCCAACCGGCTTCGCGCAATTGCGCCGGCATTCCAGGCTGTTCACGCAACAGCCGCTGCACGACCGTAGGCGTGGCCGTACACCATGCGGCAGTGAGGACCGCGGCCGCTTCCTGCTCACCCAATACACCGAAAGACGGAACCGCATTCACCTGGGCCATGAGCCCCAGATCGGCGAATGCGTTCGCGGCGTTGTCCCCATACAAAACGGGCCGGCGTGGCTCTACGCCGAGCGCAATCGCTACATCGAGCGGCGATTCGCCGAGTTGTCTGTTTGCACGCAGCTCATCAATCCACGTTGGACCATTTGTTAACGCCTCTTGTATACGCGCTGAGGCGACTTCGCTCGGAGGCGCAGCACGCAAGCGATCCTGCTCTTCCCCTCGAAAGCCAAAATGCAGCGCTCCGCGAGGAGAATAGGCGACTGCGGCATCCGATGGATTGATACCAGCGAGGGTCAGCACGAGATACGCATAACTCGCACCCACCTGGAGATCGATTGGACCAGCGCCCTGCATTAGCGACAGGTGGAAGTATGAACCGCTCTGCGCGCGCTCGTGCGAGCACAGCAATGTCACGCCCTTGGCTAAAGTAAGGCGGCGCGGCTCGTTCATTTCAAACTTCTGGCCATGCCGTTGGCAGGCAGCTTCCATTAGTCGCGGCAACGCTGCGGCAAGATCGCTCATCGCGGACTCATGCCCGCTCGATGTTTCCTCAGTTCCTCGACCTACCGTGAGATCGAAAACGTTATGACCGAGTTCATGAAAAATCATCCCATACAGTGAGCCGATCTCATTGAACATAAGCAGCATTTCACGGCCAAAGCGCAATTTCGCGTCGGAGTCTCGCCCTTCCACGACGCAAGTGTCGGCCAGCACACGATCGAGCACGCGCATGAAGTGACCCGGTGTCGTACCGCTCATGCGTCCCATCATCCCTAACACGCCGCTTAATGCCGTGAGCACGTGTGCCTTCAAAGCTTCGTGCTGTAGTACATCACGGGTGATCACCAGACGCTTGAACTTCCTGATGTCGTAGTTTTCGTCTGGCCGTTTTGGCATCTGCTCAACGTTCGCGATGAACGTCCGTGGCTCGAGTGCCACCGCGTAGGCGCGAAGCGGCGCTGGAAATTCAGCAGCGAGTAGTTCGTTCATGGAAGTGGCTGCCGTTATCGCCGGTAGCGCTGAATCGCAATCGAGCGCGGGCGCCAGAGCACGCAACAGAGCTTGAGCCGCAGCCAGATCGCCGTCACGCGCAAGGTTGTTGAGCACTGAGAGCGCGTTCGTCTCGGCGCCTCCGGTAGGAGCACTGACCACCAGTTCGTATAGATCATTGATATTCATGAGGGTGCCTTCGATTGGTGCGGTTTGAGTTTAACGCCTGCGGCGTTATTCAAACTGCATTACTACTACCGTCAGATCGTTTGCAGTTGCGAGGTTCAAAATTCCGGGCTATCGCGCACTAGCTTAGACCGAGCGGCAAACTATTGACAACGGTATTATCCCGCCTTATCTTCTCACGCACGTTTCCGGCCAGTTTCCCCCAACCGACCGCCTGCGCCACTTCGGCGCGCATGAATACTCGCGATCCCGGGAATCAGAATTAGAACTATCCATGTTACGCAGCCGGCAATGCCGTCTCGCGCCTAACCCGATCTTCAGAAACGGAAGGACACTCTCATATGAAATCACTTCGACCCTCTATGCTTCGTACCAAACTCTCTCTCGTTTCACGAAACAGGAAATACTGGCTACTTCTCTCCGTACCTCTCGTTGCCGCAGCGTTGTTATGGACCAGCGCGACGCTCGCAGCATGTAACTTTCTTTCGATTTTGGCGCCCATAGGATCTGGCGACGGGCAGGTGCTCACGCCGAGGGCCATCGCAACTGATCCGTCTGACAATGTTTTCGTCGCCGATCAAAACGATCGTGTTCAGAAATTCAATTCAAGCGGCGTCTTCCAGTTTAAGTTTGGTACCGGAGGTAGTGGTACTGGAGCAGTCGTTGCGCCGTCTGGTGTCGCAGTTGATCGCACCACTGGTGATATTTATGTAACCGATGGATTCCCGGAACGTACGAGTGGGATAGTACAAAAATTCAATTCAAGCGGAGTTTTTCAATTGTCATGGGGCACGTCAGGCAGCGGAAATGGCCAGTTCTTAAACGGGGCTGGAGGCGTCGCCGTTGATTCTGCCGGCAATGTTTACGTAACTGACCTCGGCAATCATCGCATTGAAAAATTTACTTCCGGTGGAAGTTTCATCATGAGCTGGGGTGGCAGCGGAACTGGTAACGGGCAGTTCAGTGCGCCCGAAGGAATCGCCACTGATGCTTCCGACAACATATACGTAGCTGACACCGGCAATCATCGCATTCAGAAATTCAACACGAGCGGCACGTTCTTAACGAAGTGGGGAACGAATGGCACTGGCGACGGGCAGTTTGATACGCCATGGGGAGTGTCGGCTGACAGCGTGGGCGACATTTATGTTGCCGATACAAACAACAATCGCATTCAGAAGTTTTCATCTACCGGCACGTTCATTTCGAGCTGCGGCACGAGCGGAACCGGCAATGGTGAGTTTGCTGGACCACAGGATGTGGGCGCAGATTCTTCCGGCAACTATTATGTCGCGGATACGGGCAACGACCGCGTGCAGAAGTTTGGTGCCGGCGGTGCCGCTCCGATTGCAGATGCTGGTCCTGACCAGACAGTGGAATGTGGCGGCGCGACCACCTCGATAACACTTGACGGAACCGCATCAACAGCAGGCACCGGAAGTATCAACTCTTACTCATGGGCTGAAGGCGCAACTACGCTCGGTACGGGCGCAACGTTAATTGTTTCGTTACCCAAAGGCTCGCACACAATCACTCTCACCGTTACAGACACGGGCGGCGGATCTGATACAGACGATGTAGTAGTGAACATTGTCGATACGACTCCGCCTGTCATCGACTGCCCGGATGACGTCGTAGTTCACCTGCCTCTGAATTCGACTGCTACTTCTATGGTGGTTAATTATCCGGCAGTGACTGCGACTGACGGTTGTTCGACGACTGTTGATGTAACGAGTAGTCCGGCGTCGGGTTCCACATTCCCGGCCGGCACGACGATTGTGCACGCATCGGCTGACGACGGCACGACTACGCCAAGTACGTGCACGTTCAAAGTGATCGTGCAGTACAACTTTGCCGGTTTCTTCCAGCCGGTTGATAACCTGCCGGTCTTCAACGTCGTTCAAGCCGGTAGGGCCATACCGGTGAAGTTCAGCTTGAGTGGATTTAAAGGACTGGACATATTTGCAGTGGGCTCACCCTCTTCGGGACCGATTGCCTGCAACTCGAGCGATCCCGCGAGTGATCTGACTGAGACGGTGACAGCCGGCGGCAGCAGCCTCAGTTACAATGCCGCAACTGATCAATATAGCTACATTTGGAAGACCGACGAATCGTGGGCTGGTACGTGCCGGCAACTGGTCGTGGAATTGAACGACGGTTCGATCCACCGCGCGAACTTCAAGTTCAAGTAAGGATTTTCTCTGCGGTCTCTGCGTACCTTTGCGTCCTCTGCGTTAAATGTCTATTTCAACGCAGAGGCCGCAGAGGAACGCAGAGTTACGCAGAGAGATCCTTCAAATTTACGACTAACGTTTCTCCTTGATATCGTAAACCCACAACGATTCGAGGTCGCGAATGTACAGTTTGCCGTTTGCAATAACCGGATAGGAAAACGCTTTCTCCGACATCTGGCCCGTCTGCTTTTTCTTGGGCGGATCCGGCGGCGTGAAGCGGCCCTTTTCGCGATAGCCTTCGGGAGTGGCCTCCACCAACACGCAATCTCCACTCTCGTCGTGAATGTATAAATGGCCATCGGCGTAAGCCCCCGAGCTCATGCCGAAATTGTCAGCCTTCCAACTCACCTTTCCGGTTGAGAACTCAGCCGCAACCAGTCCGCCCCTGGCTTGCGTTCCGTAAAGATGGTTGCCGACCAGCACCGCCCCACCGAAGCCGTTCGGAAGTCCGCGCTCGAAGTAGACCTGCTCTGCGGCGACTCCGCTACCATCCGGCTTCAATCGTACGAGACCACCTCCGATACCAAGCGCCCCGGCGTACACATACTCACCACGCGCAACCGGCGTGAAAGCCTGCGCTGGTCCTTTGACCACTTCCGTGTAGCGCCAGAGGAACGCACCAGTCTTCGCATCAACGCCGACGATGCCTTTGCTGAGAAACTGCACATATTGTTTCCGCCCACCTGCTTCCACAACAATCGCCGACGCATAGCCCGCGGGATCGCCACCGGGCACCGCCGATTTCCAGATCACGGCACCGGTCTTTTTGTTGAGCGCCACGATCGTGGCCTCCGCCCCGCCAGGTGTGACAACAACAACGTCGCCATCAACCAGTGGAGACTCTGCATAGGCCCATTCGTGAGGCTGGCCGCCGAAGTCTTTACGAAGACTTTTCTGCCAGCGAACCTTGCCTGTCTTCGCATCAAGACAAACGAAGTCGCCGTCGGAACCCAGGGCAAAGACGAGGTTTCCGTCAACCGCCGGCGTGGAGCGGGCCTTCGGATAGGGCGGATTCTGATTCGGATTGCCGACGTTCCCTACGCGCGTTGTCCAAATAACTTTCCCATCTTGAGCGGACAGAGCCTGAACAAACTCATTCTCCATGCCGCGGTTGCTCATCAGGTAGATTCGCGACCCGACAACGGAAGGTGTTGAATAGCCGTCGCCGATGTCGTTTACCTGCCAGAGCAATTTCGGACCTTCCTTCGGCCACTGCTTGAGCAGACCTTTCTCCTGCGAGATCCCGCTTCGCTCCGGCCCACGCCATTGCGGCCAATCAGAGACGGTCTGCGCAGAACTGGCAACCGATAAGCACAACAAAAGTGCTGCGGCAGTAGCTAACGAACGTGTCATTGTCTTCTCCTTCGGAATACTTTGGCGGTTCGATCCTCTCTTAGGAGAAACGCAAAGAAACCGCGGAGAGTTCGGACTAATGCTGGTGACGGGCGAACTGTTCTAACACTTTCGCTAGTTTATCTTTAACGTATCTGAAGCTGTGTTCGTATTGCCGGCTCGATCTGTACCACGGACTGTAATCGTGTAAACGTGGGAGGAGTCTCCAACGTTCTTCGTGGCCGGCAGAGTCAGCGTAAACGAATAATCCCCATTTGACTGCAGAGTAATCGGACCAGTCGGCTGGGTCACTCCATACTCATCAACGACGCTGAATGTTGCTCCGCCGGTAATGGGAACACCACTTACCGTATCGGTAGCGCGGCCGGTTACAGTGATCGTCACCGGGTTCGAATTCTTGGCTGCCGAAGATGGCGACACATTACACGTCACACCCGGCAGGTTTGAATCGATATTGACGGCTAGCGAACCCATGGTTTCAGTATTCGTGGCTCTGTCCACACTCCAGAAGTTAACTATGTGCGAACCATTACCTGAAACACTGAAGGCTGCTGTGTAAGTCTTCAACGTGCCTCCGTCTACTTTGTAAAAAGTCGTTTGCACTCCCGACAGATTGTCTGCTGCTGCGAGTGAAACCTGGACCGCGCTGCGATACCAGCCGTTGGTTCCTGCTGTTCCGGAACCCGTGGCTTGCGTCAACGGAGCGCTCATGTCGATCTTGACTAAGGCGGTACCTACACCGGAGACATTACCAGCTACGTCAACGCCCCAATAATCGACCGAGTGATCGCCATCGACTCCAATCGTAAATGGTGAGCTGTAAACAAGCGCCGCGCCGCCATTGATTCGATAGTAAATGTTTGCGAGTCCTGACAGGTTGTCTGTGCCCGTCATCGTAAACTGCACCGGACCTTTGTAGTAACCATTACCGCCAACTGGACCACTAAAGGAGTTCTGCACAGTTGGAAGGGTGGAATCTATTCTGATCGTGGCGCTGTTCTGCGCTTCGGTATGGTTGAGTTTGTCATTACTCCAGAAGAGTACTGTATGTTGGCCTTCACCGCTGACTGTAAAAGGCGTACCGCCATAGACCATGGTCAGTCCACCGTCGACTCGGTACATGGTGACGTTCACACCAACCTCGGGATCCGTCGCTGTTAAGCCAACCTGTACCGGGCCTTGATACCACCCATTCGCGCCAGTTCCGGCGGTCGTGATTTGAGTGGTAGGTGCGGCGCTGTCGACTCGAACCGTCAATGACTTTTGCGTTTCAGTATTGCCCGCCTGGTCCACGCTCCAGTAATTGACAACGTGAACGCCGCCCGTCGTGATGTTGAAAGCCGTGGTGTAGGTTTGGGTAGGTCCGCCGTCGATCGTGTAATAGGTGTTGGCAACGCCTGCAGCACTGTCCGACGCGTAGATGTAAACCTGCGCGGGACTCTGGTACCAAACATCGAACGACCAGGTACTTGAAGCCTGCGCCTGGCTTGAAGGCGCTACCGAATCAACCTTGATCAGCGTCGAACGCTGCGACTCTGTATTGCCGGCGCGATCCACACTCCAGTAGATGATGGTATGGAATCCGCTATCGGAGATACTGAACGGCGCGGAATAGGTTTGCTGCGACCCACCATCGATCGTATAGAACGTGTTCTCAACTCCTGACGGAGTGTCAGTCGCGGAGAGCGTGACCTGCGCCTCATTGATATACCAGCCACCGTTGCCCTGCGTCCCCGCAAGTGTTAGCTGCGTTACAGGAACGGTCGAATCGATATTGATCGTAATCGTAGTCGGAGTGGCAGTGTTGCCTGCCGCGTCCCGGCTCCAAAAACTCACCGTGTGGGCGCCATTACCCGCGACTGTAAACGGAGAGCCCAGGTAGGCCATCTGGTTGCCGTTATCAATCTTGTAGGAAGTGCTTCCCAGGCCCGAGACGCTGTCGGACGCCGTTAGCGTAACCTGCACAGATCCCTTGAAGTAGTCG
>DASTTS010000402.1:0-3873 GCA_035760085.1 Pyrinomonadaceae bacterium
TCGGACATTGAAAAAGTAATCGTTACGAATACGATTCCGCTACGCGATCACGCGTGCGAGCTGGATAAAATAAAAGTACTAAGTATCGCGCCGCTTCTGGCGAAAGCGATCAAGTCGATCCACGAGGAGACTTCAGTTTCCTCGCTCTTCGTTTAGCGAAGGGCAAACACCTGATGGCTTGAATGAAGACCATCAGCGACCCTGGGCTAACCAGCCCGGGTCGCTGAACGTTTGTGAGGGAGAAAACGATGGCGGAGAAAAAAGAATACAAGGTGCAGGCAAAGGTGCGTGACGGTCGCGGCAAGAATGATGCGCGGCGCGCGCGGCGCGATGGCATGGTGCCCATTACGGTTTATGGCGGTGGCGCGGAAACTGTGGCTGCCGTCGCTCCGCTCAGTGAACTCGCTGCGATCCTTCGCTCTGATTCCGGACGAAACACGATCTTCACGATCGATGTTGAAGGCGTGGGCACGAGCGAAGTTATGTTTCACGATCGACAGATCGATCCGGTGAGGGGTCGATTGATTCATGCGGATCTCACCAGGCTGATTAAGGGGCAGAAGATCGATGTTACGGTGCCGCTTCACCTGGTTGGTGAGCCAATTGGCGTAAAAGAGAAACAAGGCGTGTTAGAGCAGATCATTCGTGAGATCGAGATTCGCTGCGAGCCGCGAGAGATTCCCGATACGCTGGAAGTGGATGTATCGCATCTCGATGTGCACGACCTTTTACACGTCTCGGATATTCCGGTCGCTGAGACGATTGAAATTTTGACGGATCCCGAACAGGTTATCGCGACGGTCGGTATTGTGAAGGAAGAGGTGGAGGCGGCGGCGCCGATTGAAGGTGAAGAGCCTGCCGAGCCCGAAGTGATTGGTAAGGGTAAGAAGGAAGAGGACGAGGGCGAGGAAGGCTAGACAGTTGTTCGACAGGATTTACAAGATTTTTCATGATTACATGTAAATCCTGTTTAAGTCTTGTAAATCCTGTCTAATGTTAATCGTCGGATTAGGAAATCCCGGGAAAGAGTACGAGTCGACACGACACAATCTCGGGTTCATGTTGATTGACAAGTTGGCCCACGAGGAAGGCATCAACGTTAATAGCCGCGAGTGCAGTTCGCTTGTCGGTCGCGGCGATGTCGAAGGTACGCGGACGAAGTTAGTAAAGCCGCAAACCTTCATGAACCTGAGTGGACACGCTGTCGCCTGTCTGCTCGCAAAGATCCAGAGCGAGTCGCCGATCGAGCAACTCGTCGTGATCTCCGATGACCTCGCTTTACCGCTCGGCACGATTCGCGTTCGCGAGCGTGGCTCGGCCGGTGGGCACAACGGGCTGAAGTCGATCATCGCGTCGATCGGAACGAACGAGTTCATCAGATTGCGTATCGGCATTCAGCCGGAGCATCCGATCGCGGATTCGAAGAAGTTTGTGCTCGACTCGTTTGCACGCAGCGAGCGACCGGTTGTGGAAGAAACGCTCGAGCGGAGCGCAAAAGCGATACGAACGATCATCAGGGACGGCGCTTTGAAAGCGATGAGCGAGTTTAATTGAATTGTTAGGACCTTTGACTGGAGGTTTGAGTTGGATACAAAGAGACAGTACGAAGTGGTCTTCATAGTAGACCCGACGGCCGATGACGACGTGCCGAAACTCACCGAGAGCTTTTCGCAGATCATCACCGATCAGGGTGGTGTGATAATTAAGGCCGAGACGATGGGCAAGCGCCAGCTCGCTTATGAAATCCTGCACCACAAAGACGGTACGTTTGTGCTGATCGAGATCGAAGGTTCGGGCCGTGAGATTGCCGAGCTGGAGCGTCGCATGCGCGTTAACGATCGCGTGCTGCGTTACATCACGGTGCGTGTCGATGAAGATCGCAGGCGCGCAGAGAAGTTGAAGGATCGTCGCGCTCGCAAAGCTGCGAAACGTCCGGCACCAGGTGAGCACCGGCGTCGCGGCGGAGCGATGGAGTTTGCCGAGGCTGGTGGCGAATAGATTTCCGATCGAGTTTAAGAGGATAAGTTATGGCAACCAATTATGAAGACCGCCAGCGTGGCGGCGGTGGCGGTTACGACGGGGACGATGATGGCGATAGACGGCCAATGGGCGGCGGTCGTGGCGGTGGTCGCCGTATGCACCGCCGGCGCGTTTGCCGGTTCTGTATCGACAAAGTAGACCTTATCGATTTCAAGGACGTGAAGCTGCTGGGCAACTACCTTCCCGAGCGTGGGAAAATTCTGCCGCGACGAATCTCCGGCAACTGTGCAACGCACCAGCGGATGCTGGCGGAAGCAATCAAGCGAGCACGTAATATCGCTTTGCTTCCCTACACGACCGACTAAAGGGAGAACGACATGGCACACACGAAAGTACTTTTGCGCGAAGATGTGGATGATCTCGGCGCGCGTGGCGAGATTGTCAGAGTTAGATCGGGCTACGCTCGCAATTACCTGTTACCGCGCAACCTCGCTGTCGAAGCGACTGCGGGAAACGTAAAGGGCATTGAATCCGAACGCGCGGCGTTGTTGAAGAAGGAAGCGAAGGAGCGCGCGAGTGCGGAAGCGCAGTCGCAGCAGATGAGCACGCTCGAGCTCGAGTTCAAGCGCAAAGCCGGCGAGCAGGGACACCTTTACGGTTCCGTAACCAGCATGGACGTGGCCGAGGCGCTCAAAGAGCGTGGGTACGAGATCGATCGGCATCGCATTCACCTGCGCGAGCCTTTGAAGCGGCTTGGTGATTTCACGGTTCCGGTGAGATTACATCGCGAAGTCACGATCGATCTGAAGGTCAGAGTGGCTTCGGAAGGCGAAGTGATCGTTGGGCATTTGACGCCGGAACAGGAAGCCGACCTGGCGAAAACCAATGAGGAAGAAGGGAACGCGGATTAACGCGGATCTTTAAAACACGATTTTCGAGTTTCAATTCGAAAATCCATTGCCCATAATTGACGCTGCATGTTAAGTAACGTGCAGCGTTTTCTTATGGCCACTCCAGACCCTATTCGCGACGCCACTTTCGAGCGTGCTCTACCAAACAGTGCCGAAGCCGAACGCGCCATTCTCGGCGCCGTCCTGCTCGACAACGGCCTGATCAGCCAGGCAATCGAACAACTCCGCGCGGAAGATTTCTACGTGCCTTCGCACCGTCGCATCTTCGTCGCGATGATCATGCTCTTCGAGCGTGGCGCGGAGATCAATCCGATTCTTATCGGCGAGGAACTGAAGAAAGAGAATGCTCTCGAAGCCGTCGGCGGCATCAGTTTCATCACCAACCTGACATACGGTCTGCCGCACTCGACCAACATCGCGCACTACGCGAAAGTCGTGCGCGGCAAGTCAATGCTGCGACAGCTCGTCAAAGCTTCCAACAAGATCACACAGGAAGCACTCGCCGAAGAAGACGAACCCGAGATCATCCTGGACCATGCCGAGCAGGCGATCTTTCAACTCGCCGATGAACGCATCAGACAGGGTTTCATGCACGTGAAACCGATCGCGGAGTCGTTGTTGGAGAAAGTGCAGGAGATGGAAGGTCGAGCGGCGGTGTTGACCGGACTCACCACCGGCTTCGCCGATCTCGACAAGATGACGTCCGGTCTACAAAACTCAGACCTGATCATCCTCGCGGCCCGACCATCGATGGGAAAAACGAGTTTCGCGTTGATGCTGGCGGAGAATGCCGCGATTCTTTCGGGCGCGTGTGTGGGCGTGTTCTCTCTCGAAATGTCGAAAGAGTCGCTCGTGATGCGCATGCTTTGTGCGCAGGGCAACATTGATGCGCAGCGTTTTCGAAACGGGTTTCTTTCGCGACTCGAGTGGGCGCAGATCGCGAAGTCGCTCGGTGTGCTGGCGGACACGAAGATCTTTCTCG
>DASTTS010000403.1:0-7119 GCA_035760085.1 Pyrinomonadaceae bacterium
GCAGTTAGTCGAGATGCTTGAAGGTGAGTTCAATCCGAAAGAGTATAAAGACGAGTATCGCGAGCGTGTGATGGAGTTCATCGAGAAGAAGGCTAAAGGACGCGCGCCGCGCTTGAAGGCTGTGAAGCCGAAACGTCAGACAGCGGCGCTCGATAGTGTGCTCGCCAAGAGTATTGACGCGCTGAGGAAGAAGGAGAAACGTGCCGCCTAGAGCTAGTCGCAAACGAGAAGAGCCCGAAGAGGAAGGTGCCGGTGGGCGACCATTCTGGTCAGGAACGCTGACATTCGGGCTCGTGAGTGTGCCGGTGAGTTTGTTTCCGGCGGCGCGATCGAATCGCGCGTCGCTGCGCATGCTTGGACCAGACGGGCAGCCGCTCGCGCGCAAGTATTACGCTGAGAAGACCGGGAAAGATCTCGATGCCGACGAAACCGTGCGTGGTTATGAGGTCACTAAAGAAAAGTACGTGATCGTCACTGATGAAGAGTTGGAGAGACTCGCTCCGGAGAAAACACGCGACATCGATCTGAAGCAGTTTGTGCCGGCGGATTCGATACCGCCGCTCTATTTCGAACGTGGATACTTTCTGACACCGGCGGCGGGTTCGCAGAAGGCGTACAAGCTGCTCGCAGAAACGATGGACAAGAGCGGACTTGCAGGGATCGCGACTTTCGTGATGCGCGGGAAAGAGTATTTAGTGGCGATCTTCTCCGATAAAGGGATCCTACGCGCTGAGACGATGCGGTTTGCGGACGAGCTGCGTTCGCCGTCTGATGTTGGACTTCCGAAGAAGAAAGAGGCGCCGAAGGCGACGGTGACAAAGTTTGAGAAGCTGATCGCTAATAAGTCGAAGAAGCAGTTTACGCCGACGAAGCTCGCGGATAAGCAGACGGATTCGCTGTTGAAGTTGGTGAAGAAGAAACAGTCCAAACGCGAGAACGTGGTGAAGGTTGAGGAGGAGATGGAGACGGATCGGAAGGTGGTCGATCTCGTCAAAATCCTCAAGCAAAGCCTGGGCGGGAAAAAATAATTTAGCCGCGGATCTCCGCAGATGAACGCAGATCTGCGTTTTTCCGCGAAAATCCGCGTTCAAATTTACTCGACTTTAATAGTTCGCCATTTCCCTTGCCGGAAGCGAATTACGCTGAGAATACATCGCGTCGTGTGACCGGCGAGGATGGCGAGCCAGATGTCGATCGGGTCGAGCGTTCCGGTTTCCTTGATCACGAAACAAGTTCCTAACGGCACAATCAATTGCGAGATGATCGAGATGTAAAGCGGGCTTCGTGTGTCGCCTGTGCCTTGTAGTCCACCCGTGTAAGTGAGCGCCACTGCGATCATCAATCCCGAAACACTCAGCACGCGCAGTAACTGAACCCCGAGTTCCACAACCGCTGGATCGTGCATACCGAAGATGGCGAGCAACTGTCGCGGAAAAAACAAGAAAAAGATTCCAACGAACGCCGCGCCCGCAAATCCAAACCGCGCTGCAACGTGCACGGCCGCATCCGCACGATCCGGCTGACCCGCGCCGAGATTCTGACCAGCGACAGCCGCGGCTGCTCCCATCAAACCGACCGACGTCCACGTGATCAATGAAAAGAGCTCGGTGTACGAAACTGCAAACGCAGCCTGCGCCGCCGCACTCTGGGCCAGCGATCCGATGAACGCCAGCATCAACACACCACCGATGTTCATCGCGATCCCCTGCACGCCAGTCGGTAGACCAAACTTGAAGATCGATTTGATGATGGACCAGTTTGGACCAAAGCCACCGCCGCGTGGAAATGAGACGACCCATTTACCTGTCCACAATCTTACGAGCGAGTAAATCGCGATTAGTCCGGAGGCGATGCAGGTTCCCATCGCCGCGCCTTTCGTTCCGAACGCCGGAATCGGACCAAGCCCGCGGATGAGCAGTATGTTCAAAACGAGATTGAGCACCGTCATCGAGATGCCGAGCATCATCGGCGTCCGTGCATCTCCGGCGGAACGCAATGCAGTACTCAGCATGAAAAAGATCATCATGCCGATGCTGAACATAAACATGATGCGAATGAAAGGTAATGCTTCCGCCTTCACATCAGGCGCGGCATTGACGATATTCAACAGCGTGGGCGAGACGAAGTAGCCGATCGGCGCCATGATTCCCATGCTGATGAAGATCGCGGTGAGAAATGCCTGGTAGACTGTGCGGTTAACTTTTTCTTCATCGCCTGCGCCCGCAAAACGCGCCACGAGCACACTCATGCCCGTAAACAACGAGGAGATGAAGACGATAACAACGATAAAAATCTGCCAGCTCACGCCGATCGCAGCATTTGCTTTGAAACCGACGAGATTGCCGACCAGCGCGTGGTCCACCATTCCCTGTAAACCGCCGATGACGTTCGTGAGCATCGTCGGCCACGCGATCTTCCACACTGCCGGACGCAGTGGACCCTCAACAATCGATCGATCGTAGCGGCGCTTCGGCGGCGCCACGGCTGCTGCACTCATTTTGTGCTTTTTGTGCCTTTTTGTGGCTTAAATCGTTTCTCTAGTTTGCGGACGCGAGCCAGTAAACGCGCGCTGCCGATCTTCTCCGCGACTTCCGCAAATTCCGGTGTCGCGCCACGCCACTCAAGCTCGTCAACGTTCTTGAAGAGCGGCGCGTCTGTGCGCAGCGTCGCGAGGTCCTTGAAGAGCAACGCGAGCGCGCGGTTCTGCTCATTCAAAACGTCAGGTCCAAACTGCTCGATTGGTCCATAACGATTGATCAACGTCGCCGCAGTCTTTGGTCCAAGGCCCGGAATTCCCGGATAACCATCCGCAGAGTCGCCGACCAGGGCGAGGTAGTCAGGAATAAACTCCGGAGCCACGCCAAACTTCGCGCGCACCGCCTCCGCGCCTCGAATTACATTACCGCGTCGATCAACTTGTACCACACGCTCCTCGACGACGCATTGCGCCAGATCTTTGTCGGGCGTCCAGATGCAAACCTTCTCAACACGCTCATCCTGCGCGGCGAGGTACGCGGCAGACGCGAGCGCATCGTCTGCTTCGAGCTCGACCTCGGGCCACACCACAACACCCATCGCGAGGAGGGCTTCCTCAAGCGGCGTAAATTGCGCCTTCAAAGCCCGCTCGACACCGGCGCCGGTCTTGTAACCCGCCCACAGGTTGTTACGAAAAGATTCAATGATGTGGTCTGTCGCCACACCGACATGCGTCGCGCCGTCCTCGAGCAGTTGCGCGACGGTCGCCAACACACCCGAGACCGCGCCGAAAGGTGGGTCAGTCTTCTTGAAGCGCCGGATTCCGTAGAAGTGTCGAAAGAGTTCGTATGTGCCGTCGAGCAGATGAATGATCATTGTGAGGAGATGTTAGCAGTAAACAAAAAATAGGTCCTATATGTCCGTAGGACCTATATTCTTTTTAAAAACCAAACCGGACCTGAACCTGCATTCTCCGGTTACCCGCATTCGAGCCTGGTCCACCGAAGCCGCCGGCACTGGAAATCGATTGCCCGAACTGCGGAGAGCTCAGGTTTCCGATCGGATTTGTGAGGTTCGTGTGATTCAAGAGGTTCTGAATGTTGATCGAGAACGTAACGGTGTATCGCTTTTCGGGAGTTGGACCATTGGCTGGTCTATTAGCTCCCGCTGGAGCAGGCTGGGCTCCACCAGCGGGCGCAGCCGCCGCTGCTGCCGGTGCGGGAACATTTCCAAATGCAATCGATCGACTGATCCCGAGGTTGACTGAGAAGAACCCGGGCCCCATGCCATAGTTTCGCGGAATCAACTCCTGCCCGGGCGCCGGCGCCAGATCGAAATCTCCAAAACGAGTGCGTCTGAGATTTTCCGGATCGGTTTGTGCGGTCGCAAACGCCGGACGCTCTGTAAACAATCCGTCGCCGTTGGTGTCGCGGCCAGTAATGATGTTGAACGGACGACCAGTCGAATAGATGATGAACGGATTGAAGTTCACCTTCAGTTTCGGCAGGATCATCGTGCCGCCCATAAAGAAGTTCGCGCCGGGAATGAAACTCACTCGCGAATACTCGCCACTCACGTCGTAAGAGTCAGACGGAAAACAATTCGCGATCGATCCGAAGATGCAATCGGTGTCTGTCTTGCCGTGGCCGGTGCCGAAGTTTGCGAAGACGGAAAAGCCTTTGCTCATCTGCCGCCTGACGCCGCCAAAGAATCGATAGTCGTTAAATTTCGCACTCGACTCGTAGAAATAAATGTCGCCGGCGGTTCCGAAGGGTCGAACGGCGCTGTTGGGATTTTCGGGATCGTACGTGCCCGGCAACGGCGCGTTGATGTTGCGGACGCGCAGCAAATGCTTGCCGCGATAGTTGAATGCGACGGCAAACAACGTGAACTTCGACGGCAACTGACGCTCGATGTTGATGGCCGTCATCACAAACGTTGGCGCCTGAAAATTGTCAGCGATGCGCCGCACGATCTGTGGTGCGGCAAAAGCCGCGAGCGTTTCAGCCGTCGGAACATTCGTCACGCCGTCGAGCGAGAACGTCGAGAGATCAAGTACTACCGGGTTGAATATGCGGAAGTCCTGTTGTGTGACGCCGTCGAAGCGGTTTTCGAGCAGCGTCGCTCGCTCGCCGAAACGATCGTAAAAGACGCCCATGCCGCCGCGAATCACCATCTTCGGCGTAGAGCTTGTTGGCGCTGCACCCGGACTACCACCAACGTTCGTGCCGCCCGGCGCCCAGGCAAAAAACAGTCGTGGCGCGAAGTTGAAATTGCTGCTGATGTTGGTTTGGTTTTCGTAGCGCATTCCCATCGTGAGCGTCAGGTTGGGACGGATGCGCCACTCATCCTGGAAGAACACGCCGAATTCCGTTTGACTCACACTCGCTTCCGGATTGCCGCCTGCAATCGAAAACTGCGTCACACCGCCGCCGAGCTCGCGCATGTTCGGATTGCCCTGAAAAAGCAATGTACGACGATAACGCTCGAGACTCGTGATCGGAACAAGCACCGGATTACCTTGCGAGTCGAGCACGAGCTCATTATTCGCATCGAGCTGTGGCGCGTCGCCGCCCGAGAAAGTAAACGTGCCGCCGAAGTTCTGCGGTGAGAAGTCGGTTATCTTCACGCCGCGCGCGCGGACGCCGAATCGCATGATGTGACGACCGCTGGTCAACATCGAATAGTTCTGCAATTCCCAACGATCTTCGTCGTTGTGTGCGAGGCCGATCTGCGAGCCGCCTTGTATAAAGGCTTCCTGGACCTGGATCGTCGGAATGGTGTTGTTGCCGTCCTGGCGTGAGCGATTGCGGTTGTATTGAAAACGCGTCTCGTTCATCAGCGTCGGACTGATGATCATAGTCTCGGTAAGCTGCACTACCTGGTTGTTGCTCGATCGGTTGTACGCGCGCTCGGGCAGCGAGAAGTCAGACGCGCCGATGTTGCTCGCTTCGTTGCGGAAGTAGGAGTAACGCACAACGAGTGTGTTGGCCTGATTCAACTGGTAATCAAATCTCGGGCTAAGCGAGAAAAACTTGTTTGGCGTCACTAAAGCAACATTGAAAGGCGTCGGCGCCAGGTCTGAATTCAGGACCGTGGCGTTGATGATCGCGTTGTCGTCAACCACACGGCGATTGAGGTCGATAAAAAACGACGACTTCCCTTTCTTAACCGGCCCGCTCAAGCTGCCGCCGAAATAACGCACCTGAAACGGCGCGCGACTCGGTGCAAAAGGATTGCGCGAGTTGAAGCTCTCGTCGCTGAAGTTATAGAACGTGCTGGCGCGAAGCTTGTCGGCGCCGGGCTTCGTCAGGATCTCGATGTTTCCGAAGCCGATGCTGTTGTTCTCGGCATTGAAAGGATTCTGGTTGACGCGCACTTCGCGGATCGACTCTTTCGGAGGCATACGACCGCCAGTGAAACCATCGATAAAGATCTGGCCGCCGTTTGGACCAGCAGAAGGACCAGCCATCGCCTGCACAGCGGACGCGAGCGCGTCGGGATCGTCAGGCAACACGTCGAGATCCTGTCCCTTCAAGACAAGGGCGTCGGCGTTCTTGTTCGAATCGGTGTTCAAGCCCTGATCTTCCGTGACTGTGATCTCCTGTTTGTCGAGTGCGACGACCAGGCGGACGTCGTGAGCCGTACGTGGTCCAGCAGCAATGGTGACTTTAGTGTTCTCGTACGGCGTGAAGCCTGGTGACGCGACGTGGATCGTGTACTGGCCGGGTGCGATCGAGTTGAACGTGTAAGTCCCCTCGGCATTTGTAACAGCGGATTTTTGTGAGCCATCGGCCGCGATGAGTGTGACTGTCGCGCCCACGACGAGCGCGCCGAGCTCATCGCTCACTTGCCCGCGCAGCGAACCCGTCCTTTGCTGCGCCACGGCGATTTGAAAACACAAGCTCAACAAACAGACGGCGCCGAGTAAAATGTTCTTCATGTGTTCCTCTTTTATGGTCCGCCGAGGCTCATCGCGCCCAACGAAACCGCCGTCGCGCGTCGTGTCTGGCTGTTCTGCAACAAAGGTCCAACTCCGGTCACAACTGCAATCGCAGTCACGCGCGCGGGATCGGCACCTTTCGTGCTCGAAATGAGGATGGAATCGCCGGGTTTCAAATCCTGAAGCGCAAACGTCGGGAGTTGATCGAACATCTCCTGCAAGTCGCTACTCGCCTTAGGCTTCGCTGCGTCTGGTTTGTCAGCCGGCGGTGCAGACAGCGCAGCAACCATTTCGGGCGTGAGCTTGCGCATCGTCGAGTCTTTGCTCAACGCGATCGTCACAGGCTGCTGGCTCTGAAGATCCTTGATCTTGATCTCTTTCTTCTCTGCGTCGACTTCAGTGATTGTTCCGCTGATCGTTTGAAACGATCCACTGACGATCTCTTCCGGCGTGAAGCGAGTGCCGTCGGCGTTTTTTGTTCCGAGTGCGCGAAGCTGATCGCCCGTTTTTAGATCAGCAAAAGTGCCGCTCTTTGCATCGTCGAAACGAACTGAGTCAGGCGCGTAGCGACGAAACTTCGTGTCCGCAGACGTCGCGACGACGATCGGTTTCGGACCTTCCGCAGTTCGTGCATCTACGGTGATTTCTTTCGTCTCCGCATTGATGGCGCTGATCGTTCCTGAGATCCCACGCTTGCTCCA
>DASTTS010000404.1:0-3727 GCA_035760085.1 Pyrinomonadaceae bacterium
GAAAGTGGCGCGATTTCCAAAGCCTTGCTCTTCATTAAAAACGCCATAGTCTTTGACGACGGTGCGTTTGAAGTCGCTGAGAAGCGGGAAAGTGATTCCGATCTGCTTTGCGAATTCGCGGTTGGCGGGAACACTGTCAACACTGAGGCCGAAAACCTGAGTGTCGGTTGCTTCGAGTTTAGCGATATCAGCCTGATACGCTTTTAGCTCCTTCGTTCAACCACCGGTGAAGGCGAGAACGTAAATCGCGAGCACGACGTTTTTCTGGCCTTTGAAATCGCTCAGCTTGTATTGCTTGCCGTCCGTGGCGCGCAGTGAAAACTCGGGGGCTTTGTCGCCGACCTTCAAGTGGGTCTTCACTGGAGGTTTTGGTTGTTGGGCCATTGCGACGGCGCTGAAGACAGCGAGTAGCGCAAGGCAGCTCAACAATCTTTTGAACATGATGGGACTCCTTGCCAAATCAAGATAGGGTGAATGCTTGGCGCGTTGAAATCTATGCACAAAGCGCGACGTAGTCAAGGTGACGGGGTCAGAGACGACTCACGGTAGCGCTTGCGGGAGGTCAACGGGAAAGGAAAATTTTATTGAATCCGATCCTCCATGGGACTCGCGGTAGCGCTTGCGAGAGGTCAATGAGGAATCGCGCTAGCGCGTATTCGCCTGTTGTTTTCGCAACTCACGCCGAAATGCCTGCTCGCGTTCGGCAACGTACGCTTTGTAACCATCGGGATCGATAAACGCATTCGTCGCACCGGACTTGAACCGCGCGTACTTCCGCTCCAGGTCGAAGTAACTTCCGTGCGCGCCGAGGAAGTAGTCACACGACAACGATGTCAACACCGCAAACGTGCGCTCGAAATCCTGTTTCATCTCGGGATACTGCTTGTCGTTTATCAGATTGTAGCCAGGGTTAACATTCGGACTGCCGATGATCACAACGTCACGCGTCCGGCCGCCGTCCTTCACTTTCATGGTCCAGGTCGTGCAGCCTTTTGTGTGCCCCGGCGTCAGTCGCGCCGTCAGCACGACGCCTCCGAGTTTCACCTCATCTCCATCGCTCAGAACACGATCGACGGTGGCCGCCGGATACTGACCTTCCGGATCGTTAGCGTAAAAGAAGTCGGCCTTTCCGCCGGATTCGACGACGGACGCATCTCCCTCCATCACCATGTATTTCGCACCGGTGAGCTTCTTGATCGTGGCGCTGGCTGCGCAGTGATCCCAGTGCGCGTGGCTGATCAAAAGAATCTTGATGTCGGCAAACTTGAACCCCAGCGACTCAACACTCGTGCGAATCAACGGCACATTCGCTTCGAGGTCGCTGTTGATAAGAATGTGTCCTTCTGGCGTGGTGATCAGATAATTCGCCAGACCCTTGCTGCCGACGTAGTACAGATTGTCGGCAATACGAAACGCCGGAAAAGGATCGGTCCAATCGTTTTGCGCGGGCTTCTGAGCGGAAACCAGCACGAGCGCGAGCACGATCGACAAGATGGCAACTAATGTGACGCCGTGTCGCATTCGCATGTCTTACTGCACCAAAGTACAGGTGGACTGAACTAACGTTCAATTACATTCAAGCCTGACGACTTGTATGGTTGCCACTGTAGTTGATTGATCGTTTCGCATTCAAGAGTTTTCAGGAGCAACCATGAGTTTATCGCTTAGATTGGCGCTTTCATTGTCGAAGGACGACTGACAATTCAGGCGTAGAGCGTCCTGCCGGTTGTTGCGAATTCCGAAAGCGATAGAGATCAATAACCGGCGTCACGCTCTCGACTTCGAGGATCATTTGCGTCGTCTGAATCACAGTATCCGGATTTAGTGACATCGAACTGATTCCTTTTTCCACCAGAAAGCGCGCGAACTCAGGATAATCAGACGGCGCCTGGCCGCAGATGCCGATTTTCTTTCCGGCCCGGTGCGCCGCGGCAATCGCCATCTCTACCATCTTCTCAACCGCACCGTCGCGCTCGTCAAAAAGATGCGCCACCATTTCCGAGTCGCGATCGAGACCGAGTGTCAGTTGCGTCAGATCGTTTGAGCCAATCGAGTAGCCGTCGAATATGCGCAGGAACTCATCGGCAAAAACGACGTTCGCGGGCAACTCGCACATCGCATAGATCTCGAGATCGTGCTCGCCTTGTTTCAGCCCGTAATCAGCCATCAACTCAATCACGCGCTTGCCTTCTTCAACCGTGCGGCAGAAGGGAATCATCGCTTTCACATTTACGAGTCCCATGTCTTCGCGCACGCGCAGCAGCGCCTGGCACTCGAGATGAAAGCCTTCGCGATAGCGATCATCGTAGTAACGCGACGCGCCGCGAAAACCGAGCATCGGGTTCTCTTCCGTAGGTTCAAACTCCTGACCGCCGACGAGCATCGCGTACTCGTTCGACTTGAAGTCAGACATGCGAACGATCACTGGATTGGGATAAAACGCAGCCGCAATCCGCGCGATGCCTTCTGCCAGACGACGAACAAAGAAATCACGCGGATCTTCTTCGCCGATACGACGTTCAATCTCGCGCACGACATCGCGGCTTTGCAGGTGCGGGTAACGGACCAGCGCCATCGGGTGAATGCCGATGTGGTTGTTGATGATGAACTCCAGACGCGCGAGTCCAACTCCATCGTTAGGCAACGCGGAGAGTGCAAACGCATGATCCGGATCGCCGACGTTCATCATCACCTTGGTGCGGGGCCTGTTATCCTTTCCCACCACGCGCTTTTCGACCGAGAAGTCGATAAGCCCGTCGTAGACGCTTCCGCGGGCGCCTTCGGCGCAGCAGACCGTCACGTCCATTCCAGATTGCAAAACCTGCGTCGCGTTTCCCGTGCCGACGATGCAAGGCAGGCCCAACTCGCGGCTCACGATGGCGCTGTGACACGTGCGTCCACCGCGATCCGTAACAATCGCAGCCGCCTTTTTCATGATCGGCTCCCACGCCGGATCCGTCATCGAAGTCACGAGGACAGCGCCCTCTTTGAATTGAGTGAGATGATCCGGATGCGACAACACATGCACCTGACCCTGACTGATCCGTTCGCCAACGGCGATTCCCGTGACCACAGGCTCGCTGTGCTCGCCGGTCAGTTTGTGAATCTCGATGTAGCTCTGGTGGTTCGTGGCGTGAACAGTTTCCGGCCGTGCTTGCAGGATAAAAAGTTCGCCGGTGATTCCGTCTTTGGCCCACTCAAGGTCCATCGGCGTCGGACGGCCGGCGAGATTTGAATAATGCTCCTCGATCAGACAGGCCCAGCGCGCGAGTTGCAGTACTTCGTAGTCACTCAAACAGAACCGCTGACGTTGAGCATCGACGACGTCGCGAGTGCGTGTTCCTTTACCGTCGAGGCCGTACACCATCTTGACCTCTTTAGTGCCGAGGCGGCGACTGACGATCGGACGCGCGCCGGTAGCGAGCGTTGGCTTGAAAACGATCCATTCGTCGGGCGTAGCCATGCCCTGCACGATTGCTTCGCCAAGACCCCAGGCGCCGTTGATTACGACTACGTCGCGAAAACCGGATTCGGTGTCGAGCGTGAACATCACACCCGAGCATGCCTGATCGGAGCGGACCATCGGCTGCACGCCGATCGCGAGTGACACGTCGAAATGATCGAAGCCACGGCTGGCGCGGTATGAAATCGCGCGGTCGGTCCAAAGGGAAGCGAAACATCGATGACACGCTTCTATCAGCCGGTCTTCGCCACGCACGTTGAGGAT
>DASTTS010000405.1:0-5469 GCA_035760085.1 Pyrinomonadaceae bacterium
ACTGATTTTCCGCCCGGCACCGTCACTGACTACTCAACGCTCGTTTGTCTCGCTTGCATCTTCGACATCTTCACCAAACAGATCGGGCTCGCGCCGCGCTCCGCTTACACCGAGATCAAACGCTACAGTCCGACGGTTGCCGAGTTAACGTCACGAAAAGCAGTGCGGCCGTTCTTCGACAGCGACGAGAAACATCCGCGCTGTCCGTACTGCAACGCTGCGAAACGCTGGCACGCGCGACTCGACACGCATTGCATCGAAGGTGGGAAGACGACTGATGCGCCACGTCGCAAGCTCGTCAAAGCAATCGAAAAGAAAAAGGATCAGTTTGCGATGATTGAAGTCAAGTCAGATCGTCGCACAGCATTCTTCGACTGGCTCGACACGTTGCGTATCACGCTCGATCTCAACGATCCAGCGTGGTTGTTGGAAGCGACAAAGGCTTACCTCGAACGCAAAGCACCGAAAGAGAAGTGGACTGACGTTTTTGAGGGCTTGCGTACGGTGCGTCCGTCGTCGCGTTTGGAAGACGGTTGGGAGCGCGATGGCTCGCGATTGTTTCTTGCGCCGCCGCTTTATAACGAGAGTTTACTGGTCCAATATCTTCTCAGCCGATCGCACGAGCACGGTGGACGTACGCTCGAAGGCCGGCTCACGTTAATGGAGTTGATCCGGCGTATGCGCAAAGGCGGTTACCTCGCGGCGCACAATATCGAAGCGACGGACCAGTTTGAGATCTTCGAGAAGCTGTTGGATGAGGTTGCCGGAGCGGGGCAGTTGAAAGTCTATTACATTGTTGATAGGCGGGAGTTTTTGGATCGGGTTAAGTCCGTGTACGCGAGTTATGCGTAGACAGGATTACAAGATTTTACAGGATGTACAGGAGAAATCCTGTCACATCCTGTAAATCCTGTCTAACTATTACTTGCTGTTCTCAATACTCGTCGCCAGCACGTCGTTCATCGCGCACACCGCCACGCGCTTAGGCGCCGCCGGCAACTTGATATCTTTAATTTCCAACGTCGTATTCCCAGTCATTCGCGCCGCGCCGAGCTTCGCCCAACCCTTACCCATGTCGATATAAATCGGCACGAGCATGACGAAATCGTTCGACACGCCCGACTGCGTGACTTTCCCATTCAACACACCATCCGACGATACGCTGTACTCGAGCTTGTAAGCCGGAACCTGCGTGCCGTAAACCCACTGGTTGAAGAACCAGTCCATCTTGCCGTTGCCGGCGACGTTCATCTCCGGCGTCATGTGTTTCTCGACGATGGCCTTGAAATCTTCAGTCGAAACATCCTGGTTGAAGTGTGTCTTGACGAAGTCTTTCATCATCTCCTGGAAGCGCACATCGCCGCCCTTGTTCTGCGCGTACATCATCATCCGCAGCATGTGCAGGATGTAAGCGCCTTTCGGATAGATCAGAAATCGTGCGACGCCGCCTGTCTTACCGTTGTTGAGACGATAGCCCTGCGTCACTGGTCCAACCGTGTAGGGCTTGCGATCTCGTGTCGCCGGCGAAGCCTGAACGATCTGCCTGCGCAGGTCTTCCCAGAACTCGACAAACTTATCGTTGCCGCGAATGAACTGCACATAAAGTGAAGCCGAGAACTCGGCAAAGCCCTCGCTCATCCACTGATCGTGATAACTATCCCAGCCGATGATGTGTCCCCACCATTGATGCGCGACTTCGTGTGGTGCGACGTAGCGCCAGAAGTTGTCCGTTCCGCCGCGCGTTCCGAGCAGTTGGTTGCGCTGCGTCGTGTCGATAAAAGCCATGTAAGGCATGTAGACGAGCGTGGGCCACGCTTGACCAAAGCCGGCTGCGGGCTGTTGCGTCATCGCGATGCGACCGTAAGGCAGTTTGCCAAAATACGCATTGTAGATACGTACTGCGTTCTGAGCATCGGCGATTGCAGCGTCGGCAATTGCCGTGGTTGAGATCGAGCCGAGCGTGGTCATCGTTTTCATGCCCTGCGACTCGAGGCGATCGATCTCCTGCTGGATCGCTTTTATCTCGTCCGGAACTTCTACGTTGGCGTAGAACTCAACATCGTATCCGGAGTCCTTATCGTTAATCATTTTCTTCTTGAATCGCCCGTAGTTGAAACCGGCCACTGCGAGCTCCGTTTGACCACTGGACCACTTCGCAACTTGCAGATCTCCCTCGCGCGTGTCAGGCGCGGTCGGTGAACCAGTGCCAACAAATACCAGGCTCTTCGGATAGCGAAATGTCATGTCGAAGAGCGCTCGATCCAGGACGCCCGGGTTAGCCGGATACCACGTCGTGCGCGGAATCAGAATAAAGTTGCCGCCGCCGGAATCTTCAAGCGCATTGTCGCCTTCATATTGAATCGACAATTGAACCGTTTGTCCGGCTTCAAGCGGCTTCGGCATGATGACGCCAAAATCCGAATCCTCGTTTTTGTCTTCCTGCACGTAACTCAGATCCGTTCCATCTGCACTCTGAACGCTCTTGACGCGCAATGGTCCAAAAAGATCGAATGGCACGACTCGTGTGCCCGCGCGCAGGTTTTTGAACGTCAGGCGGTCCGTAGCGGCGAGGCGTGCGCCTTTGATTGCCCCGTCAATCTCGTGCTTAGTGATATCGATGAGTCGATTGTCTTCAGAGCTGGAGGCAGTGCCTTTCTTGTATTCCTCTTCACGATGGAAAGCCGTCCAAAGGCCACCGTCAGTTTCGCCGTAACTAAACAACGCGACTTCTTCGGGAGTAGCGCCCGGTACACCGAGCGGCTCGAGTAAATAGATCAGTTTGCTGAAGCGTTTGCCATCGATGAAGGCAGTGAAAAATCCTTCGCGCGCTGGGTTGTAGATGTCGTACAGCGTGCGCAGCTCGCGATTGTCGCGCAGTCGTTTGCGCAGCAGTTCCACGTTATCGCGATACGCTCCGCGCGCTGAGGCCGCGCTCGGGCCACCAGTTTTCATCGTCGCGTTCGGCGATGATTTGATCTCCTCGAATGTCTTGTCAGTGAAGCGCAGTACAAGCTTTGTGAACGGTTCTGTGATGCCACCTTCGCCGGTGAAAATGCTGATGCTGTGTTTTTCGATATCCGTAGGCGGTGTTAGCGATAACTCGCCATCGCCGATGAATACTGCGGCCGTAACTCGATCTTCGATGGGAGTGATGAAATACAACTCTCCTGACTTCAGGGTGAAGTTGGCCGCGTCTCGCTTGAGCTTGAGATTGTTTACCACCGCATAATTGCCGGTGAAATCGTCGCCTTTGCCGAGTTGCCGGAGCGATTGATAAACGGGATCGAGGTTACCCTTCTGGCCCGTGGGCACTTTCACCTGCGCTTCAAGCGGCGCGATTTCGAGTCGCACATCGACGGTCGCGGCGGAATCGTCTTCGACTTTCACTTCCTCGCGGCGACCGTCATTGAAGCCTTTGGAGACGACCCGCACGGTATAAATTCCGGCGGGCAGGCCTTCGACTTTGTATCGTCCCTGCGCGTCAGTCGTCGCGGTGAATTCCTGTTTCGTGACCTGGTTAGTTACAGTGACGGCGGCGTCGCGGATGGCAGCGCCTTTCGGATCAGTAATTTTCCCTTCGATGCGCCCACCTGCTGCGTGCGCGATAAGAAAAGGAATCGATAGGACAGCAAGCACCAAAAGGAGGGAGAGTCTTTTTGTGTATTTCATAGGGGTACCTCATTAGGGGTCGGCGTTAGTGAGCGCGCGCGAATTATTCGAAATTATGGATGATCCGTCAAGGATCATCCTGAAATCCTGAACATCCTGTCTAATTTGTTCTGGCCTGCCGCGGTGGTCTAGCAGTGCAAACGTTCGCGCCGGTAATGATGCGTCACCGGGCGCCGTCGCCCGATTCCGATCGCATTTCGCGAGATGATCAGGGTCGGTGGCAACTGACGGCGTTTGAATTCATTCGCCGGCGACTCGACGCGGTTAAGAATATCGCGTACAAATCCCGGCTCAAAACCAGTTTCGACGATGTCGTTGGGAGTGGCTTTTTGCTCGAAGTACAAACGCAAGACGCGGTCGAGCTGATCATAAGGCGGCAGCGATTGATCGTCAAATTGTCCGGGCGCCAGTTCGGCGGAAGGGCGTTTGTCGATGATCGACTGCGGAATCACTTCGCCATCTTTGTTGAGATAGTTTGCGAGGGCGTAGACCTCGGTTTTCAAAACGTCGCCAATGACTGCGAGTCCGCCGTTCGTGTCGCCGTAGAGAGTGCAGTAGCCGAGTGCGAGTTCGGATTTGTTACCGGTTGAGAGCAGCAGGCGACCTTCGGAATTCGAGATCGTCATCAGGATGTTGCCTCTGAGGCGCGACTGAAGGTTTTCGGCCGCCGTCGAACGATTCTCAACTGAAGGCGCCGGCAGGTTCATCTGCTTGAGTAAAACTTCGTAGGCGTTCGTAATCGGATGCTCGATCACGGGCATGCCGAGACGGCGGCCGAGTTCGATTGAGTCGTCAACACTCGAGCGCGACGAGTAAGGCGAAGGCATCGTCACACTCAAAACATTTTCCGCACCGATCGCTTTGCAGGCGAGCGTCGCCACCACCGTCGAATCGATACCGCCTGACAATCCGATCACCGCACGTTTGAAACCATTCTTGCGAGCGTAATCACGGATGCCGAGTACGAGTGCGTCGTGAATTGTCTCGACGTCGTCGCCGGGCAGGCAACGTTTATCGGCGACGTCTGAGTCGAGATCTACTGTGCCGATGAACTCTTCGAATGGTGGCGCCTGGAGAATAATCTTGCCGTGTGCGTCTGCGACGATGCTCGCGCCGTCGAAGATGATACCGTCGTTACCGCCGACGAGATTTACAAACACGATCGGAATCTTCGCCGTCATCGCGCGATGTGAGACCATCGCGCAGCGTTGGCCCATCTTGCCTTTGTTGAATGGCGACGCGTTGATCGATACGAGCACTTCGGCGCCCATCTCGATCAGTTCGTCGGCAGGATCGTTTGTGTAAAGTCTTTCGCGCCAGAAAGTTTTGTCGTTCCAGAAGTCTTCGCAGACTGCGACACCGAGTTTAGTTTCCGGAAGTTGGAAAAGATGACGTTCAGTGCCCGGTTGGAAGTAGCGTGGATCGTCGAAGACGTCGTACTCGGGAAGGAGAGTTTTGTCTGCGAAGCCGAGCAGTTTCTGATTGCGAATGACTGCCGCGGAGTTAAACAAACGCCGGCCGGTGTTCAGACCTGAAGGACGCACGGTTCCAACGATCGCCGTAATCCCCTTCGTTGCATCGATGATCTTTTCCAGCGGCTCGAGCGCACAGCGCTGCACCTCGCGATCGAGGAACCAGTCGAACGACGTGTAACCCTGGACACACGTTTCCGGCAGCACGACGAGGTCCGAATTCGCGCGCTTCGCCTGCTCGATCGCGCGGATGATGCTCTGGGTGTTGTTTTCGAAGTCGCCGTTGGTGGTATTGATCTGTCCGATGGTAACGCGCATGGTGCTTGTA
>DASTTS010000406.1:0-4368 GCA_035760085.1 Pyrinomonadaceae bacterium
TGATTCGAGCGTCAGCCACGGCACGCGCTCGTACTGGAATTACGAGTTCTTGTTGAAGAAGCATGAGAGCGCGATCACGTCGCTGATCGGTGTCTGCGGTTGCATGTATGCCGTGCGCAAGTCAGCTTACGTGCCGCTCTATCACGAAGCGTGCAGCGACTTCCTCGTCGCCACGACGATGGTCCGGCAGGGATTGCGAGCTGTTTACGAGCCCGACGCCGTCTGCGTCGAAGAGCCAAATGCGAAGGGCAGTAAGGAACTCGCAGTGCGTGTGCGCATCATCACGCAGACGCTTGCGGATCTCTGGCGCAATCGCGACGTGCTGAATCCGTTTCGCAAAGGTTTTTATGCGGTGCAACTACTGTCGCACAAAGTGATGCGTTACCTCGTGCCGCTGTTTTTGATCGTGGTTTTCATCACGTCGGCTTTGCTGGCGTGGCAGAGTCTCTTCTTCGCCGCAGTGTTCGTCGCGCAGGTTGCTTTCTATCTCGCGGCGGCGGCATCGGCGTTGATGGTCCGTGTTGGAATCAATTCGCGTCTGCTGGCGCTGCCGCAGTATTTCGTGATCACAAACATCGCGTGTCTGCTGGCTTTGATCAAGCTGATGCGCGGCGAGCGATACGTCAGGTGGGAACCCGTGCGGGAGCGGGCAAGTGCTTAGAAAATGAAGAACGCTATTTCGATTGATCTGGAAGACTGGTTTTGCGTCCACAACTTGAGCGGCGTTATCAAGCCGCGCGATTGGGACAACTGTGAGTTGCGTGTGCAGCAAAGCACCGAGCGAATTCTCGCGCTATTTGAGAAACACAACACGCGCGCGACCTTCTTCGTGCTCGGCTGGGTGGCGGAACGTCTGCCCGAGATGATCAGAAAGATCGAAGCACAGGGACACGAGATTGCATCGCACGGCTACAATCACCTGCTGCTGACTGAAATCACGCCGCAGGAATTCGAAGCCGATATCGTGAAAGCACTCGAAACCCTCGACAAGTGCGGTGTGAAAACGCGCCCGATCGGATTTCGCGCTCCATCCTTTACGGTGGTCGAGAAAACAAAGTCGTGGGCGCTGCCGATCCTCGAGAAGTACAACTTCAAATACGATTCGTCAGTTTTTCCAATCGGATTTCACCCCGATTACGGCGTTCCCAACGCTCCACTCGTTCCGTACAAAATTACTGACGCCCTGTACGAGTTTCCGATGAGTTGCGTGGAGATGTTTGGACGTCGCTTCCCGTTTGGCGGCGGCGGTTACTTTCGTCTGTTTCCTTATGCATACACGAAGTATTGCATTGGCAAAGTGAACAACGAGGGCCGTACGACAGTCTTTTACCTGCACCCGTGGGAAGTCGACCCCGGGCAGCCGCGCGTGAAGGATTTGTCTCTTTCGCAAAAGATTCGACACTACCGGAACTTAGATCAGACCGAGAAGCGGTTCGCCAAGCTATTAAAAGATTTTGAGTTTACGACAATGAGAGAGGTGCTGGGCCTGTGAACGAAGAGATCGTAGCACAAAGAAATTACTGGAATAACGAGGCTGATGCCTTTTCGCGCATTTACTCGCATCGAAAGTCGAAACTTTCGAACATGCTCGACAACGTCTTTCGCAAAGACATGTACGAGCGTTACGTGTTCACGATAAAGCATTGTGAGCCGATCAAAGACAGGACGTTTCTCGACGTCGGCTGCGGCAATGGACTTTACAGTCTCGAGCTCGCACGCAAGGGCGCGCGCAAGGTTGTCGGCATCGACATCGCGGAAGTGATGGTCGGTTTGTGCAAGGACGCGAGCGAGAAAGAAGGCCTCGACAAGGTTTGCGAGTTTCAGCAAACGGACCTGCTGGAGTACAAAGGCAACGAGAAGTTCGACGTCAGCTTTGGTATCGGGCTTTTCGATTACATTAGCGATCCGTTGCCGGTGCTCACGAGAATGCGTGAGCTCTCGAAAGACAAAGCGATCATGGCGTTTCCGCGATTCTGGACGTGGCGTGCGCCGGTGCGCAAAGTGCGACTGAACGCGCGCGGCTGCGACGTTTACTTCTACACACGCGCGAAGATCAAGGAGCTGATGGACCAGGCCGGTTTCAAGCGCCACGAAGTTTATCGAGTTGGTAAGCTTCATTGCGTAATCGGTTACACGTCGTAATCGTGTAATTCATGTGAATCCTGCAATCCTGTCTAAGTCTTTTACAGGATTTAAGGATTACAGGATTTGCAGAAATTACAGGATACGCCCAGCAATATGCGACATTCGCCTGACGTTCTCGATTACGAAGGTGTGTTTCCCTCGAAACGCTCGCGTCCCGACGACGCGGAGTCGATGGGGAAAGGCGTTTTTAAAGAGATCGATCTCGATAAACCGTCGCAGAAACCAGCCGAAACCTCCGAGAAAGACAAGAAAGACGAGAAGCCGAGCTTCATGGAAGTCGAAGCCGGCAAGTGGCAGGACAAGCGCGGCCACGCTGTCACGTTCGTCTTCCTGTTTATTTTCAGTATCGTTCTTTACTTCCGACCTTACGAGCTCATCCCCGCGCTCTCCGGATTCAAGTCGATGGCGTTTTACGTCGGCATCGTCACGCTCGCCGTCTACTTCATCACGCAGCTAGTTGTCGAAGGAAACTTAACGGCGCGCCCGCGTGAAGTGAACATGGTTTTGCTGTTGGGAATCGCGGGGCTGTTGTCGATTCCGTTCGCGATCGATGCGGGCGAGGCGTGGACCACATTTGTCGACTTCCTGATCAAGACGATCCTGATCTTCCTCGTCCTCGTGAACGTGGTTCGTACCGAGCGGCGCATCAAGCTCCTGATCTATCTCTCGCTTGCCGTCAGTATTTATCTCTGCGTCCACTTGATCGGCGATTACCGCGCCGGAGTTTTCAAAATCGGCGCCGCAGAGACGAACACGCAGCGCGTGGCTGGTGCGATCAAGGGTTTGTTTGACAACTCAAACGATCTCGCGCTGCACCTCGTGACGATGATCCCGCTGGCTATTGTGCTCGGTCTGGAGAACAAGAACCCGCTGCGAAAAATCGTTTTCTGGGGCATTACCCTTTTGATGATTGCGGCCGTGATCATAACGTTCTCGCGCGGTGGCTTTCTCGGTTTGATAGCGATGGCGCTACTGCTGGTGCGCAAAATCGGCCGTCGTAACAAGTCGATGGCCCTGGCAGCGTTGGTGCTGGGCGTACTTTTCTTTCTTGCGGTTGCACCTGGTGCTTATGCGGGACGGATCTCGACTATCTTCGACTCCGCCTCAGATATCACTGGTTCATCGAGCCAGCGAACCGAGGTGCTGAAACGCTCGATATGGGTTACGCTCAGGTATCCCCTCTTTGGTGTTGGCCTGGGTAACTTCCATCATAAGTCGGCACAGGAGCTCGGCACCCACAATGCCTATACGCAGGTCTCGTCGGAAATGGGAATCGCGGCGATGGTCTTTTACATCATGTTCCTGGTGCACCCGTTGCGGAAGCTGCGGATGATGGAACGCGAGATGTTTGAGCGAAATGACAACTCGCGCTATTACTATTTTGCGATCGGTATACAGGCGAGCCTCGTCGGTTACATGGTGGCGAGTTTCTTTGCGGCTGTTGCTTACCAGTGGTACATCTATTATCTAGTTGCGTATGCCATCGGGCTGCGCCGCATTTACTACCTCCAGGAAGCGAAGAAGTTGGAAAGTTAGTTGAGTTACGCGCGTCCGATCAGAATTATTCGCCCCGTCTCGTTCTCGCCGCTCGACCTGTTAAGAGAGCTGCGCGAGCTGTGGCAGTATCGCGATCTCTTCTACACGCTCACCGTCCATCGCATAAAAGTCCGCTACAAACAGTCAGTGCTCGGGCTTGCGTGGGCCATCCTGCAACCGCTGTCACTGATGTTGATCTACACGGTCATCTTTTCAGTGATCGCGAAAGTCCCGAGTGAGGGTGTTCCTTATGCGGTGTTTGCGTATGCGGCGCTGTTGCCGTGGACGTTCTTCTCCAGCTCGCTCACGAATGCAACGCAGGGACTCGTCAGTCACAGCCAGCTCGTGACGAAGGTCTACTTCGCGCGAGAGATCTTGCCTTTGACTTACGTCAGCGCGGCGATATTTGACTTCGCTGTTGCGACGACATTTCTGATCGCGCTCTTCTTTTACTACGGCGTTAGTCTTACTGTTTACGCGCTGTATGCAATCCCGATCTTCATCCTGCTAACGGCACTCGCGACCGCGTTCTCCCTCTTTCTTTCCGCGATGCAGGTGCGGTTTCGCGACATCGGCGTAGCAATGCCGTTGTTACTGCAACTATGGATGTTTGCGACGCCGGTTGTTTACCCGCTGAGCGCAGTGCCACAGCGCTTTCGTAGTCTTTATGCCCTCAATCCGCTTGTC
>DASTTS010000407.1:0-3612 GCA_035760085.1 Pyrinomonadaceae bacterium
CGCGCCTGTTGAAAATCAAGATCTTCAGCCATTGATCCCTACAATCGCCTCGATCCCGTCACCAACCACGAGACGTGTTCCGTCAGAGAGATGCTCGTACCGAACGTACCCGAGCCCGATACTTCCCAACCGCGGCGAAACGACTGCTGAAGTCACGCGCCCAAGCTCCTGATTCTCTTTGGATCTGATGATTGCTCCCGGTTCGATCTGCTGGTCAGTTTCGAAACGCAATCCCGTCAGTTTTTTCGCGGGATGCCCGCGGTGCTTGATGCGCACAATGATTTCCTGTCCAACATAGCAGCCCTTCGTGTAGCTGACGGCGTCATCGAGATTTGTTTCGGGAACGACATTCGTTTCGTCCATGTCCTGTCCGAAGCGCGCGATTCCGGCCTCAACACGCAGGATCTCGAATGTGTCCTCGCCGACTGGCTGCGCGCCTGCATCTTCAAGCGATTGTAAAATCTCAGCCTTACGCGATGAGTCGATGACGATATCGAAACCATCTTCGCCAGTGTGACTCGCACGGAAGATCGTCGCGCCATCTGTCTCAGCAACACCATTGTCGGGCAGGTTCGAAATACCGAATACTTTCTCAACAACCTCAGCGGCTTTTTCACCCTGGACCGTCAACAACGCAGTTTCACTCGTCAGATCAGCAACCTTAAAATCACCTGCGAGCGTGAACCGTGAAACCGTCTTCAACACCGCTTCATGCGACGCTGTCTCGGTATCGATCAAAAACGCCGGCTCACTGCCACGAATCACACGCACCGAACCGATCAGCCGTCCCTGCACAGTCGGAAACACCGCCGGGATCCAACGATTCTGCGCCAGGTTCTTCACATCGTTCGTGATGAGCCCATTCAGAAACATCGCCGCCTCCGATCCACTCACGCGGATGCGCCCACGCGCCGCCGACAGATCGATCAGTCCCGCTCCACCCTCACGAACCGCTTCATACTCAGTCATAATCCGTTTCTTACCGCCTTCGCTATCACTTGATAATCCTTCAACTGCTCTGCTTCGCGCCGGTGCGACGCCAACACCTGCGGGCTCGGATGATAAACCGGCACGAGCACGCGATCGTTCCACGAGTGTACCTGCGCCGCAGCCGTCTTCAAGCTCAACTCGTGATATTGAATGCGCTTCAATGCCTCGAGCGCAACTGAACCCAACGTCACGATCACACGTGGATTTACGAGCTCAATTGTTCGCCGCAGAAAACCCGAACAATTCGACAACTCTTTTTGCGTCGGTTTCCGGTTCGCACCTGACTCCGACCGCGGATTACACAGCGCCGCACTGGTGATGAAAATCTCTTTCCGCGTCAAACTGATCGAGCCCAGAAAACGATCGAAATTCGCGCCTGATTGATCACCGGAAAACGGCACGCGCGTGCGATCGGCGCCTTTTCGTCCGGGCGCCTCACCAATAAACATAATTCGCGCATCCGGCGAGCCATTCAAATCGCTTAATACCGCGCTGCGACCACACATCGCCGGACACAGCGTGCAGCTCGCTGCGTCTTTCACCAACTCGTTGAACAGTTGTTGCTTCACTTAACCACCGTCAGTTCGCGCGTCACGACGTTGTAATCGCCGTTGCGATACGGCCAACCGTCAGGCCCAACGAGCTCGATACGGATCGTGTGTTTGCCGGGCGTCCATCCAGTGAGCACGAGCTCCTCGTGAGCGTCGATCCACTGCATCTCGTCATCATCGACGATGTAACGCACGCGAAACTCGCCACCATCGCCTTTCAACTTTGCGTTCGCCAGCGAAAAGTCGATCACGACCGGTTCGCCTTCACGAAACGTTTTGCCGTTTGGAAGATTGAAAACCAGCAACGGCTTTGCCGGGTCAACCTTTAATTTCGGATCGTCAGGCTTCGCGGCAACCTGCTTCGCCGCACGCTTCTCAACACGCAACACCTGTCGCGGCGGTGCTGGAACGTACGTCGTCGCTGTCGTGTGCGCGTTGTCACTGTTGCCGGAACACGCAACAGACACGAGCGCTATAAGTGTAATAATGAGAAGCCTTCTAGACATTTAACCGAAACCAATGTAAGTAGCATTCTATGATCAACAGAAAAATTAGTCTTCTACTGATCTGCTGCAGTCTGCTTGTTATTGCCATCAGCTTTATCGGATGTGGAAAGAATACGGAGCCAATCTCGGGCACCCTGACTTTTGAAGTGCCACCCATTCCTACGGGTCTTGCTGGATACGAACCGATGCCGATTCCGGCGGACAATCCCATGACGGTTGAAAAAGTTTGGCTGGGCCGGCAATTATTCTTCGACGAGCGACTCAGTATCGACAACTCGCGCTCGTGTAACTCATGTCACGTCTGCCAACATGGTCTATCGGATGGCTTTCAAACAGCGATTGGCGCTGAGAACAAACGACTGTCGCGCAATAGCCCGACGCTTTGGAACATCGGTTATCACACACAGTTTTACTGGGACGGTCGCGGCGATTCGCTCGAGAAGCAGGCGATGGCTGAGTGGACGGGTGCGAACATGGGCGTCGGAGAAAGGACTGGCGAGATCGTTGCGAAGATAAATGCGTTACAGGGTTACCGGACGCAGTTTCAGAAAGTGTTTCAAAACGACGCGACGGCGGGGAACATGATGCAGGCGATCGCCGCGTTCGAGCGGACGATCATCGGCGGCAACACGCCGTGGGATCGCTGGCGTGCAGGCGATAAGACGGCGATTAGCCAGAGTGCGTTTCGTGGTTGGAACATCTTCCAGGGCATTAAGTGCAACAACTGTCATGATGGACTTTTATTTACGGACCAGCAGTTTCACAACATTGGCATTGGCATGGACCAGCCGGAACCAGATGTCGGACGGTTCAAGGTGACGAACAAACCGGAAGACACGGGCGCGTTCAAGACGCCGACGCTGCGCGATGTCGCAAAATCAGCCCCGTATTTTCATAACGGGAGTGCGAAGACGTTGGAAGAAGCGGTCGATATTATGGTGGGTGGTGGAAAGCCGAACGAGCATCTCGACACGAAGAACCTAAAGCCGCAACGGGTCATGCCGGAGCAGCGGGAAGATCTGTTGAACTTCCTGCGGGCGTTAACGGTGGATTGCAATTTAAGCAAGCCACCATTGCCACAAAACTAACTCACGCAGCGGCGCAGCGACGCAACGGAGCAACGGAGAAGCGGCGCAGCGATGCAATGGAGCAACGGAGATAGCTGGCGTTCGTTGCGTCACTGCGCCGCTGCGTGAAAACTTTCTTCAGGCGCGTGCTGTTTGTACGCCCGTGAGTTTCTTCAATCGATCCTCAACAGCGTTCCAGTTGATGTTCGAGAAGAACGCCTCGATATACTTCGGTCGCTCGGCCGGTTTGTAGTCGAGCAGGAATGCGTGCTCCCAAACGTCCATCACGAGGATCGGATTAAATCCCGCGACGTTCCCCGTCTCATGCAACGTGATCCAGTGGTTTGAGATTCGTCCGTTCGCCGGATTCTGGTAACAGATGGCCCAACCCACACCGCGCATCTTTCCGATACCGACAAAGTCAGCTTTCCAGATGTCGTAACTGCCAAACGTCGCCTCTGCGGCTTTCACAAACTGCGACGTCTTTGTCGCGTCGCC
>DASTTS010000408.1:0-6710 GCA_035760085.1 Pyrinomonadaceae bacterium
TACCGCGCTCGGTTCTGTGCGCGATGAGGTCTTTAATTTTTGGTGGCGTTCGAGACGGGAGCACTGTATTTTCGCTCCGGTCTCGTAAAAATCCCTGCGGAGACGTTGAGATGAGAATAAAGGCTGTCGTGTGTCTTGCGATCGTTTTGGCTTTGTTGGGCCAGCCGGTGCTGGCGCGAAAGAGTGTGTCGAAAACTTCGCAGCAGTCGCTTGATCGTAGAGTCGATGCGCTGCTCTCGCAGATGACGATCGAGGAGAAGGTGGGCCAACTCAACCAGCTCTTCTACCTCACGCAGTTCATGAAACCGGAAATGGTTGAGCCGGGCATTCGCGAAGGCAAGATCGGATCGCTCCTGTTCCTTACCGATCCGGCCCTCATCAATCGCTTTCAGAAGGTTGCCATTGAAAACTCGCGGCTGAAGATTCCGCTTCTCTTCGGGTTCGACGTCATTCACGGTTTTCGTACGATTTTCCCGGTGCCGTTGGCGATGGCCTCGTCGTGGGATCCCGCGCTCGTAGAACAAGCGCAAGCCGTTGCGGCGAGCGAGGCGAGAGCTGCCGGTATCCATTGGACTTTCGCGCCGATGGTTGACATAGCGCGCGACCCGCGCTGGGGACGTATCGTCGAGGGTGCGGGCGAAGATCCTTTTCTCGGTTCACGCATGGCTGCTGCTCACGTGCGCGGTTTTCAAGGCCAGGATCCGTCGAGTCCAGGCCGCCTGCTCGCCTGTATGAAACACTTCGCGGGCTATGGTGCAGGTAGTGGCGGTCGCGACTACGACTCCGCTTACATCTCAGATGCCGAGCTCTACAACGTCTACTTACCGCCCTTCAAAGCCGCGGTTGATGCCGGAGTTGGAAGCGCGATGTCGGCCTACATGAATCTCAACGACGTACCAGCGACGGGGAACGCTTTCCTCTTGCGCGATGTGCTTCGCAAGCAGTGGGGATTCAAAGGCTTCGTCGTGAGCGATGCCAACGCCGTTGGCAATCTCGTTACGCACGGCTTTGCGGAAGATAAGTCGGACGCAGCTTATCGCGCGTTTATTGCCGGTGTTGACCTGGAGATGTCATTTCCCGGTGACGCTATCGCAGGTGCGTATGCATCGAGTCTTACGAAGCTGGTCCAGGACGGTCGAGTAACTAAAGGACACCTCGATGAGGCCGTGCGACGCATTCTGGAAGCGAAGTTCAAGCTCGGTCTCTTCGAAAATCCTTACGTTGATGAATCACGCGTCGCGACGATTCACAACAACCCCGAGCACAGGCGACTCGCTCGCGTAGCCGCGCAGCGTTCAATGGTGCTGCTTCGCAACGAAGGCAACCTTCTCCCGCTCGCGAAAAGCGACCCAAAGGTTTCATCGGTTGCCGTGATTGGACCATTAGCCGATTCCAAACGCGACATGCGCGGTTCCTGGAGCTTCGTTGATGACGTTAACAGCGCAGTCACGGTGCTCGAGGGAATTCGAGCGAAGCTCGGATCCTCGGTAAGAGTGGAATTTGCACAAGGCGTTGACATCGCTCGCACCTACCCGTCGCCGTTCATAATCATACAAGGGCCGAGGCCGCCGTCCTGGCCGGAGGCGCAGAAGCGAGCAGAGTTTGAGAAAGCCGTATCGCTCGCGCGCTCGTCAGACGTCGTTATCCTCGTGCTGGGTGAACATGAAGAGATGAGCGGTGAGGCGGCGTCTCAATCAACGATTGATCTGCCCGGCCGGCAGCTCGAGTTACTCAAAACTATCTCAGGCCTTGGGAAACCTGTTGTGCTCGTACTTATCAACGGTCGTCCTCTCGAGATCTCATGGGCCAACTCCAACATCTCTGCAATTCTCGAGGCTTGGCATCCAGGTACTGAAGGTGGAAACGCGATCGCTGACATTCTCTACGGCGATGCTACACCAGTGGGTAAACTGCCTGTGACGTGGCCACGAAGCGCAGCACAGATTCCGATCTATTACGCACACAACATTACTCAAGAACCGGAAACCAAGAAAAACTTCACCTCGCGTTACTGGGATATTCCCAGCTCACCTCTTTATCCGTTCGGCTATGGTCTAAGTTACACGACCTTTAGCTTCTCGAACCTGCGCGTGAGTAAGCCGGAAGTGAAATTGGGCGAGAGCCTGGAAGTGCTGGTGGACGTAGAGAACACTGGACGGCGTGCCGGTGAGGAGGTAGCCCAACTCTATATTCATCAACGCTACGGAAGCGCATCGCGACCTGTGCGCGAACTCAAGGGCTTCGAGCGCGTCGCCCTTGCACCCGGCCAGAAAAGAACCGTTCGTTTCACATTGGGTAAGTCGGAACTGACGTACTGGAGCGGCGCGGTCAAAGCGTGGGTGCAGGAACCCGCGGTTTTTGATGTGTGGACCGGTTCAGATGCAACGGCTTCACTGACGACGACGTTCCGGGTGGTTAAGTGATTCTTCTATTTCGCAACGATCTCGAAGACCAGTGGGGCAGAGTCGCGAGTCCATGGCCCGTCGACTTCGAAACGGCAGCGGTTTGTTAAGCGATACAATCCCGGTGTTAACGGACCATACCAATCACTCAACCTCAGCTCTCTTAGACCTGAGGTTGTGTTTGGATCGAGAAAAAAATCCGCTGTAGCAGTATCTATAGGTTGAGCGGTTTCATCTTTTTCACGAATGAGTTTCGCTGTCTCTTCGCGGTAAGGTATCAAGACGTTGTCCTTAAACAACTGAAGACGATCTCCATAGTACAGATCTACCACGTTCACCTTGAGACGCCGGTCGGAGTTGTTTACAACGAATACAGTTACGCGGACATCGCTCGTTAGGCGATGGCGCTCGGTCTCGAGAGACGGTTGTAAACCGGACGGCGCCAGTCGGACGGTCACATTCTCAGGAATCGATTCTGGGTTACGCGGTTCAATCTCAAAAATTACGGGATTCGATTGCACCCAGTCTCCATCCAGGACGAAGCGTCTACGAAGCGTAAGTTGATAGCGACCGGGACTAAGAGAGCCGTACCACTCTTTCAAGTAGATGTCACGCAACGAATATTCGCGGCCGGGTTCCATAACCAGGGGCGCGGAACTCCCGGACGGTGGTCGTCTTTCTGCCGTTTCAATTCTTTCTTTTGCTTCTTTGATATAGGAAACAACCTGTCCATCTCTGATTAAGTCAAGGCGGTATTCATAATAAAGGTTGAGTTCGTTCCAGATCGTGATCTGCTCGGAAGAGTTCTGTGTAATGAATGATTGACAACTAATGAACTCTTTTTCTTTGTACAGCGGCGGAGCGTCAGTTAATTCTCCAGCTTTGGATGGGCAAACGAGGCGGAGTGTGACAAACGTGGGATGTCGTAAAAGCTCAATCAGGCGATTCGAGCTTTCCCGAGTGGCCGTACCCTGGGCCAAAACCGAAAAGGTTGCCGCCAGGATCAGCACGCCCGAGCTAATAGCCTGTTTCTTCACGATCTTGCTTCAACTAAAGATTACGGAGCATCAATCGCATCAACTACATGCCTGGCGAATTCTCTACTCAATCGTTTCATTTCTGATCTCTTCTGGCAAGAGGTGAAGCTCGGAGATCTGGTTGAAGACCGTATGATGTCTTCATGTTGGACCAGACGATAGCCACAGCGATCAAGTTCACTTAGATAGCAGAGCAGCCGAAAAGACCACGACCAGCACCAGCACAAATGCGCCGGCTAATGCGCCCATCCAGTAGCGCGAGTGCTGGTCTGGTTTTGTCTGATGGTCCAACGGCATGGGGTTATGCAGCCAGGGCATGTGCGTGTAGGTCTGCATCTCATCAAGCCGCGAATGTACGGGAGTGTGAAATCGATTATGGAAGGGATTGTGAATCGGATCGTTGATTCGGGTCTTCATGGTTCCACCTCTTCTTCTTAAGGCTGACTGAGGGGCCTCAGCGCCATTGAAGCGGTGCCGAGCAATGAGTGTGCCGGGTCGTGATTCGTTGAAAATTCCTCAGATTTTACGTAGCCGCTACCCATTTAGGCCGTGCAATACACCAACTCGGGCAGCTCGCCGATTCTTCGTTGACACTCATCAGACGCAGGCATATCATCCGCAAATCCACTATCGACATCGCCCATCCCTAGCGGATGATCAAGCAGGTTCACGCCCAGAAATTTCACGGCGTGATTCCCGACCGGATACTGCGGACAAACCAAGGGTGAACGACAGAGACACCTCCTTCCTTACTGTCTCACCTCAGAGTCGCCAGCAGATCTCCTGAATCTCGCTTTCGTTGCGTATCGCGTGACGCTGTTTACCAGTGTCACGGCGTAGCGCGTTTCTTTCACCAAAGTGAATGTAAAGGAGAAGAAAATGAAAAAGTTAGTACGAAGAATGACCTTGCCTGCACTAGTAAGCATATTCAGCTTGCTAGTCACAGCCGCAATTGCGAAAGCTCAAGCGCCGATCGTAACCGATACTTACGCGGCAAAATTCATTTGCGGGGTGCAGAAGGATCCGGCCATCACACTGGTACCGGATGCTCAGGCGGGCCACTACTCAACCAAGATCAACGTTCACAATAACACCGGGATTACCATCAGCTTCCGCAAGAAAGTGATCCAATTAAAGGGCGGGCAAGTCCCGATTGCGCCTCAATTCAGGAGAGACGAGAAGCTGGATCCTGATTGGGCGATGGAAGTCGTTTGCCGGGACATCTACCGTCACCTAAACATTCCCATTCCACCCGATGCCAACGTGCCGTACCCTCCGTATATCGAAGGGTTCGTGATTTTTGAGGTGTTTTATCTGCCGCTTCCCGCCAGCCCGCCAGTAGATCCGCTCGATGTTGAAGGTATTTATACTTATCGAGCGGAGCCTGCTGGTACGGATGCTGTTTCGATTGACGTGGAAGTCTTTCCAGTTAAGAGGAACAGACACGCGCTTTCGCCCGTGGTTATTGATCCCGCGGAGCAACCGGCCGCCTTAAACCGGCGGTTGCAGAAACAATAAAGCCAGCGTTTCGGTGTGAGTAGCCCAGGCTCTCGGGCTGCTGCGGAATCCCAACCGCAGCAGCAAACTAGCTGCCCTTCATCATCGCGTCACGCTTCGCTTTGAATTCTGAACCCGCTTTCCATTCCGGAAATTTGTCGCCTTGCGCCACTCGATATCCGATCATCGTCAACAACTGCGCGTCATCAACCGCTCCAGTCAGATCCCAATCAGGTTTAACTTCGTCGGAAACTTTGTGGTAGTCGTTGTTTGTGTATTCGTCGCGCTTCTGTTTACTGAACGCCGGATCTTTCCCTGCGTAACTAACCCCGGAATCAGTGTAGAGCGCGGGAACTCCCTGTTTCGCAAACTCGAAATGATCCGAGCGATAGTAAAATCCTTTCTCTGATTCCGGATCGGGATTCACTGCTCGTTGCTGTGTGGTCGCAGCTTCACGCAGCAAGTCGATCAAGGTGCTGTTGTCGTCGCCCACCATCGTAATGTCCGTGGTCCTGCCCCACTGATTAACGCCATCCATGTTGATATTCGCGAGCGTCTTATTCAGCGGATAGAGAGGATTTTCAGCGTAATACTTCGCCCCGAGTAAACCTTTTTCTTCTGCCGTCACTGAAAGAAACAAAATCGATCGTTTCGGAGGTGTAGCGAGTTTCGTGAACGCTTCGGCAATCTCGAGCAATGCCGCGGTACCTGAGGCATTGTCGAGCGCCCCATTGTAAATTTGATCGCCGGCTAGTTTTGGATCGCGTCCGAGGTGATCCCAATGCGCCGTGTAAATAACGTACTCGTTCTTCAGCGCCGCATCCGATCCTTCGAGCTTTCCGATGACGTTATTGGAATTGATTTCACGTAACGTGTTTTTGACCGTCATGTTTGCCTTCGCATTGAGAGCGACTGGCTTGAAGTCTTTCGAGAGGGCAGCTTTTTTCAGTGCGTCGAAATCCTGACCGCTGGCTGTAAACAACTCCTTAGCGCGGTCAGTCGTGATCCATGATTCAACCGCTGCACGTCCCATATTCTTATCGGGCGTCTGAATATCGAAATTCTCACGCGACCAACTGCCGGAAACAACCTCATATGGATAGCCAGCCGGTTCGGTCTCATGAATGATCACTGCGGCCGCGGCACCTTTCTCGGCGGCAATCTCATACTTGTAGGTCCAACGACCGTAGTAGGTCATTGCTTTACCCTTGAACATCTTGTCATCCAACTTCTTGGGATCGCCCGGATCAGGAACCTGCGGATCGTTGATCAGCATCACGATCGTCTTGCCGCGCACGTCCAAACCTTTGTAGTCGTCCCAGCCATACTCTGGCGCCACTACTCCATAACCGACAAAGACCATGTCGGAATTCTCAACCTTCGATTCCGGAACGAAGCGGCGTGAAACTGCAACATAGTCTTTGGGGAATGTCAGGTTTAGTTGTTTGCCGCCGGCAGTGAATGAAGCGGTTGGGACGCCCGTAAATCCAACCAGCGGAACTTTCTGAACGTAAGTGCCATCCGGATTCCCGGGCTTCAAGCCGAGGCGTTGATACTGTTCGGTTAGATACTTGACGGTGAGTTCTTCACCCTTCGTTCCTGGACCACGCCCTTCGTACTCATCCGCTGAAAGAACTTTCGTGTGTTGCAGGATGTCGTTTGCGGTGATTGAGTCAAAGGCGGGCTTCAACTCAGCCGAGACTGAGCCATGAGTTGCACCGGAGTTCGTGTTCAGGTTAGTCGGAGCGGTTGTACACGCGAACGCGAAACTAAG
>DASTTS010000409.1:0-3539 GCA_035760085.1 Pyrinomonadaceae bacterium
ACGACGATCTCGACATCCATCGGAATGACGTCGATGCAGTCTTCAGGACACGCGATCGCGCACAGGTTACACGCGATGCAGAGCGTGTCGTGCGTTTCCGGATCCATGTTCAGTCGCGGCGCGCCGTGGAAACGCGGCGCCACGTCGGGTCGAACTTTCGGATACTGTTCGGTGTAAATTCCCTTGCCCGCCACCGCGTCTTTGTCAGTGAGCGCGCCGAGATTGTATTTCAACGTCAGCCCGAGCCCTTTGATCAAATCGATCATAAAAAAGCGTTTGAGCTTTTGAGCAAACGTCGGTTTTGGAGTTTTTACTAATGGCATAAATTAACCCCCCGGCTGCACAGCGGGTTTTCCTTTCGGCACGTTCACGAGCTGGATATCTCTACGCTGAATCTTGAGATTGAAATCGCGCGAGCGCCAGTTGATGCGTGCGAGCAGCGAAGCGGTCACAAACAGCCCGAGGATACCCATCACAATCATGATTGCTTTACCAGTGGCTGTCAGGTTTAACCCGCGATCCAGAAATTCGATAGTTTTCATTCCTCTGTAACCATTAAGGGCTTGCACGAGAAAGATTGCAAATCCCGAGAGCACGATATTGATCAGTGCCGATGGTATTAGCCACTTCCAACCAATGTCCATCAGTTGATCGTAACGGAAACGCGGCAACGTCCAGCGCAGCCAGAAATAGAAGTAAAGAATGAGCGATGCCTTGACCAGAAACACGAGCACGCTGACGAGCACGAACAGGTTGTGATGTCCACTCGCTTCGAGTCGATGAACAAACGGGAAATACCAGCCGCCGAGGTAGACTGTTGTCGCGACTGCCGAGACGACGACCATCGCCGCATACTCGGCCATGAAGAAGAGCGACCAGCGCATACCTGAGTACTCTGTATGAAATCCGGCGACGAGTTCCGATTCCGCTTCCGGCAGGTCGAAGGGCGCGCGGTTGTTCTCAGCGATGCCGCTGATCAGAAACAACATAAAACCCGCGGGTTGATAGAGAACGTACCAGATCGAGTCCGACCCTTGCGCGGCAACGAAGCCCGAGAGCGAGAGCGTGCGTGCGAACATCAAAGCGCCGATGAGCGAGAGGCCCATCGCGACTTCGTACGAAACCATCTGCGCGCTCGAGCGCAGTCCACCGAGCAGTGCGTATTTAGAATTTGAAGACCAGCCGGCGAGTATCAGTGCGAGCACGCCGATGCTCGAGACTGCGAGCACGAGCAACAATCCGATGTTGACGTCCGCGATGACGGCCCAGTCCGGACCAAACGGAATCACTGAAAAGACGATGAACGCCGAGGCGACCGCGATGTAAGGTGCGAAGAAGAATATCCAGCGATCGGCTTTTTCCGGGACGAAGTCTTCTTTCGTGAGCAGCTTGAGACCGTCTGCGATCGGCTGCAGCAGTCCCCATGGACCAACGCGCATCGGACCGAGTCGCGCCTGCATAAACGCGGAGATCTTGCGTTCGAGATAAGTCGCGTACGCAACCCACAGCGCGACAAGCGTAACGACCAGTCCGATCTGAATCAGCGGCCACAGGAAAAACGTGATCGTCTCCTGGCTGAGACCGATCTTCAGCAGGAGATCGTTAAGTACGTCAATTGGTGCAAAGAGAAGCATTAAGATACTCGTTATTTGAGATAAAGTTCTCCCGCAAAGACGCAAAGGCGCAAAGAAGAATTTGTGACTCTTAGATTTACTTTGCGCCTTTGCGCCTTTGCGGGAGAAATCATCTGTCGATCTCCCCTAAAACGATATCCAACGTTCCGATAATCGCCACCACGTCCGCCACGAGATGCCCGACGCACATCTGTCGCAGCGCCTGAAGATTAATAAATGACGGCGGCCGCACGCGCACGCGCCATGGCTGCGCAGTGCCGTCGGCAACGAGGTAGCAACCGATCTCGCCTTTCGGCCCCTCGATCGAGTGGTAGTAATCGCCTACGGGTGGCTTCACGATCTTCGGCAGCTTCGCGTTCACCGGTCCGTCCGGAAGGTTCTCGAGTGCCTGATCGATGATCCGCCGCGACTGTCGCATCTCTTCCAATCGCACGAGGTATCGATCATACGTATCGCCGTTCTCGCCAACCGGAATATCGAAATCCATGTCGCCGTACGCCGCGTACGGTCGCGACTTCCGCACGTCCCACGCCACGCCCGAACCACGCAGCGCCGGACCCGACAAACCGATCGCGATCGCATCTTCCGCGGAGATCACACCGATGCCGACTGTTCGACTCAACCAGATCCGATTCTCGGAAAGCACGGTTTCATATTCATCGAGTCGCTTCGGAAAGTTGTTGACGAACTGGCGGACGTCTTTGTTGAAGTCGTCGTAAGCATCGTTCGGCATGCCGCCGACGCGCCACGCGTGACACGTCAGTCTGGCACCAAACTGTCGCTCAAAAATCTTCAGAATCTCTTCGCGCTCGCGCAGCGCCCAGAGCAGCACGGTGACGGCGCCGATGTCGAGTGCGTGTGTCGCGAGCCAGAGCAGGTGCGACGCAATGCGATTGAGCTCGGTAAGAATCGTGCGCAGGTAATGCGCGCGCGGCGGAACGGGCAGGCCCATCATCTGCTCGACTGTTTCTACCCAAACGAGACCGTTCGAGACTGCGGCGATGTAATCGAGACGATCCCAGTAGGGCGCGATCTGCGTGTACATGCGGTTCTCGGCAATCTTCTCCATGCCGCGATGCAGGTAACCGATATCGCAGTCGAGATCGATCACAGTCTCGCCGTCGAGCCTCAGCACGACGCGCAACACGCCGTGCGTCGACGGGTGCTGCGGGCCCATGTTCAGGATCATCTCTGGGCTGTCGAGCAGCGTCTCTTGAGTTGTCGCGATTTCTACCTGATGCATTTACATGTAAATCCTGAAAATCTTGTCAATCCTGTCTAAACTAAGTTACGCGGCGGGCGCTTCGGATGGCTGCGGCTTGTAACAACCAGTCACACGGAACGGCTCAATCACCAACCCGATATCCTCAACCTCGCCGGCTTCCTTTCTCTCCACCAACTTCAACACGATCGCATTCGCCGCACTCGCCTTGTTCCACACATTCCGCGGCGCCGCGCTGTCGGCCAGGACAAACCCCGCCACCTTCGCTGCCTCGGGCGAGTCGAATACCTTCGCTTCGTAGAGTGTGGCGATCTCTTTCGGCGTCATTTATCTTTCGGCATCACTTCCTTGCCGCCAATAAATATCTGGCGCATCAATCGCTCCTGCGGCACTGAAAGAATCTCGAGACCATACGCGCGCCGCTGATGCAACTGCTCCATCTCGACATCCGTCATCACGGGCAAGTGTTTTTCGGTCCACGCATTCTCGACAAACTCGAGTGGGTAATCTTTTCTTAAAGGATATCCTTCCCAATCGGGCGGCAGCAGCAGTCGCCGCAGATCCGGATGGTTGTTGAAGCGCACTCCGAACAGATCGAAAACTTCGCGTTCGAGCCAGTTTGCCGAGGGCCAAACACCGGTGACACTGTCAATACTGTCGCTGGTTCTGGCTTTCAGTCGCAC
>DASTTS010000410.1:0-22002 GCA_035760085.1 Pyrinomonadaceae bacterium
CAACGGCGCAGCGGCGCAAAGGATTTCGTTGCGCCGCTGCGCCGTTGCGTGAGAAATCTTTTCTGTGAATCAAAAACTCTCAGCTCGTATTTGCGTCCCGGTGTGCGAGAAGGATCTCGATGCACTGCGGAATGCGTGTGAGCGGGCGACCGGGTGGGCTGACTTGATCGAGTTGCGTCTCGATTGTCTTGAAGAAACTCCGGTATCAATCCAACCACTTACTCGTCCGGTGATTCTCACTTTTCGTCCCACAGAAGAAGGCGGGCATCGAGATTTAACTCGTGAAGAACGACAGCAGTTCTGGTCTTCGATCGCGCCACAGGATGAAAACACTTGGTGGGACGTCGAAGGCGATCTGGTCCATGATCTCGCACCGGACTGGTCCCGCGTCATCGTCTCGCATCACGACTTCTCCGGCGTTTCAACAGATCTCGAACAGATCTACGAACGTTTGGCCCGCACGCCTGCCGCCGTGATCAAGATCGCCGTACAGGCCAACGACATCGTCGACTGTCTCCCAATATTCCAACTCCTCGATCGCGCGCGCCGCGAAGAAAGACCACTTATCGCGATCGCTATGGGCAACGCCGGCATCGCCACGCGTGTACTTGGCCCATCACGTGGCTCGTTTCTCACTTACGGAGCGTTGGACGACGAGCGCGCCACAGCACCCGGTCAGGTCAACGCTCGCAAACTTCGCTCGCTCTATCGTCTCGACACAATCGATGACGAAACGATGATCTGCGGCCTCGTCGGTCTGCCGGTCATGCACTCCGTCTCGCCTCACATTCACAACACTGCTTTCGTGAAAGCACGAATCAACGGCGTCTATCTTCCTCTCGAAGTGCAGAACGCGCAGCAATTCTTCACACGCATGGTCCACCCGCGTACGCGAGAGTTGAACTGGAACCTCCGCGGCTTGAGTATCACTGCTCCACACAAACAAACGGTGATGGAATGTCTCGACTGGACCGCGCCTGAGGCGAAAGAGATCGGAGCTGTGAATACGGTTGTGGTCGAAAACGATCGTTTGTTGGGCTACAACACCGATGCCGCCGGCCTTATCGATCCATTGCTCAAGCGATTTACCAGTTTGAATGACGCAAGAGTTGCGATCATCGGCGCCGGCGGTGCTGCACGTGCTGCGATCTGGGCGCTCAAGCGACAATCCGCGAACGTAACTCTCTTCGCGCGCAATAAAACTAAAGCACAACCGCTTGCCGAGTTGTTCGAAATCTCGTGCAAGTCGCTGTCCGAAACTTCGTTCAACGGTTATGACCTCGTAATCAATGCAACGCCCGTTGGCTCTGGCGCGTACATCGAGCAATCGCCGGCGACGCGCGAGCAATTAACCGGCGCGCGATGCGTTTATGATTTGATTTATAACCCACCGGAAACACGACTTTTGCGCGAGGCGCGCGAGGCAGGATGCGAAACACTTGGTGGTCTGGAAATGCTGGTTGCTCAAGCTCGATTGCAGTTTGAGTTATGGACGGAAAACGAATTCAGTCACGAGTTTTCATGGCAGGATATCGATTCAACCTCATGAAGCCCGTTCGCATCTCAATCAGTCCTGTTGGTCACAAAGTTCTCCCCTCCGGTGTTACTCAGACGTTATACGCTCGGGATTGCTCGGCGTCGCATGCTCAGTACCTCCCGCGCCCGCACCGTTAACACAATGAGCGAGCCTGTCATGGATGATTCAGAATCGAAACTGTCCAGGCGGTCCGTACGTTACGGATTGATCTGGGGAGTGTGGACGATCGTCACGCTCTTCTTTACTTCGCAGGTCTACGTGATGTCCACCGCGAGTGGACAGCCAAGACGCTACGGCTACGGCCGTGAATTGCTCGGCCAGGCGTCGGCCTGCTACCTCTGGGCGCTCGTTACGCCGCTCGTACTCTGGCTCTCGCGCCGTTATTGTCTTCAACGTCACAACTGGTTGCGCCGCGGGACTTTTCACTTTTTGTTTAGCTTGATGTTGAGCAGCGTCTTACTCGCGCTTCATTATCTTGCCCTAATGGTCATCTTCGAACGCACGAGCTTTATCACACCGTTCCTGACCTTCAGATTTGTTTACATCAACCTCGAAAAATGGCTGCTGGTCTACTGGACGATGCTGCTGATGAGTCACGCGTTCAGTTACTACAACAGCTACCGCAAAGGTGAGCTGAAAGCCTCACAACTTCACACGCAACTAGTGCAATCGCAGCTTGAAGCGTTGAAAATGCAGGTGCACCCGCACTTTCTCTTCAACACGTTGCATTCGATCTCGGCGTTGTTGAGCAAAGACACCGAAGGCGCGCGCAAGATGATCACAAGGCTCGGCGACTTCCTGCGACTGACGCTCGAGAATTCCGGATCGATGGAAGTGACCTTGCAGCAGGAGATCGAGTTTCTCAACGGCTATCTCGAAATCGAGCGCATTCGTTTTCAGGATCGACTCACCACGGACATTCGTGTGGATCCCGAAGTTTTGGATGTGCGTGTTCCCAACCTGATCCTCCAGCCAATAGTTGAAAACGCGATGCGCCATGCGATCGGGAATTCGACGTCAGGTCGGGTTGAGGTCACGGCGGCGCCGAGCAATGGCGTGGTGCGGATTGAGGTGAAAGACAACGGTCCCGGTATCGATGCGGACAGAATTCTTGAATCGCGGCGTGGCAAGGGATTGGGGTTGGCAAACACACAGGCGCGGCTTGCCGGACTCTACGGCAGCGCCGCGCGGTTCGAGATGCGTAACAATCCGACCGGAGGGCTGATCGTCGCCCTCGAAATCCCACGGGCGACATAAACATCATGTTAATTCTGCAAATCCTGTAATCCCGTCTAAGAAAACGTTCAAAGTCTTGCATCAAAATCCACATTCTCGTTGATCCTATCTCAACGACGAAACTTCGCATCCAAATTTGTCGTAACCAGCCGATGAGCGTCACAACGGATTAGACTGTGGTGTTCATCCACTGAGTGTGACCTCACTCACCGTTCATTGCGTTATTCACGTTTTGTTAGGAGGCAAAGTGACGAACGCAAGAGGTATTAGCGCGTTGGTCGTCGACGATGAACCACTCGCTCGCGAGATGATTCGCGAGATGTTGGCAGATGATTCAGAAGTCGAGATAGTGGCGGAGTGTGCGAATGGTCGTGAAGCAGTTGAGGCGATCAAGTCGTTCAGGCCCGATCTTGTCTTTCTCGATATTCAAATGCCCGAGCTGGGTGGCTTCGAAGTGCTTGAGTCGCTCGATCCACAAACGACGCCTTACATCATCTTCGTGACTGCTTACGACCAGTACGCCGTGCGCGCGTTTGAGGTCCATGCCTTCGATTACCTTCTCAAGCCCTTCGACCACGAGCGATTTGACGCTGCCTGGCACCGCGTCAAGGCCCAGATAAAACTCGATCAGAGTGGCGAGCGCGACCGTCACATCCTGGCTTTACTCGAAGAGCTGAAAAGTGGACCGCGCCATCTCGAGCGACTGGTGATCAAAAACGGCGGTCGCGTTTTCTTTCTTAACGTACAGGACGTTCACTGCATCGAGTCGGAGGGAAACTACGTACGCGTTTACGACAATCAGAAAGGTTACTTGCTACGCGAGACGATAAGTAGTCTCGAAGAACAGCTCGACCCGCGCCAATTCCGCAGAATTCATCGTTCGGCCATCGTGAAGATCGACAGGATCAAGGAGATGCAGCCCTGGTTTCACGGTGAATACCGCATCATCATGGAAAATGGTAAGGAACTCACCCTCAGCCGCAACTACCGCGCAAACTTCCAGGGCGCTGTCGGCAACGCGATTTGATTCTCTGCGACCCTCTGCATATCTCTGCGGGCTCCGCGTTGAAATAGCCCTTTAACGCAGAGAACGCAAAGGTCCGCAGAGAGCCGCAGAGACTTCCGTATCAACTGGTTGTGATTTTTTACGCCCTTTTGCGGTTATATACCGCTCCATCCCAAAAAATAGCCGTTCCGTCACAGAATGGAATTTTTCCGTGAAACCTCTAGTTATATTTATGTTCGCAGCCGCACCAAAGACTCCCCAAAGTCGGCCCAGGCGGTGAGCGGTTGCTGCCGCAAATCTCTCGGAGGAAATATGACCAGCGAATCAGTTTTAGGGTTGGAAGAAAACAGAAACGACTCGGTAGAAAAAGCCCCCAGTGAGGGAAACGTTGACGCACGGCTTAACACTCTGCGCGAAACGGTTCTACAACTATTGGACGAAGTTGAGTCTCTGGCGATCTCGAGGCCGGTGGATATCAAGCGGGGCGCGTGTTTTTCAGACGAAGTCAGGCAGTTTGAAATGAGTCTCATTCGCACGGCGCTCGGCCGCACGTCCGGCAGCCAGACCCGCGCCGCGAAGCTGCTGGGGCTGAAGCCGACGACGCTCAACGCGAAAATCAAGCGCTACGGCATCATGGCGTAAGTCACGTCCGATCATTGTTCACTGCTATACTGAGCGGCGGTGGACGATCGTTACAGCAGACAGATTCTCTTCAGTGGAATTGGCGAAGAAGGACAGCGACGGCTGCTGGCCGCGCGAGTACTGATTGTCGGTTGCGGGGCGCTAGGTTCGGCCCACGCTGAGGCGTTGGCGCGTGCTGGTGTGGGCCACCTGCGCATCGTGGATCGGGATTTCGTCGAGCCTTCAAATCTCCAGCGGCAGACGATGTTCACGGAAAGTGACGCCGAGAAGCGTCTGCCGAAAGCCATCGCCGCTGCCAACCACCTGCGCGAGATCAATTCCGAAATCGAAGTCGAGCCTCACATCGTCGATGTCAATTATTCGACTGTTGAACGTCTCGTCGAGACGTGCGACGTCGTTATCGACGGCACTGACAACTTCTCCACGCGTTATCTCATCAACGATGCCTGCGTGAAGCACAACGTCAACTGGATCTACGGCGCCGCGGTCGGATCGTACGGCGTGACGATGACGGTTCGTCCGCACCAGACTGCGTGTTTGCGCTGTGTTTTTGAGGAAGCTCCACCCGCTGCGAGTGCGCCGACGTGTGATACGTCGGGAGTGATCATGCCGATCATCAACATCGTTTCCGCAGTGCAGGTTTCGGAAGCGCTCAAGTTGATCACTGGACGAGTCGAGGCTCTGCACGGATCGTTGATGCAGTTTGACGTGTGGCAAAACGAGTGGAGAAGAATCGGAACCAGTAAGCGTCGTGAAGATTGTTTGACGTGCGGTCGCGGAGTTTACGAAACGTTGTCACATGCAGATGAAGGCGCGGCGGTGCTTTGTGGTCGCGACGCGATCCAGATCTCGCCGTCGCGACCGACGCGCATTAACTTTTCCGCCCTCGCTGAAAGACTGCGCCGTGCTGGTGAAGTTAAGTTCAACGAGTACCTGCTACGCTTCAAGACCGGAAACTTCGAGCTCACCGTGTTTCAGGATGCGCGCTCCATCATTCGCGGCACAGACGAAATCGCCACCGCTCGCTCGCTTTACGCCAAGTACATAGGAACCTGACTAACAGATGACCATTAAACGATTAACCACCCTCGCAATCTTATTAACCTTTTTTGTGTTGCCCGTTCAGGCCGGTCAACCGGTTGTTTGGGAGACGAGCGGCCGTGCCGAGCTGCTCCGGGGCGACTCGCGCGGAGTTTCGATCAGCGACACGGGCGTACTGATGCTGGCGCCAAAGCTCAATGAAGTCTTCAACACGCAGCAGACGTATGTGTGGTCCAGTGCAGTCGATAATCAGGGAAATGTGTATCTCGGCACCGGACACGATGGGAAGATTTTCAAAGTCTCCAGCGCCGGCAGTGGTTCGCTGCTTTACGACGCGGCGGAACTGGACGTAACTGCGCTTGCGATTGCGCGTGATGGCTCGATTTACGCGGGTACTTCTCCTGATGGCAAGGTCTATCGCATCACTGCTGACGGGAAGGCGGATGTTTATTTTGATCCGGGCGATAAGTACATCTGGTCACTGGCAGTCATGAGTGATGGCTCGCTAGCGGTTGGCACGGGCGACAGCGGCAAGCTCTATCGCGTGCGAACAGCAAACGCGAGTGCGGAGTCGTCGTTGCTCGTCAGTACAAATCAAACGCACGTCATCTCGCTCGCAGTGACGCCGCAAGGTGATCTGATCGCGGGTACTGACTCGGGCGGTCTCGTGTTGAGAGTTTCTCCGGAAGGGAAAACGTTCGCACTCTTCGACACCCAACTACGCGAGATTCACGCGCTTGCGGCAGCCGCCGACGGCTCGATCTACGCACTCGCGCTGAGCGATGCCGCTGCGAGCGCGCGTCCACCTTCGACACCGCCTGTTACGCCGGGGCAACCGACGGAGGGTGGTACGCCAACGACATCAGTCACGATCACGGCGATCGACGAGAGTGGTGCGCCGATTCAAGGTCAGCCGGGCCAGACGCGCAGCCGCAGTGACGTTTCCACCGCGCGCAGCGCCGTGTTTCGCATACTTCCGGATGGTGCGACTGACGTCGTTTGGAGTTCAGCAACTGTTACAGCTTTCGCGATTGCACCAGGGTTACAACCAGGCAGTGTCTTGATCGGCACGGCTGATAAAGGTCGCATCTACTCAGTCACGAATGATGGTCGCGACACGCTTCTCCTTCAATCGCCGGAAGGTCAGATCTCGTCGCTGTTCGTCAGAAATGATCAGGTTTACGCGGCGTCGAGTAATCAAGGGAAACTGTTTCGCTTCGGCAACGAGCTCGTGACTGAAGGCACGTTTGAATCACCGGTCAGAGATGCCAAGCTGACGGCATCGTGGGGTCGCATTTGGTGGCGTGGCGCCGGTGCAGTCGAGGTGCAAACTCGCACGGGTAATGGCGAGCGCCCCGATGCAACGTGGAGTGATTGGAGCACTGCTTATCGCAATCCCGATGGTAATCAGATCGCGAGCCCGCGCGCTCGTTTCATTCAATGGCGTGCGACCGTGCGTGCGGCTGGTTCATCAGGTACGCCATCGTCGGTTGAGGATGTAAGTGTTGCGTACCTGCCGCGCAACGTGGCGCCGGAAGTGTTGTCGATTACTGCGTTGCCGATCGGAGTTGGTTTACAGCAGATTGCGAACGTTGCAGTTGATCCGAATGTTGAATCATCGGGGTTGGATCCGTCGGTGTTTGGGCCAATCGCGCAGGTGCCGCCGCGGCGTTTTTATCAACGAGGCGCGCGGTCGTTTCAGTGGCAGGCTGAAGATCGCAATTCCGACACGCTCGAGTATGCCATCTACTACCGGGCATTAAATGAACAGACGTTCCGGCTCTTGAAAGATAAGCTGCGGGATAACTTCTACACGATCGATGGCGCGACCCTCGCTGATGGTCGTTATATCATCAAAGTCGTCGCGTCAGACGCGCCCGACAATCCGCCCGGACAGAAGCTCACGGGTGAGCGGTTGAGTGAGCCAGTTGATATCGACAACACGCCACCGGTGGTAAAAGCGATGGGCCAACCGCAGGTAAAGAGCGACTCGGTGCGGGTGGTCTTTTCAGTTGACGATGCGACGGGCAAAGTGAAGAAAGCGGATGCGAGTTTCGATGGTGGGGCGTGGGTGCCGGTGTTTCCTGACGACGGGATCGCGGACAGCGGCCACGAGGTTTATTCTATCGACTTCAGCGGGCTCGCTGCGGGCGAACATACGATCTCACTGCGGACTTTTGACACCAGCGGCAACATTGGCACACTCAGCGTCACCGTTCGCCGCTAAACTGTTTCGGGCCCTTTCGCACGATAAGGTGCGGCTCAATGCGAAACCGTGCGAATTTCCGCGCGTTTTGTTAGACTTTTCGTCCGAATATACGTGGCACCTGTCTTGCTGCCTCATGGTCGAGCGCATCTCTTTCTCCCTCCTGCGCAGAACTTGGCATGAGGAGAAAAGGCACAAATGATTAGGCTAATGCGAAAAGGATTACTGGTTTTAGCAATGCTCGGCGTGGTGTCCGCCGGCGCATTTGCGCAGCGCAAAGACCAGGATAAACGGCCGCCAAAGGAACCGGCGAAGGTCATAACCAACGACCGGAAAGACCAGAAACCGCCAAAGAACACCAATCAACAACCTCCGAAACGAGACAAACGCGACAGACCTGACTAAGTCAGCCATAAAAGGCTCAGACTAAAGCGCCCCAAAAGGCACAAAAGCCACACTTAGCTTTTGTGCCTTTCGTCTTTTTTGTGGCTCGTCGTCTTTCTGATACTGTAAGCCTCACCGGATGACAACGCGACCATCTCCCGTAAAGACTGTTCTAGCCTTCGCCGCGGTTTATATTCTCTGGGGCTCAACGTACCTCGCAATCCGTCTGGCAATCGACACCCTCCCACCGTTCCTGATGACTGGAACGCGATTCACCCTCGCAGGACTAATTCTCTTCACGTGGGCAGTGCTCAAAGGCGAGCGTTTTATTCCGCCGCTCCACTTGTGGCGTCGTGCGCTAGTGATTGGCGGTCTGCTATTGCTTGGTGGAAATGGCGGGGTGGTCTGGTCAGAGCGATACGTCGCTACGGGTTTGGCAGCGTTGCTCGTCTCGACGGAGCCTTTGTGGGTAGTGATACTTAACTGGGCAATAAGTCGCCGGCGTCCAAATTGGAAAGTATTACTCGGTGTGTTGATCGGTCTCGTTGGTGTTGCGATGCTTGTGGGTGACGGGCTGACCAGGAATGGACATTCAAAGTGGAGTTTGATCGCGGGCGGTGTGGTGTTGGTGGCAGCTTTCTCCTGGGCGGCAGGATCGGTCTACTCGAGTCGACGACCGCTCCAGGTACCGACATTGATGGCGGCGGGAATGCAGATGCTGGCCGGTGGTGTTTTGCTTTTGCTGCTTGCCGTCGTTACGGGCGATCCGCTGCGCCTGAATCTCGCGAATGCCTCGTGGACCTCGATCGGCGCGTTCTTCTACCTGCTCGTGTTTGGCTCGCTGGTTGGTTTCACTGCATACAGTTGGTTACTGAGCAACGTCGCACCCGCACGCGCCGCGACCTACGCTTACGTGAATCCCGTGGTCGCGGTGTTCTTAGGCTGGCTAATAGCGAGTGAACCACTCACGCGGCAAATGTTAATCGCCGCCGCCGTAATCATCGGCTCCGTAATCTTGATCACCACCTTCGGCCGCGAACACACTCCCACCACCGCCCCCGCGATCCACGACTCCGAATGCCCCACACCACCCTGCGTGTGAGGGGTTGTTTGACAGGATTTCAGGATTTACAAGATTCACAGGAGTTGTTTCAGCGTGCGGGCGAGGAGGAGGGAAGGGTTGTTGAGCGAAAGAGGGTGGCCGTCTTCGATGTCCCAGAGGGCGGAGAGGATTGATTGGGAGTAGGACCAGCGGAGAGCGCGGGAGTAGTCGAGACCCAGTGTAGTTGTTAGAAGATCCAGACGGCGTTTTATCGTGAGTGGATCGGCGAAGACTTCAGGTAATTCCATGGGATTGCGAAGTAGTGCGCAGAGTTCGTACTCGAGTTCACCAATAACGCCTTTCGGATCGATCGCAATCCAACCACGTTCGCGGTCAAGGAGCACATTGTAGTGTTGCAGATCGCCATGAAGCAGCATCGTTTTGTGCTGTGTTGAGACGAGCTGTTGATACATCTCCCGCGCTTCCTCGACAACTTCGCGAGAGATCTGTTCGTCACCCGTTTGCAGATAACGATCAAAACCGCGTCCCCAGTCAGCAACCGTCGGACATCCTCCTGGCGCTTTATGATCCGCCAGCTTCGCAATCACTTCCGCGAGGATCGCCGTAGCGAGATCATCTTCTCCGCGCTTGACGACATTCACTAACTGTTCACCGGGTTCGAGACATTCAAGCAAGACAGCGCCGACCTCACACTCGTAGACCCGCACGGCTCCGTCACCTGCATACGCCTGCAACACCTCACCAGAATGCGACTCATCCCCGTGTTGCTTCGTCATCTTGAGCACCACACGCGCGTGGTCACGCACGCCAAATCCGAGCAGCGACGTGGGTGTTTCGCGAGTTTCTTCGAGCCTCACATTCCACTCGATGGCTTTAGCTTGCAACTGGCTCATGATCGATCTTTGCTCGTCCGGCGGTAAACAGGTTATGTTCGACAAGCATGACTCGTTTGGAGCAGCTCGACAAGCAGATCGCACGATTGCGACGCAGGGGCCAATTTCTCGATGCGATTAGTCGGAAATATTGGAACGCACGAAGAGTCATCTTTGTTGCCGGCGCTCTGCTGGCCCTCGCGTTTTGTAACTTCGCGGGCAGCACGATCGCGTGGTTTGTCGCGGCGCTACTCGCAATCGTCTTCTCAATCGTTACGATCTTTCACACCAGAGTTCGCGATAGCATCACGCGAAACTCACTCCTGATCGAGATCAAACAGGTCCAGATCGCACGCATCAACCTCGATTGGGATCGCATCCCGGCCGCAGATCCAAATACTTTCATCACGGGCCACCCCTTCGAGAGCGATCTCGATATCACAGGCGAACGATCACTGCATCGCCTGCTCGACTGCGCCGTCACTAAAGAAGGAAGTGAGCGGCTGAAGTCGTGGCTACTAAATTCGCGACCCGATGCCGTCTCGATGGAGCACCGGCAAAAACTCGTGCGAGAGCTAAAAGCCCACTCTGTCTTCCGCGACAAGCTGCAACTGCTATCTGCCTTTGCTCGCCTCAGCACCGGTGGACCAGCGCGTAAAAAGAACGGCTCAACTCACTGGAACTCGAAAATACTCGTCGAGTGGATTGAACAAAGCGGACCGAAGAAATCTTTACTGCCGACGCTCATACTTCTCACGATCCTCACAGTCGCGAATCTCATCTGCGTCTGGCTCTGGCTGTACGATCTGATCCCGCGCATCTGGCCACTCGTTTTTCTGATCTACGTGGCCGCGTCGCTCATGAGCCAGTCAAAGATTGCGACTGTCTGGGGGGAATTACAAGACCTTGAAAAAGCGTTGACCCACTTCAAAGCGGTCTTCCGTTACCTGGAATCACGCTGTTATCACAACACGCCCGGACTGGCCGAGGTCTGTTCACCATTCGGCGAGGAAGGCAAACAACCATCAGTCGAAATACGAAAGCTGGGACGTTTGGCCGCGGCGCTGGGAGTCCGCACAAACCCTCTGCTCGCTTTATTGTTCAACGCGCTCGTGCCGTGGGATTTTTACTTTAGTTACAAGCTCGAGCTGGTTAAGAAGGAGATCGCGCATTTGCTGCCGCGCTGGCTCGACGCGTGGCACGAGCTCGAGAGTCTGAACTCGCTCGCAAATTTTGCCTATCTCAATCCCGGTTACGTATTTCCTGAACGCACCGCCGGCGACGATCATTTTGTGGCGCGTCGACTCGGACATCCGTTGTTGAAGCCAGAGTCGAAGGTCTGCAACGACTTTGAGTTGAATGACGACCAGCGCATCGTGATTCTCACCGGCTCAAACATGGCGGGCAAAAGCACGTTTCTGAGAACAATCGGCGTCAATCTCGCGCTCGCTTACGCTGGTGCGCCGGTGAATGCGTCGAGTATGCAGACGTCGCTGTTTCGATTGTTCACTTGTATCAAGGTCAGTGATTCAGTGCAGGACGGACTCTCGTATTTCTATGCTGAAGTGAAACGGCTGCAGGCATTGTTAGCCGCGACCGAAGCTGATGACGAACTGCCCGTGCTGTTTTTAATCGACGAGATCTTTCGCGGAACGAATAGTCGCGAGCGACTGATCGGGAGTCGATCTTACATTCGCTCGTTATCGCAACGCAGAACGATGGGACTGGTCGCGACGCACGATCTCGAATTGATCAAGCTGGCGGACGAGATGCAAGGCGTGACAAACTATCACTTCCGCGAAGAAGTGCTCGACAGCAGGATGGTGTTTGATTACCGGCTCCGATCTGGCCCGTGTCCGACGACGAATGCGTTAAAGATCATGCGCCTTGAAGGTTTGCCGGTAGAAATGTAATTCTCACGCAGCGGCGCAGCGTCGCAGCGTGACTCGGAACTTAACGTGGCGTCGCTGCGCCGCTGCGTGAAAAATATTGTTTGGAGCCCCTTCCCATGAAGAAACTATTACTGCTCGTCTTTCTCTTTCTGCCCATGTTCACCGTTAATGCGCAATCAATGAACCTGCGCTTCAACATCACGTTCCCTGCGAGCGCGAGCAAAGACGGGTTGGATGGTCGTTTGCTTTTACTGATCTCCACCAACAAAGATGAAGAGCCGCGTTTTCAAATCAGTGAAGACTTGACCACACAACAAGTCTTCGGCATCGACGTCGACGCGTGGAAAGCGGGTGAAACAAAGACGATCGATCAGTCGGCTTTTGGTTATCCAGTCCGCAGCCTGTCCGAGATCAAACCCGGCGAGTACTGGGTCCAGGCACTGCTTCATCGCTACGAAACCTTCAAACGCTCAGACGGCCACACCGTCAAGCTGCCGATGGATCGCGGCGAAGGCCAGCAATGGAGTCGCGCGCCCGGCAATCTCTACAGCACGCCGAAACAGATCCGCATCGACGCCTCCACGCAACCGATTTCAATCACACTTGATCAGGTGATTCCACCAATCGAGCCGCCGAAAGACACGAGGTACATCAAGCACATCCGCATTCAGAGTGAACGACTGACGAAGTTCTGGGGCCGTCCGATGCATCTTGGTGCGCACGTGCTCCTGCCGGAAGGATTCGAACAGCATCCCGACGCTCGTTATCCCCTCGTCATAATGCACGGACACTTTCCCGCTGACTTGAGCGGTTTTCGCGAAACGCCACCCGATCCGAACCTGAAGCCCGATTACAGCGAGCGTTTCAAGCTGGCGGGCTACAACCGCATCCAGCAGGAACACGCGTACCAGTTTTACAAAGACTGGACTGGTCCAACCTTCCCGCGCTTCATCATCATCGAGATCCAGCACGCGAATCCTTACTACGATGACTCATACGCCGTGAACTCAGCCAACCTTGGCCCATACGGCGACGCGATCACTTACGAGTTGATACCCGAGATCGAGAAACGTTTTCGTGGTATTGGCAAAGGTTGGGCGCGGTTTGTTTATGGTGGCTCGACTGGCGGCTGGGAAGCCATGGCCGTGCAGGTGTTTTATCCTGATGAGTACAACGGCGCGTGGATCGCGTGTCCCGATCCGATCGATTTCCGCGCGTACACAGTCATCAACATTTACGAGCACGAGAATGCTTACTACGCCAACTCGAAGTGGAAACACATGCCACGACCCGGCAAGCGAAACTATCTCGGCGAGTTGGCAGCGACTGTTGAAGATATGAATCACATGGAACTCGCACTCGGAACGAATAGTCGTTCGGGCGGGCAATGGGATATCTGGCAAGCGGTGTATTCACCGGTCGGCAGCGACGGTTATCCGAAACCGATCTGGGACAAGCTGACCGGCAAGATCGATCGCTCAGTGGCCGAGTACTGGCGTGAGAATTACGATCTCGGCTATATCCTCAAACGCGACTGGGCCAAGCTTGGTCCAAAGCTCGAAGGCAAGTTGCACATCTACGTCGGTGAAGCTGACAACTACTTCCTCAATAACGCGGTGTATCTCGTCGAGGATTTTCTGAAGACTACGAAGGACCCGAACTACGCGGGCGAAGTTGATTACGAGCCACGTGCGGAGCACTGCTGGAACGGCGATCACACGCGACCGAATGCGTTATCGCGGCTGCGGTATCACCAGTTTTACGCGCCAAAGATCGTCGAACGAATTCTGAAGAGCGCACCACCGGGTGCGGACTTGAAGAGCTGGCGTTATTAACCGCGGATTAACGCAGATTTTTCATGATCTCCATGTGTGTTTCGAGGATGCCGGCGGCTTGCTCGGGATTTGGATTTAGTGACCAGTCGTCGTGGTCCCACGTGCCGCCGAGAATGATCCCGTCGCGTCGCGGAAACATGTGACCGTTGCTCACATAGCAGTAGTCGATCTCGGGCTGCGGCAGCAGTATCTCCAACTGCCCGCGCACCGGCGTCAGTTCTTCATCGTTAAAGAGCGCACGCGAGCCGAGTCCGGTGCAGTTGAAGATCACCGGCTCGCGTAGTCTCGCGATTCCTTGCCGGTTCCGAAACTCCTTCACGACAACTCTGCCGCCCGCGTTGTAAAAATCGCGCAAGAGCGCACTCAGATAGATCGACGGCTCGATCAACATGCTCGAATACTGCTTCACGAATGGAAAGCCGAAATAGTTTTCCGGATCGCGATGGATTTCGAGTTGTGGATAGAGATCGTTGCCGCCCGGCAGCTCTCGCCCGAGCGACGCTTCCTGTCGCAGCAGTTCAAACGTATCGATCCAGCGTACGCCGTATTCCGGTCCGACCAATAACTGAAAAGCGCGATGCGAGAGGCGAGATGCCTGTCGAAACTGTTCCTTGAACTTTGGCGTCGTCGTTTCGTAGACAGAAGTCGGTGACCACCACGCGCCGGCGATGTTGGAGGTCGTGTCGGGCGGCAAGTCTTTCGCATAGATCGTTACCGTCCCTGGACCATTCTGAAAACGACGTTGTAGCAATCGTGCTGTTGAAAGTCCGCTCACGCCGCAACCGAGCACCGCGAAACGTTGCGGACGCGGTTGTCTGTGCGCGATGAGAAAGTCACGCGCCATGTCGACGGCGAGTGAAGCTGTGCCCCATGAAAGTGTTACGCCACCACCGCCATGGCCGTAGTTGTGAACGAGAAGTTTGTTTCCGAAACGCTGCGCATCGACGACGAAGCCGCTCGGTCGATACGGTCTCAGTCCAACAACCTCGCGGATGATTCGATTACGTGCGACCTTCACGGGTGCAAAGTGGCGCTTCGTGTCGAAAGCAAATGCTGACCGTGCGGCAACTAACGCAGCACTCGTCACCGCCGCGCCCCGCAGAAAATCACGTCGATTGATCGAGGTACTCATCGGTGACGCAGATTACGCAGATTTACTCGTCTCCGCAATGTGGGTAATACTGTTGCTATGACTGCGTTTCCGGAATGGCTCGTGCCGATGGCGGCGACTCTGACGCAGGAGCGCTTCAGCGGGCCGGAATGGATCTTCGAACGAAAATTTGACGGCATCCGCCTGCTCGCTTACAAAAAAGACAACGACGTTCAATTGTTTTCACGCAACCACCTGCCGCAAAACCTTCCCGCAATACAACACGCAATCGAACGTCTTCCGCACGGGGAACTGATCCTTGACGGCGAGATCACCTGGGGCGGCGGCAAAGTCGCGTATCACGTTTTTGACATCATGTGGCTCGACGGCCGCAACGTCACCACATTGCCGCTCGAGGAGCGTCGCGATCTGCTCGCTCAGCTACCACTCGCCGAACCACTCCATCGCGTAGACCTGATCGACGAATCGTCACCCTGGGAACGTGCGCAGCGAGAAGGCTGGGAAGGTGTGATCGCCAAGCGACGTGGTTCGATCTACGAGCATCGCCGCTCGAAAGAGTGGCTGAAGATGAAGTGTGAGTTGTCGCAGAATTTTCTCGTCGGGGGTTTCACCGATCCGCAGGGAAAGCGAGTCGGTCTCGGCGCACTCCTTGTCGGTCATCAGAAGGACGACGACTTCTTGTTCGCGGGCAAGATCGGAACTGGCTTCGATACCAAACTGCTTTTAGATCTTCGCGCTCGACTCGACCAACTCGAAATCGCAAAGTCTCCATTCACGCAGGCCAAAGGACTGCCGCGTTTGCGTGTGCACTGGGTCAAACCCGAGATCATGGTCCATGTCGGTTTCATTGAGTGGACAGGCCACGGCAAGCTGCGTCACCCGCGGCTGCTCAGCGTCGTTAAATGATCACGCATCCTGAGAAGATCTTGTTTCCCGCTGACGGGATCACGAAGGGCGAGCTGGCGTCTTACTACGAAGCGATTGCGCCCGTGATGCTGCCGCACTTACGTCGCCGGCCGATCACCATGGAACGTTTTCACCGCGGCATCGCCGCGCCGGGCTTCTTTCAAAAGGACGTGGTGAAAGGATTTCCGGAGTGGCTCAAGCGTGTTGAGGTGCCGAAGCATGGCGGGACGGTCCATCATCCGATCGCAAACGATCTTCGCTCGCTGCTGTGGCTGGCAAATCAGAACAGCATCACGATTCACGTTTGGCCGTCACGAATGCCGAACTTGTATAACCCTGACATTTGCATCTTCGATCTCGATCCGCCGAACGACGACGATCTCGACACCTTGCGTGCGGCTGCGTTGCAGTTACGAGATCTGCTGAAGGAGCTCGGTCTGCTGAGCTGGATCAAGACTTCCGGGTCGAAGGGATTTCACATTGCGGTTCCGCTTAATCGTAAGTCTGACTTTGGCGAAGTAGCGCGGTTTGCACACACAGTCGGAAGAGTTCTGGTGAGTCGCGATCCCGATCACCTGACGCAGGAATTCCATAAAGTCGATCGCGCGGGACGCATTTTGGTAGACACCGGTCGGAATGGATATAGCGCGACGTATGCAGCAACTTACACGGTGCGTGCGAGGCCCGGTGCACCGGTATCCGCTCCCTGTACCTGGGAAGAAGTTGAGCATGGCGACGTTGGGCCAAAGACGTTCACGTTGCGAACGATGGCCCAACGCATTGCTACTTCCGGCGACCTGTGGGCTGATCTATTGAAAAAGAAACAATCACTCAAAGATCCGATAAATCTGCTTTCAAAATCGGTGTAATCTGCGGTTAACTCCCTTCGTACGCACGCTGCAACGGTTCGATGTCGAGCTTGTCCATTTTCAGCATCGCTTCCATGACGCGATTCGCCTTTGCCTGATCCTTATCCGCCATCAACTTACCCAGAATTGTAGGCGTGACCTGCCACGAGAGACCAAACTTGTCCTTGAGCCAGCCACACTGTGATTTCTCGCCGCCTTCAGAAAGTCGTTCCCAATAGTAATCAACCTCTTCCTGTGTCTCGCAGTTCACGACAAACGATATCGCTTCAGTAAACTTGAATCTTGGACCAGCGTTTAGGGCGACGAATTCCTGTCCGTTGAGCTCGAATTCGGCAGTCATCACAGTCCCTTTCGGGCCCGGCCCGGGGTCACCATATCTCGCGATGTTAAGAAGTTTCGAGTTTTTGAAAACCGAAACGTAGAAATTCGCGGCCTCTTCGGCGTTATTATCAAACCATAGAAACGGGGTTATCTTTTGCATCACGGCTCCTTATCTTGTTAATCCTGTAATCCTGTCTCAAACTGTGCTCCCCGGAAGGGCGCCTTTATCTGAGAGTCGAATCGGAAGGCCGTGGATCGACACCGCTCGAAAATTTATTTAAGTGCGCGCGACCCCACACCCGCACACCTTCAACGAGCGGCAGCACTGACCGCCCGTATTCGGTTAGTGAATACTCAACCGGCGCCGGCACCGTCCCTTTCGCGTCGCGATTCACGATTCCATCGCTCATCAACTCCCGTAACTGCTGTGTCAGAACTTTTTGCGAGATACCGGGCATGGCTTTTCGTAGTGCGGCGAAGTGTTTTGGCGATTCCGCCAGGAAGTAAACGATGATCAACTTCCACTTGCCGCCAATTGCGGCGAGTGCTGCCGTCAACGGACATCCTTCAACCGGATTGGGCCGCGCGCTCTCGTGATGGTTACCTGAAAGTGCCTTCTTGCTGGCGCTCATAAGTCGGTTTACAGTCCTTTTATAGAATTGGAGGTTGCGAATGATAGTAGAAGTACGCAGCTACCGGATCAAGCCGGGCAAGCGCGACGAGTTCATCAAGCTGTTTGAGACGCGTGCGATTCCCGCGCAGCGCACCTACGGCATGAAGGTGACTGGTCCATTTTTGGATGTCGAGAATCCAAACAAGTTTGTGTTTCTACGTAGCTTTCCTTCACTCAAGGAACGTGAGCGGATGCGCGATGCGTTTTACGGTGGTGAGTTGTGGAAGAACGAGTTGGAGCAACTCGCGATGCCGCTGCTGGAGAGTTACGACGTGATACTTTGCGAGACTTCATCGGGCTGCGTGTTTGATATCAATTGATGGTAATCTCTCCGCCATGCAGATCATCAAAGGCCTCGGCGTCGTATTTCTCGTCTTACTTTTCAACCCCCGGCTTCGTGCTCAATCGGATGATCGCGTGCGGCAAACATTCTCGGCAGCAACAGCCTATTCCCAAACGCCTACTTGTATTCACAGGGCGACAGGCTCGAGTGGCGGTTTTAGTGTTCGGGCTTACTCACGTAAACCCATGCGTCAGTGCCTGATCGCAATTTGACGCGAATGCGCTTGTAACCGTCAGGCTCGTAGGCGTCGGCCTGTTTGAGTTCCTGTTGGGTGACGGAGAAGACCGTGCCTTCGACGAGATCGGAAGTGCTGCCGGTGAATTCGAGATTACGATGATATTCAGCGCCGCTCGTCGCCACAAAATCCTGATCGGTGATCTGAATCATCTGCAAGCGATAGCCGGGTAAAGCATCGGGACTGCCTTTTAACTTCCGACCAAATGTAGAAAGTTGCACTGACTCCGTTTGCAGCGTGCCGTATGTAAACAGCCGCTCGATTTCTTCAGTCTCATGGTCCATACGAGTAGCGATCTGGTGCCGCCGGCATTTGATCTTCTCTGACTCGCTTCACCTTAACACGACGCGCCACTGATTTACCCGCCAGTACTATACCCGTGCCTTCCATCGAATCCCCGGTGACTCTGTATTCCCACGTGCCGCGCGTGTGTCCCTGAGTGAAGTCGCAGGACAGTGTTCGCGTGGCTTCGTCGTATTGGAAGTCGAGTTTGTACATCGGCACACGCTTGCCTTTGATGATCTTGTCGGCCAGCAACGTAATGACTGTTGACTTGCCGGAAACCGGCTCAAATCGATAGACCACGATTTCGTTCTTACAGGCCGCACGATTGCCGGCGCAAATCGACTCGCCACTCCACGTGCCGACCACGGACGACGCGTTCATCGGCCGCGCCAGACCCTGGGCGTTACCCAACGAAGCAAAACCGGCAATAAAAACAATAATTATCAACCCACGCAGTAAATGATGAAGCATGATAATGCCCTCCAAGTTTTCTCTACTTCCTTGTGGCAGGATTCGAGAAAAGATCACACAGTCGAGCTTAAATTGCTGTCGAATGTCATGTCTGAGAGTGTGCGCGAGGCAGCAGGTTGCGGGCTTGCGTTGGGTTCGGCGTCTGGTGTGAGGTTGCCGGAGTAGCGCGATTTGAGTCTTAGAAACGGCCTCTCAATGAAGTAAAACGAGCACGCTGCTATTCCGAAAGCGATAGGAATTGACAAGAATACACGGGCCGCGTTGGGAACAGGAATCCAAAGAGTGATGCCGATTGCAAAGAAGTGCCAGAGGTAAAGACTGTAGGAGAGCTTGCCGATCCAGACGAGCGTAGGACGTTCGAGCAATGAAATGTACAACTTGCCAGGGGCCAACATTACTCGCAAGATGACGACTCCAACAGCGATCGCAAACACACTAAAGCCGATGGTGTAGAGACTTCTGCCCGGGATGCCGAACAGATTGGCGAGGTAAGCCGTGATCACAAACACGGAGAGCGCGCCCGCAATCCTCAGAACAAACTGAGCCGTGCGCGTAGCGGGTATCATGCGCCACGTCGCCAGCATAGCCACAGCGCAACCAATTAACAGTGAGTCAGCCCTTGTGTCTGAGCCCGCATAAATCCTCATCGGAATAACGTCTGGCGATACCAGTAACGTCCGATGAATACAGACAATCACAGTCACAGCCGAGGTGAGAAACACTAAGCTGCGTTTGGACAGGCGCGAGCGCAGCAGAAGTGAGAGTACCAGAGGCCAGATCAGATAAAACTGTTCTTCGACGGCGAGGCTCCAGAGATGGCCCAGCCAGTCAGAAGCGGCGCCGAAAGCAAACGCCCAGTTCGTACAGTACAAGAGTGCGATAACCGATAGACGAAGCATCGAATCGGCTTCGCTTGGCGGCAGGAATAGACGAGAAAACACAGTCATGGAAACGAGGAAGAAGAGGAGTGCCGGCAGAAGTCGGAGGGCTCGCCGGATGTAGAAGTTTTTAAAACTGATGACGCCCGTTTTTCTGTGTTCTTCTAAAAGCAGGGTCGTGATTAGGAACCCGCTGAGGACAAAAAATATGTCGACACCTAACAAGCCGAAAGGTAGGAGCAGCCGACCAAACATCGGACCGTCCTGGTAGAGGAAGTGTTGAAGGTGGTGAACGAACACCGTGCTGATGGCGATGCCACGGAGACCGTCAAGCCAGGGGCGATAACCGAGTGAGGTAGACTCGTTCATGATTCTGAAATTCTCGGCGCTGAGGACAGCAAACTCCTTGCCAGCGGGATTCTCTAGCGATTAGGTGGTTGGGTGGGCGAGTCGATGTTCGCCAGCGAGCAGTTGCGCTTATTTGCCCGTTTAGACGTTCGCGCGTTTCGAGTAGACATAGAAGAGCGCGCCTGAACGATCAAGGCGCGCTTCTTCGCGCGGCTCGAGCCGCAATCCAATCTGGTGCCCGCTAGTAGATTCGAACTACTGACCCCTCGCGTGTGAAGCGAGTGCTCTACCGCTGAGCCAAGCGGGCAAACCTAATAAAATCGCGGGTGTCAAAGAGATGGAAACCAAAGATACCCCTTTTTTTACCCCTATTCCTACCCCTCAGTCAACAGGTGTCTGTTACATAGGTCGCCATGACATAAAGGTGTCAGTGTCGAGGGATGAGTAGATTGTTAGATTTTCACATCAACTAAGTGGGTGAGAAAGTTCGACAAGATGTTTGGACCACTGAAATATGTATTGACCGCAATGTAGAGAAAATGGGGGGTTGCGGAAAGGAGTAGGGAAATAAAACGGATAAACGTGAATCTTAGTTTCTAACCATGTACGGTGCTTCCAATACTCAATTATTGGAGGCGAAGGTACAACTTATTTCACTCCTTGTTCAACCTTTTCCAAATACTTCGTGATGTGTTCTTCAGAGAAGCGAAGCGTTCGACGTGCGCGATAACAGGCCAACCGTTTACGTCGAATTTCACGCATCACTGTAGAGCGGGAAATACCACCGCAAAGCTGCCTGACATCGTCAACGGTGTACTTCGCTCGCTTGCGCTCCAGCGTCGCGCTAGTCTCAATTTGCTTGGATACCGTCTCTTCCATACTTTGTGGGCGTGGCATGAATGAACTCTGTTCGATGGATGTGTTTTTGGTTTTGTTTAGCTAGTATGGTTCTTGGATTCAAATTGCAAGAGGTGAGAGAGCCCGGGGCGCCTGCTCTCATGTTGCATGCATTCGTGACATCAAGAGCTACCTGTAACGCTATTTGATCAGTCATGATTATTTCCAGGGTCTCGATCGACAGCCGGCGGAGAGAACTTCTGTTTGTTTTTCGTTTTGGTTTACGGCCATAAGTCTTTCAGGACAGTCGAAGTTATGAGGTTGATGGGGCCGAATTGATTACGGCAAGGTTTGTAGAAGCAGTTTTTGTACCACACTGAGCGGTTACCGGTTTCGTATGTTTTGTGTGTTTTTGTGGGTCTTTCGAGGGGGCTCATGGCTGAAAAGCGAGCCAAGAATCTTAAAGCGTCACAAAAGATGACGGTTCGTTGAGTGGGGTGATGCTTTGTGCATCAGTTCGTCGGCCTTGTTGAGGGCTGACTGCTATGGCCCACTTTACGAAGTGGTGGGTGAGCAAGTCCCGGTGGAGAACCTTAATCGATGATGATCGCGATGGCTTTGCCTCAATAACAGCTTTTGCCTTGAAAATCAGTGTGACCGATGCTCCTTGCAGGCCTGGTTGTTTTTGATTACGCAACAGGACGAAACATTCGTAGTGCCGGAAGATGCTGCGCATATTGAAGGTCGTTATAGAGTCCCTGAAACTTACGAATAAGAGGGAGACGTAATGAGTGACGAACTATTGCCGGAAGAAACGTTATTTATTCACATGGTTGATATTCAACGAATCAGAGACGGGCACTGGCTTACTATCGATGGCGAGTTTTATGAGGTAGTCGAAATCTCGGATGAAGCCGCAGACCAACGTTACGCGGTTCGCTTGAGGAACAGTCCGAGAATGCCGGAAGATCGATCTGGATATATCGGCACGTTCTACAGGACGGGCGAGAC
>DASTTS010000411.1:0-6890 GCA_035760085.1 Pyrinomonadaceae bacterium
CAGTTCACGGCTAACCGTCGGGTGCCTGAGCAAACGCGTTCCCTGCGCCGCCACAGCAGCGGGCATTGCGATAGCCAGTACTAAGCCGAAAAAAAGAGTGCGTTTTTTCATTATCGTTCTCCACGCTGATCATGGACCAGGTCGCTGCCGCTCCTGTACTGACCCGATCCAGGAATAATTTCCGACTTTTAAGGCAAAGCTGAATTACGTGGCTTTGCACAAAAAGTCGGAAATCCCACCCACGGCAGTGGGTGGATTGGTTCAGATGCTTTCTAACCAAAATCTAAATAGTTGCCATGGAATCCCACCAACGGTAGTTGGTGGATTGTTCCAGTCCTTTCTAAGAAAGTATTTGAAGTATCCACCCACTGCCGTGGGTGGGATTAGTTTCGGTTCGGGCTCTCTCTGTAGAAAGAATTTGAAACAATCCACCCACTGCCGTGGGTGGGATTCCGGAGTTTTTGTGCAAAGCTGAATTACGTTAGTCGTACCGTCTCCCGCCGCACCGTCAGTGCCTCGATGCGCGCTTCGTTAACTTCGTAGCCGATACCGTGACCTGCCGGCGCCTTGATCGTGCCCTGGCCCGAAACGGTGACCGGCGGCTCGATAATGTCTTCGTCCCAGTAGCGCCGCGAAGCCGAGACGTCGCCAGGCAAGGTGAATCCGGGCAGCGTTGACATTGCGATATTGTGCGCTCTGCCGATTCCCGACTCGAGCATCCCGCCGCACCAGGCCGGCATGCCGTGAGCGAGCGCGTAAGTTTGAATCAGGCGAGCTTCAGTGTGTCCACCAACTCTGCCGAGCTTGATGTTGATAATTCGGCATGACCTTAACTCTTGAGCCTGGCGTGCGCTGGTGAGGCTGACGATCGACTCGTCAAGACAGATTGGCGTTTTGATCTCGCGCTGCAATTTTCCGTGGTCCACCAGATCACCAGGCGCCAGCGGCTGCTCGATCATCAGCAAGTTGTAATTATCGAGCTGCTTAACAACACCTAGATGTACATTCAGGGAATAAGCGGAGTTTGCATCAACCGAAAGCGTAATGTCAGGGAATCGCGCGCGGACTGCTTCGACTAACTGAACATCTTGTCCCGGTTTGATCTTGATCTTGATCCTTTGATAGCCGGACTCCAGCTCGCGCGCCACTTTCTCGACCAACGCTTCCGTGGTCTCCTGTAAACCAATTGAGACCCCACAGTTGATCTCCTCTTGCACTCCTCCGAGGTGTTTCCAGAGCGGATGGCCAGCGAGTTTGGCTTCCAGGTCCCAAACCGCAGCCTCAACGCCCCCTTTGGCCATGCGGTTGTCCCGAATTGGACCAAGGGCGTCGTTTACTTCTCCGGCAGTTCTTAAGCGGGTTTGTTTCAGCAGTGGTCCAACGTATTGCGCCGTGATCAGCCAGGCGGTGTCGACGGTTTCGTGATTGAAGAAAGGTCCTTCAGCGGCAACGCATTCGCCGTAACCTGAAGCGCCGGTCTTGTCGAACACCCTGACGATAAGAATGCGACGACGGGTGGTGCGGCCGAAGCTGGTCTCGAAGGGAGAGACAAGCGGAAGTTCTATCTCCCTAAGTTCAACCCGCTCCAAATTCAAATTGGTCATTATCTGTCCTGTCGTTGCGGGCCCACTACATTTTTACTTTTTTCGCTGGAATGTCGCTTCCGCCCTGACGAAACACGATTCCGGTAACTTCGCCCTGCGGGTTTACGACGAACGTGACTTGCGCGCTGACCGTGTGCGTCAATAGATTTTTTATCGTGATCGGCGCAGCCCTGAATTGAACACGGATGCATATACTGCACATGCTGCACAAAAGTCAACAACGCTATAACTGCTGCAAGGAATCTTGTTTGATGAACCTCGATTTGCTATCTTCCATCCCGCAAATTCGTCGGGCGAGGTAAGAATATGACGTCTAACTCACACGAAAAGACTCATAGCATTTCTGGTTCTGACAACGCCGGTGGGAAAGTGTCAGCGTTGGAAAGCCGCTTGGCGGAAGCGCAAGCCCGGCTCAACCCTCGACGCCGGGAGTTGGTCCGGGCCATCCTGGACTCGGCGGATGAAACTTGTTTCCTCTCTTCTCGCGAATTAGCCAAGCGCTATCGCGTCGATGCCACGACGATCCTGCGAGCCACGCAGGTGCTCGGCTACGAGAGTTATGCTGACTTCTCCGCCGACCTCAGACAGCATTTCGTTACGCGAATCACTCCTTACACAGTGCTGCGAGCGGCGACCCGGGAAAAGCGAAGTGTCGCCGATCACATCGATCATGCTTTGGAGAAGGCGCTCGACAACATCAACACGTTGAAATCGGATCTGGATAGTCAGCGCATAATCGAACTGGCGAAGCTGATCAAACGCTCGCGCCACACACTCGTGATCGGGTTAGACTTCGCTGCTTCGCTGGCCATTTACCTGGCTTACGGACTGTCGACGCTTGGCTTTGACGCCGAGGCGCCAATAGGCAGCACTGGAACAATCCAACATAAAGTAAAGCTCTTGACTCCGAAAGATGTGCTCGTGGCCATCAGTTTCGGGCAGTGCCTCAGGGATACGGTCGAGGCAGTGCTGCGCGCCAGAAAACAGGGCGTCCCAACTTTCGGGATTACTGACAGCGACACGACCCCCATTGCGCGCTACTGCGACAATCACATAGTTGCTTCGGTAGTCAGTCCATCATTTCTTAATTCGTATGTTGCTCCGAGCGCGGCGGTCAACGCCATACACGTCGCTTGCTCTCATGTCGATCCGAAGCGCGCGCTCACCAGGCTAAGGCCCACAGATAGAGAATATGCTTCCGGGTCACGATGGTTCCGAGAACCGAAAGGGTCCGACGGGAACGCGGCTTAATATACGTGTCCAACGCAACTAAAAAGCCGGTCATCATTATCCGCGACATAGAATCGATCTCGGAGATGCAAGAGATTGAATCGCTTCAGCAAGCGGTATGGCGCTTTGACGACCGCGATATTGTTCCGCTCGCGATGCTTATAGCTACTCGAGAGGTTGGCGCAATCCTGGTAGGCGCGTTTGATGGGGCGTCACTCGTCGGCTTTGCTTACAGCTTCGTCGGACGCGAGGGCGAGCATCTGGTCCATCATTCCCACATGCTGGCGGTCACGCCGTCGCATCGCAACTTAAACCTTGGCTATAGACTTAAATTAGCGCAGCGTGAGCGTGCTCTCGCTCAAGGCATTGACAGGATGACGTGGACGTTCGACCCACTTCAAAGTCTGAACGCGCACTTCAACTTCGCAAAACTTGGGGTCATCGCCGACATTTATAAGGTCAATTTCTACGGTGAAGCGACCTCAAGCTTTCTGCATCAAATCGGAACCGGCACCGATCGACTTTGGGTTACCTGGTTGCTCGACAGCCGGCGCGTCAACGAGCGCTTGCAAAGAAAAGACCGGAGCGAGGCCGGAGACGTGGACCAGATTAGCCGCCTCGTCAGAGTCGGCCGAAGCAGTGAACCCGTAAGAAGCGAGTTATCTGAAGGCGTTCGTCATGAGCATCTGTTAATCGAGATTCCTTACGACATTAACTCGTTGCAACGTACCAATCCGGAGTTGGGGGCGATCTGGCGAGCGGCAACAAACGCGGCCTTCACCGACGCGATAAGTTCCGGATACATAGTCGAAGACTTCTATCGGGCGATGCGAGACGATCAATCGATCGGGATCTACCTGCTGACCTACCAAAAGAAAATCGAAGACTTCATTTGAGTCGGGACTCGGATCCCTCGCTTTCCGCGAACAAGACAATCGAACTGTGCGGTGCAGCATTTGTCGTAACCATTGACATCGTGCAGCATTTGCGGTAAATAGCGCAGTGTAAAAAATCCAGACCAGCCTGATGACCCCGTGATTCCAATACGCCTGTGGGAGAAATAAGAATGAAAATCGCCGCCTACTTAATGTTGATTTTCGGCGCGCGTATCTGTGCGCACTTCACTGCTGCAGTCGCCATCGCTCAAACTACTACCGCCACGATTGAAGGTACGATTAAGGATGCGCAAGGCAGTGTCGTTGCAGGGTCGCAAGTTACTGCGAGATCGTCCGCGCTTGGCGTGGCACGTTCGACAACCAGCGATGCGGAGGGATTTTTCAGGATTACGGCGTTGCCGGCGGGAACTTATTCATTGTCGGTCACAACTTCAGGATTCGCACCCCGAACTTTCGATAATGTTGAACTGACAGTCAATCGAACTGTGACCTTAGACGTTTCACTCGAGGTAGGCACGGTCGAGGGCAAGGTCGATGTCAGTGCGGACGCGCAGTTGTTGCTCGATCCCACCACTTCATCAACCGGGGCCAACATCACGCAGCGGCAGATTTTAGAATTCCCGGTCAACGGTCGTAACTACCTTGATTTGATGCAACTCGTGCCGGGAGTCGCTATCAACCGGCAATCCACTGGCGACAACGCCAACCCGGTGCTCGGCGAGCGCAGTGGTAATAACAATTTTTTCATCGATGGACAGCCGAACAAGGACACCGTCAACGGCGGGCCGGCAGCACAGTTTAATCAGGAGACGATTGCGGAATTTCAAGTTCTGACGACTGGCTATAAGGCCGAGTTTGGACAAGCGTCAGGAGCGATAGTCAACGTAGTCACCAAAACTGGTGGTAACGAATTCCACGGCGTCGGTTCACTGTTTCATCGCAACGAGGCACTGGATTCATCAAACTCCCTGGATCCGACGAAAACGGAAGCTCCGGGCCTCCGCAGATTCGACTATAGCCTTGCGTTGGGCGGTCCAATCTGGAAGGACAGAGTTTTCTTTTTCGGTTCGTCAGAGCGGATCACGGAGAACCGCGCCATCGATTTCAATTACCCGGCGCTCCCTTCTTCGCTTCTTCAGCTTCTGCATGAACAGGAGGATCCTCGGGACGGTCCACAACGTTCCCGCGAGACGCGTAACTTTATTAAGCTCAACGAGACCTTCGGCCGTCATCAATTAGTCCAGGAATTAAATTACACAAACGGAAACATCCGCGGATCGGGTAGCGGGATTCCGTCATCGCGAAGAAACTCCGGCTCACGCCACCTGCTGTTTGGCGCCGGCGACACCATGCTTCTGGGAGAGCAGGGCAATCCGTGGATAGTGACGCTGCGAGGTGCCTATCGCAGTGAGCCGTCCGATAGCCAACCCGGTGCCGCTGATATTCCGGGGGCTACTACCTTAAACGCTTTCACCGCCCCTCGACTTTGCCCTCCGACCTGCAGTGCCGCTAATCTGTTTAGCAATCTCCCTTCGGTTGGTTTCGGTAGTGCTACTACAGCGTCAAATTTGCACCAGAAATACACATCCCTCGCGGCCAACACAAACAAACTTTTTGGCAATCATGACGTGAAGTTCGGGTGGCAGTTTCTGCGAACGAAAGTCGACGGCTCTGATTCTTTAACTTTGACAAACCAGATCTTTTCGACGCTCGATGATTATTTGAATCTTGGATCCGTAAACAGCGGCGTTTTCCTGCTTCTAGTAGCCGGAGGCCCCACGCCGGAGGCACAGGAAATTCATCTCCGGAACAATTACAACGGGCTGTATGCTCAGGACGACTGGAAGCTGTTAAGTAACCTGACCGTCAATTTCGGCCTTCGTTGGGAACACGATTCCGAATTCACCTCCAACACAAACTTTTCGCCGCGTCTCGGAGTGGCGTGGGCCGTAACGCCGAAAACGGTTATTCGTTCTCACTTCGGCAAGTTTTATGATCAGTTCCGGCTGGGCCTGGTGAATAATGTTCCCGCCTTCGGCGGCAGTGATCGCCGGTCGGTACAGTCGCTTTACTTTCCCCGCGGGTTTTATGGGTCGCCCAGTTTTATCGCGAGCCTTGCGCGCGCGGTGGGTCTTCCCGGACCTTGCGTCTCTAATCACCTGACCACTGCGCAGATCGCTGCGACAGGCGCGACATGCACGCCGGGGGGAGGACCAATTCTCGGCGTAGACACGCTCAATAATGTTGTCGCACCGGGGCACGCTCCGATTCCTGCTAACGCGGTAATCAACATCAACAATATCCAGGCTCTTTCCGGGCTTTCACCGGCGCAGTATCTGATCCAGGCAGCGGCGGCAATAGGCCAGCCGGCGGGATACTTTCAATGGGGCCAGTTCGGAGTGCTGAATAATCCCATAATCCCGCCGTCACCAACCCCGACTGCGGTTGACAGCACCTTTGAGACGCCACACACCCTAAGCTTTAGCGTCGGTGTGCAGCGCGAAGTAATGAGAGACTTAGTGGTCCAGTTTGACTACTATCACCGCGACATGCGCAATCTCCTCGGCCCACGTCTCAGCAACCTTGCCTTCAGGTCACGCGTTGCTGGTATCGGCCGAAGCTTTGATCCTCCAGGCTCTCCGGAGTTGCCGACTTTCGGCCCCTTCTTTGACGGTAAATACAATGCCATCGTCGCCGCATTCGATAAACGTCTTAGCAACCGCTACCTGCTCGGCGGCAGTTATACATATTCCAAAGCCACCGACAACTCGCTCGGGGTCAACACATTTCCGACAGACCAATTCATCGGCACCGTACCGGTCGTAACGGAACCGTGTCCGGCAAGTAACCCGGGTTGTACGCGTCAAACCAATGCAAATGCACCGTTCACCAGCAGGAACGGAAACCTCGTACAGCAGGCGGGAACATTTCACAACGGCCCCGATCTTGACAAGGGGCCGTCCACCCTGGCGCTGGATCATATTTTTGAGATGCACGGATTGGTCGATCTTCCCTGGCAATTTCAGATAAGCAGCATCGTACGCGCGCAGAGCGGATTTCATTTCAGCCGCTTCGACGAGCTTTCACGTGATCCGGATGGCAACGGAAATTTCAATAGCATCGACTTTACGGCAGGTAGGAATGCCTTCACCGCTCCGCC
>DASTTS010000412.1:0-4998 GCA_035760085.1 Pyrinomonadaceae bacterium
CTACTTCGCGCATGACACACCGGAAGGACTAACGCCTTTTGATCGAATGCGTGACGCGGACGTACGTTTCCTGACGGCGGGTGAAAACCTCGCCCTCGCGCCGACGATTCCGGTGGCCCACACAGGCCTGATGAACTCACCGGGCCACCGTGCAAACATCCTGCGGCCCCAATTCGGCCGAGTCGGGATCGGCGTCATGGACGGCGGCATGCGCGGCCTGATGGTCAGCCAGGAATTTCGGAATTAAGAATCCTGTAAATTCTGTAATCCTGTCTACGACTTTGCCTTCGCCTCTCGCGGCGTCACATCGAAATTTAGTTTCTGCACACCACGAATCACCGTAACAGGCACGCGCTTCCCGATCCGCTCATCAGTCAGCAATCGGTGCAGGTCATCGATCCCGCGAATAGGCACCCCATCAAACTCAACCACCAGATCGCCCGCGAGCAATCCAGCTTCTTTTGCCGCGCTTTCCTCGCCGTTCGTCTCAAAAGAAACAACCAGCACGCCTGTCTCAACCGGCAATTGATAGAACCGGACAATTCGTCGCGGTACCGGCACGTTCTGCCCCGCCATACCGATATAACTGCGGCTGATCTTTCCATCACGAATCAATCGACCTGCTACAAACTTCGCCGTATCGATTGACGTCGCAAAACAGATCCCCTGCGCTGGAAGAATCATGGCAGTGTTTACGCCGATCACCTCACCTCGCGAGTTCACGAGCGGTCCGCCTGAATTTCCCGGATTCAGCGCCGCATCCGTCTGGATAACTCCATCCATCAACCGCCCCGACTGCGCGCGTAGCGAGCGCCCGAGTGCGCTCACCACTCCGGCGGTCACCGTGTACTGAAACCCGAACGGATTTCCAATCGCGATTACAAGCTGCCCGACTCGAATCGACTGCGAATCGCCAAGCTCCGCGGGCACCAGATTCGGCGCCGAGACGCGAATCACCGCCAGATCGGTGTCGGGATCGTCGCCAATCAACTGTGCCTGGAACTGGCGACCGTCCATGAGCGTGACGTCGATCTTCGACGCGCCATGCACCACGTGACTGTTAGTTAGAATGAACCCGTCCGGCGTAAAAACAAATCCCGAGCCGCTCCCGGGGACTTCCTGCGGACCACGTCCGCGACGTTGCGGTCCATTCGCACGACCTAATACCTGAATGTAAACAACCGAGGGACTAACCCTCTCCGCGGCTTCAATAACCGCGCGTGAATAAGCGTCTAATAACCCTTCGTCCGTAACTTTTGTTGCTGCGTACTGCATTTATACTTCTGTGTCTCCTATAAATCGGCATTATAAACTATCCGTCCAGTCGGGCTAAATACCATGGCATTTCTTGTACTTCTTTCCGGAGCCACACGGGCAGGGATCGTTGCGTCCCGGAGGCGGAGTCTCATATCTGACGGTGGGATTCTTGAGCTCGTCGCCGGTCACGAATCTCCATTGCCCGTTCTCACGTTCGAACAGGCTCTTCTCACGGTGATGTTGGTCTTCACCGGCTTGAGTCGTGAACTGAGCCTCGAAAGACACGAATGCTTTGTTGTCGTTCACCTGTTTCGTCTCAAAGATTTCGAGCCCACGCCAGGTCGATGTTCCTGACCACTCGCGAATAAAATCGAGATCGATTTCCTTGCGCGTGCGGGTGTGCGTCGAGGCGACAATGAAGTCGATCGCTCCGGCCACAAACGCCGAATAACGAGCGCGCATAAGCTCTTCGGCCGTCTCGCTTTCACGTGTGCCTTTGATGATCGGCTCGCAACAGTCCCCAAAGGCAGCGCCCGAACCACACGGGCAGATGTCGTTGTTTTCAGTCATAGACAAAGCTTACACAGATTTTCCGGATTACGCAGATCGAAACTGGTGATATTATGCGGTCCAACCTGGAGGACCCGACCATGCTGACCACCCGAACTGGCCGACTCACAATACTCCTCGTCTTGATTTGCGTTGGAGCCTGGACCGCTGTCGCGCAGGATCCGACGTATGAAGATGAACTCGAGAGCGGCAAAACACTCTTCCGCCAGCGCCGCTATGACGAGGCGCTAAAAACTTTTAAGCGTGCCAATGAAATGCGCGAGAAGAAGTGCGCTGAGTGCTACGGCTGGCTGTCAGAAACGTATCTCGCACTCGAAGCTTACAAGAACGTGATCGACTCCGCGGACAAGACGATCGAGTTTGCCGCCGGTGACAAACAACTCCTGGTCAAGGCCTACAACAACAAAGGGCTGGCGCTCCAGGCGCAGGCAGACAAAAAAGATCAGAAAAAGCTTCAGGGAGCGGAGACTGTCTTTCGCCAGGCGCTCGCCATCGATAACGCGCGACCGATAATCCACTACAACCTCGGCGTGGTCCTCATGCAGTTGAATCGCGACGAGGAAGGCGCTGTAGAGCTCAAGCAGTACATCCAGACGCAACCCAAAGGCAGCTATGCCGAAATGGCACGAAAACTGGTCGAGAACCCGCGTCGTGCGCGTGAAAACTATGCTCCCGATTTCTCGTTCACGTCGTTGCAGGGAGAGTATGTTTCGCTGGACGATCTCAAGGGCAAGGTTGTGGTGCTGGATTTTTGGGGAACGTGGTGTCCGCCTTGTGTTGAATCAGTGCCGGAGCTTCGCAATCTTTACAAGCGTTACTCGAAAGAGGGGTCGTTTGTTTTGATCGGAATAAGCTCGGACCGCGACGACGAGGTGTGGAAGGATTTCACTGATAAGAACAGGATGATCTGGCCGCAGTATCGCGACGGGAATCGAAAAATCCAGAATGCCTTCAACATCCGCGCTTACCCGACTTACATCGTGATCGATCACGAAGGCATCGTGCGTTATCAGAGCTCCGGTTTTGGTTACGGCCGCTCCGCCGATCTCGAGAGTGCGATCAAGAAGCACATGAAGAACGCGGCGCGCAGCGTTGAGGCGAGATAGTTTTAGACAGGATTTCAAGGATTTGCAGAATTTACAGGATTTATCCTGGAAATTCTGAAAATCCTTGAAATCCTGTCTAAACTATTCGTTGAAACCTAACCTGCCGATTGTTCCTTTTGCGCCGGCTCCCCATCCGATCTGTTTTCCGCGTGCAAAACTAAACGTATCAAAACCTGGACCATCAATCGGTTTCCAGGTGTGACCATCGTCGAGCGAGTAGTCGCCACCTGATGGTCCAAGCGCGATCAGCGCTGGTGTCTTCATTCCCGGCACATAAGCCACCACTGAACGAAATCCTGACAGGCCTTTCACGAGTGTCCACGTGACACCTCCGTCACCGGTAACCGCGAGGTTATCGACAGCAGCTTGTTCCTTCGTGTAATCCCCACCGGCGATCACGCCATGCTTCGCGTCGCGAAAAGCGATCGAAAAGATTCCGGTGGATGGTCCGGAGGCGAGTGGCGTATCGGCGATTTGCCAGGTGCGACCGCCGTCCGCCGTGCGCAGCACGCGTGATTTCGTCGCGGCGCCGGTACCGATCCACGCGTGCGACTTGCCAAACACGGCGATGTTGGTGCCACTGGCAGCGAATGCGCCTTCATTTTCTTGTGCGGGCGGCAGGCTCGTTGGCGCGACGTGTGACCAGGTGCGCCCGCCGTCAGTAGTGGTGAGTATGTAAAACTGCTTATCAACTGAGTCACCGAACGCGATGCCGTGGTTTGCGTCCCAGAACGACATCGCGTCGAGGAAAGCTTTTTGGTCTTCGTTTTTGAATTGGAGGTTCCAGGTTTTGCCGGCGTCAGTGGTTTTATAGATTCGTGAGGCTGGTCCATTGCCGATGCTCATGACGTAAGCAGTTTCCGCGTTGATGGCGTCGATGTCGCGGAAGTCGAGTGTTTCAGTCGTGATGTTGAGCTTTTGCCAGGTGAGGCCGCCGTCGGTCGTGCGGAGAACGGTTGAGCCCGCACCACTGGCCCACGCCACGCGCTCACTCACCGCGCTGACGCCGCGCAATCGATGCGTGACGCCACTCGTTTGAAGAGTCCAATGTGGTGCCGCGAGAATCGATAGTAGGAAAAAGATCCAAAAATTTTTCAACAGTGACCTCCATCTTGGGATGAACAAAATAATCCTGTTAATTCTGGAAATCTTGTAATCCTGTCTAACCTACCTCTAGAATACCGCCGCACCGAAAGCTGATCGACCCCATTCTCCTATGCTCGGGCAACTCCTCCTCCATTATCGCGTCGTAGAAAAAATCGGTGAAGGTGGACAGGGCACTGTTTACAAGGTCTTCGATACGACGCTCGATCGGCCCGCAGTCATCAAGGTGCTCCCGCCGGATCTCACTGACAGCGCTTCCAACCTCGTTCGTTTCGAACGTGAAGCGAAGCTCGCTTCGTCGCTGGACCATCCCAATATCTGCACGATCTTCGGACTGCATAAAGTCGGCGACATTCAGTTTATCGCGATGCAGTACGTCGAAGGGCGCAACGTGCGTGACATCGTCGATGGTAAACCACTCGATCTGCGCCGCGCACTCTCCATCGCGATTCAAGTCACTGACGCGCTCGCCGCTGCACACAGTCGTGGCATTGTCCATCGCGACATCAAAGCGCGCAACGTAATGGTCACGCGCTCCGGGACGGTGAAAGTGCTCGACTTCGGTCTCGCGAAGTTGATCGAGACTCCGCACTCGGCGTCGAGTGATCCGCAGCTCACGGAAGTCGGCGTGCCTTATGGAACTTCAACCTACGCTGCACCCGAGCAGGCGCAGGGCTTAAAAGCCGATCATCGCGCGGACATTTTTTCAACCGGCGTTTTGCTCTACGAGATGCTCGCGGGCACGTGGCCGTTTCGCGGCAAGACCGCACTCGATGTGCGCTACGCAGTCGTCTATCACAAGCCGAAGCCGATCGCGGAAGCCCGCGGTGAAGACTCGCTCGCGTTGCGTCGCATTCAGGAGATACTCGACAAAGCACTCGCCAAGACGCCGCAGGAGCGTTATCAAAAGATTGAAGACATGCGCAGCGAACTCCAGGAGGTCCTGCGTGACATCGAGGTC
>DASTTS010000413.1:0-4639 GCA_035760085.1 Pyrinomonadaceae bacterium
CATCTTCTCAAAACACTTCTTCTGAAACTGCGCATCACCAACCGCCAGCACTTCATCAACCAGTAACACTTCCGTCTCGAGATGCGCCGCCACGCCAAACGCGAGCCGCACGTACATCCCACTCGAATAACGCTTCACTGGCGTGTCGAGGAACTTCTCGACTTCAGCGAAGCTGACGATCTCGTCAAACTTGCGATCGATCTCGGCCTTACGCATGCCGAGGATCGCGCCGTTGAGATAAATATTCTCGCGACCCGTCAGCTCCGGATGAAAGCCCGTGCCGACTTCCAACAGCGAACCGACGCGCCCGTAAATGTCTGCGCGCCCGCGCGTGGGACCCGTGATACGCGAAAGTATTTTCAGAAGCGTGCTCTTGCCCGCACCGTTCAGGCCGATGATGCCGACCACTTCGCCGCGACTGATCTCAAACGAGACGTCTTGCAGCGCCCAGATGTGACCGTTTTGCGAGTTGTTTTTGGAGCGACGAAAAGGGGCGAGAGCGGTGTTGGAGATCGCATCTCGCAGCGTCCTGTAAGAGTCTGGAGATCCGATCCGGTATTGCTTGCTCAGGCTTTCACAGCGGATCGCGAGGTCAGGCATCAAACGCGGATTCAGGCTTCCTTCTCGTAATACTTCTGCCCGTAATAACTCTGGTAGTAGTAATAATCGTGAGATTGGAGGTTGACGTTGTTCAGCACCACGCCGAAGATCTTCGCGCCCACATCGCCCAACAGTTGCTTAGATCGTCGCACGATGTGCCTGGAGCTCTTGCCGCCATGGACCACGAGCAACACGCCGTCAACCATCGTCGAGATCAATACACCGTCCGTGAATGAACTTACTGGCGGTGAATCGATGACGACGTGCGTGTAGTTCGCCTGGAGTGTCGTGATAAGTCGGCGCATCTGATCTGAGCCGAGTAGCTCAGCAGGGTTCGGCGGAATCGGACCGGAAGTCAGCACACCCAGCCCGCTTTCCTCATCGTGCCGGACCATCGACAGCATGTCGTCTTCACTCGCATCACTTGAAAGTATCGAGCTGAGTCCTTCCTGCCCCTGCATGTCGAAGATCGATTGTAGCCGCGGTCGACGCATGTCAGCGTCGATGATCACCACACTCGCCCCCGTTTGCGCGAGACTGATCGCGGTGTTGACGGCAGTCGTGGTCTTTCCTTCACCCGGCAAACTCGATGTCACGAGCAAAGACTTCGGCGCGCGCCCCGCAGTCGAGAGCAAAACCGACGTACGAAGATGTCGATACGCTTCTGCGAGTGGCGAACGACTATCCATGTTCATTAACAGTTCAGAATGGCCGCTACCGTTTCCGTTGCCCTGTTTTTGCAACGCAGTCGTCTTTGAGACACCGCCCAGAACACGTCGACGCGCAGCGCTGCCGACGGAAGGAATCACCGCGAGTGCGGGCAAGTGCAGCACGCGCTCAACTTCCTCCGTCGAGTGCACCGTGTCATCGAGATATTCGAAGAAGAGCGCGAGACCGAGACCGAGGCCGATCGACAGGAAGAATGCTGCCATCACGGTGCGCGTGCGGTTTGGACCAACCGGCGTGTCCGGCGTCAAAGCGTAATCGACGATCGAGATGTTGTTTGGCTTGCCCGCGAGCACGACGTCGTTCTCTTTCGCGCCCTGGAGCAGGCCGTTCAGCAAAGACTTATTCGTCTCGATCTCCTGTTGAATAATGCGATAGTTGATCGCTGCTTCGTTCTGCGAAAGCGTTTGCGCGCGTTGTTGCTCGAAGGCTTTGCGCAACGATTGTTCGCGCTCGAGGGCCTGTTGATAGCGCGTGTTCAGGTTGGTCATTAGCGTAGCGGACTTGCGGCTGCGCAGATCTTTCAACTGCTTATCGAGCTCGGCGATTTGCTGGTCAACTTCCTTTACTTCCGGCGCTTCTTCGGTGGCGTCGACAAGCAATAACGCGCGCTTTTGTCGCAGCTCGATCAGCTTCGCTTCGAGGTCGCCGTTTTGTTTCGTCGCCTCATCGACGAGCGCATTTGCTGCTTCGGGAGACTTAGCGGCGTTGTACGCAGCCTCTGCAGTCTTACGTTCGTTTTCTGCCTGTAGCAGTTGCTGGTTCAAGCCGGCGAGCCGCTCAACGACCGTGTTTTGATTAGGATCGAGCGAGATGATCTGATTGTTCTTGGCGTAGTTGACGAGTCGTTCTTCAGACGTGCGAATCTGTTGTTGCAGCTCGGCGATGCGCTTCTGGAGAAAGTCGCCGGTGGTGCTGTTGGCTTCAGTTCGCTTCTCCAAATTAGAGAAGACATAAACCTCCGCGATCGCGTTCACGACTTTCTCCGCGACGCCCGGATCCGTGTGAGTAAACTTGATATCGATGAGACGTGTTTCTTTATAGTAACCGCGCGTCTCTTTCACGGGCTCGACTTTCAGCCCGCTTAGGATCGTGTTGACATAAGGCGCGAGTCGCTTTGCTTCGGTTAGATCTTCGCGTGCGGTTGCCTGTGCGACGCTCGTCGTCAACGGCAACTGATTGTTGGGCTTAGGCGTTTCCTGCGGCTTGCTGCCGAGTCCGACCATGCGCAGTAGCGTTTGCCACGTCGATTGTCGCTGCGCACCTTTGAAGAAATCGGGATTGTGTTCGAGATCGAGTGTGCGAACGACGCGTCGCATCAGTCCGGGGCTGACGAGGATTTGGAGCTGCGTGTTGAAGTAGATGGGATCGTCAGTTGGACCATAGAGCGGGCGTGTGTTGTTGACGAGATTGCCGGTCTCTTCGAGATCGACCTGGACTCGTGCCTGCGCTTCGTAAAAGTCAGGCTTACGCGCGACGTAGACGACCGCGAGCATCGTGATCAGCGCCACGACGCCGATGACGAGCCAGAGACGTTTGCGAATCGCTCGCCAGTAGTCTAGCAGGTGAACTTCGGTTTCGGCGTTAGGATCGACGCCGTAGTTGTAGGACTGCGGCGGCTCGATCGGTCGGTCGATAGCTTCGAGCTTGGGAGTAGGCTTCGCGAGCTGTTTATCTGGGTTCATGATCTAGGTCGTCACTAAATTCTGCCGAGTAGGCACGGTACCGAGCGCGGTAGCGCCGGGTCAAAGCTAATCGTCGGACGTGTTTATGATGGTTGACCCGGCGCTACCGCGCTCGGTACTGTGCCTACTCGGCTAAGGCACAACACGCACGGGCAGTTGGCCCACGCCGGGCACGACGCCCTGGACGAGGCTGCGCAGGAAGCTTTTCCCTGCTGAAGTCGGAACGTCGATGATGTCGTTTGGCGCGAGCGCCAGATCTTCAGAACGCTTCTTCTCGATCGCGGAAAGATCAACCGTGATCTCTTTTCTGATCGTCGTGCCGGGCTCCTGGCGCAGGATGCGGATCTTGTCTTTGCGAGTGTCCTGCTTGAGACCGCCCGCCATCGCGATCGCGCGCGTCAACGTGATCGGCTCTTTCAACGAGATTGTCAGCGGCATGAAGACGTTGCCGACGACGTAGACTTGATCGGCTTCAGGTAACGTGACGATGTCTCCGGCTTCGAGGTACGGGTTCGATTTTGGATCGCCTTGAAGCACGTCGCTCAGTTTGTAACTAGAGAATGCGGCGGAGGTGTCGGTCTCGTCTGCCTGCTTGCAAGGTGTGGCGGCAGTCGAATGGACGATGTTAATCGTCTGGCCGGCTTTGGTTGACGGACCTTTCGCGTAGGTCAGTAGTTCTAATAGACGCACGCGTCGCTGTAACTCAAAACGGCTTTGTTCGTTGACGGCGCCAATGATGGCGACTTGTTTTGAGTGGTATTCCTTGATGAAGACGTCGACCTGAAGGTTCTTGTAATACCTGGCGTAACGTGTGGAGATCTCTTTTGCGAGCTCGCCTTCAGTGAGACAAGCTGCTTGTATTTCGTTTTCGATCAGAGGCATGCGAATCATGCCGTTGCCTTCGACGCGCACGGCTTCACGCGAGAGTTGTGGGCGGTTGTAGATGCGGATGTCGACCACGTCGCCCGGACCGAGACGGTAGCGATCGTCGGTTGATTGAAGCGGATGGAAGAATAAGAAAATTAGTAATAGGTGGGGCATCGTGAATTGGAGAATCAGTTTTTAGACAGGATTACAAGCTTTTCAGGATTAACAAGATTATTTGCCTGACATGCCAATGCGTCGTGATAGCAGGGCTTCGCGCATGTGGTTGGGATGTGCGAGGTTCAAGACCGTATTACTCAACAACACCAACAACTCCTCGTGCTCGCGCCGGAAGAGACCGGTCAACGGCTGCTCGCCCGTCTTAACGACGATGCCTTCGCGCACCCACTGCCAGAACTGAGTTTGTGTTGTCCAAAACTGTTTCCGATCACGGCAGATCACCAGCGCTGTCTTCTTCTTTCGCTTCTTCTTCATCAGGCACACCTCGACCCTTGCGTGTTGTTCTCACGCAGAAACCCGTTGGGGAAGCCTCTCTCGCGAGGCAGCATTTAGTTTTTCAAGCGTCGGGTGCGAACAGAATTCATCACACCCGTGTAACTGTCAAGTTTATAAATGACAAAAATAGTTGTTCACGAAATCTGATCGACCATTTCGCACCAGAGGTGTCCGATGGTGATGTGAGCTTCCTGCACGCGCGAGGTGCGGCTGGAAGGAACAGCCAAAGCCATGTCGCAGAGCGAGCC
>DASTTS010000414.1:0-14510 GCA_035760085.1 Pyrinomonadaceae bacterium
GGGAAGCGATTCGCGCTGAATACGAGCCGCTCATCGAGGGCTCGCGCACGCCCGACGAGATGCGGCGCTTGATGCAGTTGATGGTTGGCGAGCTGAATGCGTCGCATCTCGGTGCGAATCCACCGGCGGGGACAGTTCAGCCTTCAACTGGTCGCATCGGGCTGCGTTTCGATCGCGGTGAGTATGAAGCGAGCGGGCGTTTGCGCGTGACGGAAGTGATTGCGTTGAGTCCTGCCGCGATCACGGGAGGCATCAAGGCTGGTGACTACTTGCTGGCGGTCGATGGCCGCGCGATCGATCAAATCACGAACCTCGAAGAGACGCTGAACTACAAAATCGCGCGTCGAGTTAGTTTGACTGTAGGTTCGAGTGCTGACGGGGCGGGCAAGCGTGAAGTCGTTGTGCGTCCGGTGAATGCGGTGACCGAACGCGGTTTGATGTACAGGCAGTGGGTCGAGCGGAATCGCGCCTACGTCGCGAAGGCGAGCACCGGCCGGCTCGGCTACGCGCACATGTTCGACATGTCGCCCGCCTCGCTCAATCAGTTGCACATCGATCTCGATGCTGAGAACTACGCGAAAGACGGTGTTGTGATCGATGTTCGCAACAACAGCGGTGGCTTTGTAAACGTTTACGCGATCGACGTCCTCGCGCGGCGTGGTTATTTAACGATGACGCTGCGCGGTACGAGTGCGACGCCCGCTCGCACGGTCCTGGGCCAACGTGCTCTCAATCGTCCGACGATTCTCGTCACCAACCAGCATTCTTTGTCCGACGCGGAAGACTTTAGTGAAGGCTATCGCACACTCGGTCTGGGCCAGGTCGTCGGCGAACCCACCGCAGGATGGATCATCTACACGTGGAACCAGCCATTAATCGACGGCACGATCCTGCGCCTGCCGCGCATGAAGATCACAGCGAACGACGGCACCAACATGGAGCGCAACCCGCGCCCCGTCGACATCGAAGTCACGCGCCCCATCGGCGAAACCTTGACGTCGCGCGACTCCCAACTCGACGTCGCCGTCCGCGAGTTGCTGAAACAACTCAACTCGCCGCGCTCAACGTCGCCGCGCTAGGAATCCCGGGTAATCATGCAAATCCTGTAATCATGTGAGACAGGATTTCAGGATTAACAGAATCAACAGGATATTAGCCCGAAAGAAAGGCCACGTCTGTGACGACGTGGCCTATTGAAACCCACTCCCTGCCCATCAGTCTGTCGTTCTCGGAATCGCGGCCCAGGCCCCGAGTCCCGAAAAGAAGGCTTCCTCTGATACACCAAGGGTGTGGAACAGATCTTTGTAAAAAGCTGACGCTTTAAAAGCATCTCGCGTCAGGGGGTTGTTAAAGTTGTAGGAGATGCCATTCGAATAGTACAACGGGGCGGGGGAAGACTGGGTCTGCGCCGTCGTCACTATCGTCAGGTAGGCCGGGACTAGTTGTTCATACATCGCGAGGCGGTCCTGCTGCTGGAATGGCCCCTGCATCGAGCTGGGAAGAGAAGTAAGCATCTGCCACTCGTTACCACTCAGTCCATCGAGAATATTCAACTTGACCGGGTCGCCCAAAAACGCGGTGAGATCCAAACTCTCTTCAACAAACGATGCGGCTAACGTCTCGGTGAGTGCGTGCTCAACTTCGTCAAAGGCCAAAGACTCCTCTTCTGTGGGATTGTAGCCGAATGCGGCACTGGCAATTGAACCCATAAGGGTGAAAATCACATTCAAGCTTCCGGCAACCGCCTTTTGGTCGATGAAGGCGGTGGCGGCCGCCATGACCCATATGGAACCCACAATGGCTTGCCCTTCCCAGTAACTGAACGTAGGTGGAGTGGCCGGCGTGATACCTTGAATGTTTTGCCTGACCATGTTGAAGTCACTCATTTGGAACGCATTCAGTATGCTTGCGAAACCACCAAGGTCGGCGTAAAAGCTGTAAACGGTATCCACCTGATTGCATTCTTTAACGATGGTTGTCACCACCGTTGCCCAGTCGCTGGTGCTCCAGGTAGTCGGGTGAGCCGGCCAAGTGCTCGGGATCTGAGACGGCGTAGGCACACCGGCAAGAGCGACAGCATACGCCTGGAACTTACCCTGGTAATTCTCATTTGTATAAAGCGTGCGAATCGGCTGGTTCGGGCCGCCCGGCTGGCCCGGAACAGGAAACAGGTTGCTGATGTATGTGTAAATGGCGGGCTGGTCACCGGTCTGGAATGCGGTGAAAGCAGTTTTGGGGGCATCGGCCACAAATGCCGGCGACCACGACTGGATGGGAATCGATTCGTCCGAAGTGACTTGCAGGCCCGTGGCACTTATAGCGACTGCTCCCAATGTCGGGACCGGCGCATTAGAAGCGCCCTGATTTGAAATCGTAAACATTGGCGGTGTGGCGGACGGCGTGCCCACGTAAAAACTATCTTTGCCGCTCACCGGCCAGCCATTGATGTTGGGAGACAGCGACGATCCGGACCATTGACAAACAAATTTACCACTCTGGTAACTCAACAGCGCGACGTTCACTGGATCCGACGAGTAGGCAACGATCCGGGCGGGAGCGCCTGCCACGCCAGGGAGGCAGTAAAAACTGTTGTTGCTGTTGATGGCAAAACTGTATTGTCCAGTGGTAATGGTCCCACTGGTCACCACTAGAGACTCAAAGTTAGTGCTCGCGAGGCTCCATTTCAAGATGCCAAGGAATCCCGTACCGGGGTTGTATATCAGGATCTCGGTCAGCCCATCTCCATCCAGATCGGCAGCCAGCATCTGGTCGCCTGCGTTAATGCGCCAGTTTCCCGCGGTAGGGTTCTGGCCACCAAAGGGAGCGAGGAAGGCGGATCCGTTCCACGTCAATAAAGCGATGTATTGATCCTGGTCGTCGAGAACGACGACGGAGGGTGTTGCTGTTACGGCGAAGATACCCGGGCAGAACGCGTTGGCGGGTGGCGAGTTCGCAGCTAGATTCCAACTGTTGTTGGGCAACTCCGATCCGGCCAGTGTCCAGCACGACACAAACCCGGTCCCGGGTGAATAGTAGAACATTCCCATCCCCATATGACTACTCGTTGGGTTGTAGTAAAGAATGCCTGCTGCGTTCGCGGGTGCGGTCGGCACGATGGCGTGTACATTCGGGACAACGAAGTATTGAGAGCCGAAGACGCCGATGTTAGAGACGTTGTTTGTTTTGTAAACCGTTTGGAATTGGTTCGTGGTCGTCTGCCATTTCAGAACTCCGTACTTAGAAAACGTGAGGTTGTAAATAAACAACTCGAGGATACCATCGCCATCGAGATCGGCGGCGATGACCGCGTCACCTGGTCCAATGGTCCAGCCTCCGGGCACAGCTCCTTGTTGCGACGCCCAGGTGGTCATCCAGTGAGGACTGGTGTCACTCGTCCAGATGGGAGAATTTGAGTTGGGCCAGACGGTTGAAGAGATCTCACTGAGCGTAAAGTCCGTGTATTCGAATTGATGCACAACCGCGAGCTGCTGGAGACTGTTGTCAAAAACGATCATCTCATTCAATCCGTCACCGTCGATATCGGTGACGATTGTTTGGGTGTAGGGAGTTACTACTGCGGGCATTATGGTTTGCAATGTTTGGGGTAAAGGGGTGCCCGAGGGGTCGAGAGTTGGAACGGCGGGATCTTTGGCTAATGCTGTGCTCATTATCATTTCTCCTTCAATCGGGATTTGTGGCTTGACCCGGCAGGACTTCTGTGAGCTGGCCGGCGCCGCCCCTCTCATTGCCAACCACGTGCCACTAAGATTTCTCTGCGCTCTCTGCGTATCTTTGCGTTCTCTGCGTTGAAATAGCCTTAACGCAGAGAGCCGCAGAGATACCTCAGGTATGTCATAATTGACACTCAACACTGTCGCATTTGACACTCTGGCTCTCACTCAACGAAGCGGTGACGACAAATCCACAACTACTCGCTATCTCTGGTCCGGCTGAGGGAACCACCTTCGCATTGGCTGAAGAGGAAATCTCGATCGGCCGTGAATCCTCCAATTCGATCAGAATCAATGAACACTCTGTCTCCCGGCGACACTGCGTGATCCGAAGAGAAAGCGGATCATTCAAGGTCATCGATTTGGATAGTCGCAACGGCACTTTCGTTAATTCGATCCCGGTCGCAGAGCAGAATTTGCATCATGGTGATCAACTTTCCGTAGGAAGCGTGGGGTTCGTTTTTCTTTTACAGGACCCTGAAGAAAGCGCCACCGGCACGCTCGTCGAACTCAGCGAAGAAGAACCGGTAAACCCCTCGATGATTCGCCTCGCCCGACAGGACGCGCTGTACTTAAAACCCGAAGCCGTTGCCGCAAACCTGCCCGCCGATGCGCGCATCGCGAGCGACTTAAATGCGTTGCTGAAAATCAGTACTTCGTTGAGCACAATCCACGAATTAATTCCACTGCAACGCGCTTTACTCGACACTGTTATGGAGACTGTTCCGGGTGAGCGTGGCGCGATACTTCTCGTCAAAGAGAACTCGGAAGAATTTCTCGCCTCCTGCGGGATCGATAACACGTTGCAGGCGCAACAGCCGATTCGGATCAGCCAGTCAGTGGCGAACAAGGTTCTGCGGGAAGGCGCTGCGATTCTGTGTGTCGATCGAATGGACGACGAGTCGTTGCGCGACGTGGCGAGCCTGGTTGCTGCTCGTGTGTGTTCGTTGCTGTGTGTGCCGCTGGTAATCAGGGAACGCGTTATCGGGCTCATCTACGTCGACACAACCAATGCGGCGACTGTTCTCGATGAAGGTCACTTGCAGTTGCTGACCGCGGTTGGTGCGATTGCGGCAGTGGCAATCGAAAACGTGCAGCATCTGGAGTCGTTGCAATACGAGAATCAACGACTGCAACAGGAGATCAATCTCGAGCACGACATGATTGGCGAGAGCGCCCGCATGCGTGAGATTTTTCGATTTATCGAAAGGATCGCGCCAAGCGAGTCGACGGTTCTCATTCGCGGTGAAAGCGGCACCGGCAAGGAGCTTGTGGCCCATGCCATTCACAAAAATAGCGAGCGGTCAGCGAAGCAGTTTATTGCGATCAACTGCGCCGTCCTGTCTGAACCACTGCTTGAAAGCGAGCTCTTCGGGCATGAGAAAGGAGCATTTACCGGGGCTGTTAACCAGAAGCGAGGCCGTCTGGAAGTGGCGGATGGAGGAACGCTCTTTCTCGATGAAGTTGGTGAGTTGACGCCTGCGACGCAGGCAAAACTTTTGCGTGTCTTACAGGAACGTCAGTTCGAAAGAGTTGGCGGCACGAAAACAGTAAGTGTCGACATTCGTCTAATCGCTGCGACAAACAGGAATTTAGAGGAAGCCATCAGGAGCGGAGCTTTTCGCCAGGACCTTTACTATCGTCTCAACGTGATCTCTCTAACACTGCCTCCACTGAGGGATCGTCGTGAAGACATTCCGTTGCTCGCTCATCATTTTGTGTCCAAGTTTAGTAAGAAATGTAAGCGGCTTGTCAGCGGCATCTCCCCGGAGACGCACAACTGCCTGATGGCCTACGATTGGCCGGGCAACGTGCGCGAAATGGAAAATGCGATCGAACGGGCAGTCGTTCTCGGCAATACCGACGTGCTGCTGCCGGATGATTTACCGGAAGCCCTATGGGCCAACAACCCTCAACCGCACGACCCCACCAGCTATCACGACGCTGTAAATGAAATGAAGAAACAACTCATCCGTCGCACCCTGGAACAAACCAGCGGCAACTACACCGAAGCCGCCAAACTCCTGCACATCCACCCGACCAACCTGCATCGCCTGGTTCGCACACTTGGCTTGAGAAATGTTTGAATCCTGTCAATCGTGCAAATCCTGAAATCATGTGAGACAGGATTTCAGGATTAACAAAATTGACCGGATGTTGACTTGGGTGCCTCCCTTTTGAATGTAAGACATCGTAATGGGTGAAGTCATGTTTGAAGCTGGACCTTGATTCTGGCTATAGCCATTCTTCGTGATTCAGTAGGTGTTACCTTTGCAGTTTGGAGGATACTTTCGAGTTCCTGGTCAAAGTCTCGCAGCCACTTCAACACAGTAGGCGCATGACGGGTAAATGATGTCTGGCGATAATCTGCTCCTGGTTGTGGCGTTAAAGCCTTCGTCCCAAATTGGTCACCTAATAAATTGAGGTGTTCTTCGATCCCACCCTGGGTAAGTCCCACAATGAGCTTGTCATCCGGCATCGATTCAAAGAAACATAGCAATTGTTCAAGTTGTGCCACGTGAGCACGAGCCGAGGCCCGGTTCTCGTTATCTATAAACGGGCAAATTATTAAAGAGCAACCGCATAATCGCGCATGGCTTTCCAGGATCTTGCGTTCACGCCGCAGAAGTCTTCTATGGTATTCGCTGCGGCGGCGAATGGGTTCGATTTCATCCCACAAAGGATGAGTTGGTGCTGCATCCGGCAGGGAAAACGATGAAAACAGCGCACGCTGGCGAACGTATATCGGTGGAGAAAGTTGTTCAGCCTGTTTTACCAGTAACTCTGTTCGCTCCTCAGAGTAATTAGCGACACGGTTAGAGATACCAAGCCGCTGCAACTCTGAATCGCTCTCATGGCGCAGGACCAGGGCCTCAATATTTGTAGCACGCACATGCTCTATCAAATCTGAAAAATCAGACTTGATTCTGATGGCCTGAATAGATGCCACCATTTCTCCGGGTAATTGGTCGAGTACTAGAGGCAAAACAGGCACATCGATTCCGACAGCGAATCCAATTTCCTGATGAACCCACGGATTATTCTCTGAAGTGAGGGTAAGCAAAGGCATGAACACGTGTGCGGTTGCGATCTGCTTCTTTATCGCATCAGTAAATGACGTGCCCGGTTTAATCTCTCGATCCCAAACAGGAACGAGACCCTCTCCGCGCAGAATTATATCAATAACCTCAACAGCGTTTCGATCTTCATGCGCGTAACTGATGAAAACACGAAAGGGATACATGGCTAATTGTGATAGGTGCCGATGCGGGCGACCTAAATGTTGTCGCTGGCTGAGTGGACAACACTGAGAGTTCAAATACGTGAGGCTAACAAGAAGACCCTGTTAGCAGACAACAATAAAAATGGAGACAGTACTAGTGAAAAAACTTCAAAACAGCTCGAACTTGATCGTCAGGTATTTCTTCGGGTTTTGGCGGAAGTCGTAGATCATTTTTACGCCTTCGGAGGAGAGTTGGTTGACGTTTGTGTAGAGAGTGTCGTCGTTCAGAAGTTTGCCCACTGTGCCTTCACCGCGTTGAGCGGCGGCGACGAGGTTGTCGACGCGTTCGGCGGTGGTGTTGAAGCGGGCGATGGCGGCGCGAGCGTCGTTGTAGATCTGCTCGTCGCGAATGAGTTTGCCGAGTGTGCCGCGACCGGCGTTGATGTCGGCGATCACGAGGTTGATCTGGTCTACTGATTTGTCGAGACGGTCGGCGGTGCGATTGATGCGATTGTAGAACTCGTCATCTGTGAGCAGCTTGCCTGCCGTGCCGCGGCCCGCACGCAGATCGTCGGCAATGGCTTTCAGTGATACGGAGATCTCGTTGGCATTGTTGTAAAGCGCGGGATCATTGATGAAGCGGCCGGCGGACCCGTTGCCCGATCTGACCGCCGTCATCACGTCCTGAGTTTCACGAATCGTCGCGTTCAGGTTGTTGTAGAGCGCTTCGTCGCTGAACAGGCGTCCGACCGTACCTTTTCCGTCTTTCACATCTTTAACGATGCCGTTGATCTCATCGGAAAGTTTACTGAGCCGTTGGGCCAGATCAGTTCCGGACGTGGCGAAGTCGTTGACCGTGTTCGAAGATGACGACGGCAAAAGCGCGCCATCCTGAACCGGTTGGCCCACTGCTGATCCCGGCGTGATGTTGATAAGCATTTCGTTACCGAGCAGACTGGGCGATCCCTGTTGTGCCTGTGAATCGGAACGAATGCGCTCGTTTGCAGGACGACCATCGATCGTGGAATCAATAGTCATCTGTGCTTCAACGCGCGGCGCGCCCGGAACAGGCGACGGCTCCAGCAACACAATGCGCTCGACCTTGCCAACGCGCACGCCAGCGAGTCGAACTTCCGAACCCTCACGCAGTCCGTTCGCATCGACGAAACGAGCTTTCAAGTGCAACTTTCTGCTGAAGGGATTGATGTCGCCGGAAGCGTTGAGTACGAGAAAGACGAGCACGACAATCGCAAGCAGCACGAAGATACCGACTCGTATCTGGCTCAGACTGACACTCGCTTTTGATCGAGGCATGACGTTGTCCTCACTATTTCTTTAATGTCCGCGCAGAAATCTCTGGATGTACGGATCTTCTGCGCGTCGCAATGCTTCGTCTGTTCCGCTGAAAATGACTTTGCCCTCGCGCATCATCATGACCTTGCTGTTGATAAGACAAAGCCGCTCGCCTTCGCGTTCGAAAATCACTTTGCCTTCATCGTCAACCACCGCATACTCGGAACAGATGTATTGGAGATTGTTCATCTCGTGAGTTACGAAGATGGACGACACATCTTCGAGGTCGCGCAGTTTCATCGCGAGCTCGCAGATCGTGCGCGCAGTCGGCGGATCGAGACCGGCTGTCGGTTCGTCAAACAAAACGATCTTCGGATCACCAACGAGCGCACGCGCGATACCGACGCGACGGCGCATACCGCCCGACAACTCGATCGGCATCTTGTCGATCGCATCTTCGAGATTGACGAACCGCAACATGCGACGAACTTCAGGCTCGACTTCATCTTCGGGTACGCCCTGTTCATGAAGTCGAAAAGCGACGTTGTCGTACACGGAAAGCGAATCGAAAAGCGCGCCCTCCTGAAACACCATACCGATGTTCTTGCGCACGCGCATCATCTGCTCTTCGCTATAATTGGTGATGTCTTCGCCTTCTACGAGCACTTGTCCTGCATCAGGTTTGAGCAGCCCGAGAACGAGTTTAATGATCGTCGACTTGCCACCACCGGAACCACCAAGGATGATCTTCGTCTCACCCTTCATTACCTTGAAACTCAGGTTGTTAAGGATAACGCGATCATCGAAAGCGAGCAGGACGTTACGAAACTCGATCGCAGGTATAGCGCGCTCGCGGTCGTCAACTTCATGAAAAGTCGACTCCGCAGCATTCTCGCTTACTGTGGGAGCAGTCGTGTGTATCTCGGCTGACATTTAGAAAACTACGAGGTTCCTAGAATAACCTGAAGCGCTTTCGCGAGAAAGTAGTCGGCAATAATAACGATGATTGAAGCGTTTACTACTGCCCGCGTGGTTGAGCGGCCGACTCCGACCGTTCCACCCTCAGTGCTGAGTCCCTGGCGACAGGCAATGGTGCCGATAATCAGCGAAAACACGAGCGGTTTGACGACACCTCCAATCAGGTCGTCGGTAGTAATGCCGTCGCGCACGGCCGAAATGAAAACGCTCGAGGAGACGGAGTAGAGCAGTACGGCCGTCACCCAGCCGCCGAAAATGCCGAGCACGTCCGCCAGCACTGTCAACAACGGCAGGCTCACCAGCAAAGCCCACAGACGTGGAGCGACGAGCTTCCGGATGGGATCTGTACCCAGCGCGCGCATCGCGTCGATCTGTTGCGACACGACCATCGATCCGAGCTCGGCGGAAATAGCGGACCCGACCCGCCCCGTCACCATCAGTGCACACAACACAGGCCCCAACTCACGTACGAGCGACACCGCGACGAGGTAACCTGTTTGCGATTGTGCGCCGTAGCTTTTCAGCGTCGGAAACGTTTGTACGGTTAGCACGCCGCCGGTGAAAAAGCCCGTGAGGATGATGATAGTCAAAGAGCCGACACCTATCGCATCCATCTGTGCGATGGTTTCGGGGATGTAGCGCGGTCGCTTGAAAATACCCCGAAAAGCGCGAGCAGCGAGGAGTGTGGTCTCTTGCAGCTCGAGCAGGGCGCGCGTGGCGAAGTTCATGGAGAGCTTATCAGACTCGTTCTTTCGGTTGCGCCTGAGCGTTAAGTAGTTTTAGGCTGCGCGTTTAGAAGAGCGGCCTATCATGCGCAAATTGTATGCGGGGCGTCAAGCTATCCACAGATTACACGGATTTTCTTAATCTGTGTAATCTGTGGATGCCTAAGGCTGCCGGGGGAGGTTGCGGCGCTGAGGGTTCAGTGGACGTTGATTTAACTGCCGTGGGTTCACAAAATCTCTTACTTGTAATCGCAGCCGTCGCAGAGTCGCGAGTTGTTCGGGGCGCAGCTCACGACGGATTTTGACTTCTGTCTGAATTCTCATTCGCATCTGAGCGGCCTGCGCTGTGGCGAGATCGTTTAGCCGTTGATCGATCACGCTTTCGTCCATGGGTTCGGCATCGAGGGCTTGATCGAGTGCGACATTCGCTTCACGCACGCGACGATTGATCGACTGGCGCTCGTTTTTGTTTTCCTCCAGGATCATGCGGACACGCTGGCGCTGGTCGGGCGTGAGGCGAAGTTGCTCGATTGGATCGGGAGCGGGCGTGGTCAACTCCTGTGCATAGCTGGAGACTGCACAAGTGATCACCAAAACGGACATGAGTAACAGCATCAAGATTCTAGAAGTCATTTGCACCTCAAAATAGATTTCTCACGCAGCGGCGCAGCGGCACAACGGAAGACGCGAATCATCGCATCTCCTCTGCGCCGTTGCGTCGCTGCGTGAGAAAAACTCATCGATTAATTCGATCTCCAAGTAGATGAAGCGTTGCATCGTCGTCGCTCGAAAGCAGTCTCAACTCGGCGGCTAGCTGTTCACGTTCGGCTTTCGAAAGAGGCCGCTGACTTCGAGCAGACTGAGTTGCTGAAGAAACACGTGCGCTCTTCGGTTTCGGCTTTGGAGAATTCACTGCAACCGTTTGTGGTGGTTTCTGCTGGTTTGCGAGTGCTTCTTTTACGATCCGGTTAACGTCGTCCGCAGTGTAAACCGCATTCGGATTCACGTTTGTTGAAGTCACGTGATTGTTGTTGTTTCTAAACAGAGCTAGTCCGGCCAGCACACAAAACGTTACTGCTGCTAATGCAGTCGCGCCTTTCAGCCACAGCGGCGATAGATCGAAAAACTGTCGCAATGCAGCGAGTGCAGATTTCGTCTTCGGCTGTGCCGCAACCGGCGTTGAAACGAAACCGGCGAGGGCTTCGTCTCGATACGCTGTGATCGACTCGCGCACAACGCCAAACGATGCCATCTCCTCACGACAACTTCTGCATTGCTGCAAATGAAGCTGGAAGTCGCGTGCTTCGCGCTCGTCAGCTTCGCCGTAGAGATACGCGATCAAATCTGGCGCGCGTTCGCAACCGGGAGAGTTCTGTCTTTCGTTCATCTCAATTCCTGCTTTCAAACTTCTGTAGCCGCATCTGCAACTGCTTTAGCGCCGTGTACAGCCGGCTTTTGACCGTGCTCAACGGCAGGTCGAGCACGTCTGCAATCTCACGAAACGTAAGATCCTCAAACTCCTTCATCACCACTACCTGCCGTAACTCGACCGGCAAACTGTTAATCGCACGTCGTACGGCGGCCGTTTGCTGGCGACCCTCGGCCACGTACGCTGGCGAGTAACTCCGCGGCGTCGCGAAACTGGCGGCGTTCAGCTCCTGCTCGTCTTCGAGCGCCGACTCGCTCCGGACCTTCGAGCGCCGCTGACGCGAGATGCACTGGTTCACGGCGATCCGGTGCAGCCATGACGAGACTTTTGCTTCGCCGCGGAAGTTGCGCAGGCTGCGGAAGGCGGCGAGAAACGTCTCCTGGGTCGCGTCGCGGGCGTCCTCCTCGCGGCCGAGCATGCCGTAAGTGAGCGCGAAAATGCGGCGCTCCCAGCGGCGCACGAGCTCGCCAAAAGCCTCGGCATCGCCGGTCAGGGCACGCTCAACGATGATCTCGTCGGTAGCCAATGTTTCCATGCACGGAGCAATCAGCGGCTGCTCAATGGTTTAGACGCTGCGGGCTATAGAGAAGTCGAGAAAATCCGTCGCGCCGTTGCGCCGCTGCGTGAGAAATCATTCGGATTCGCGTTTGAGCAAGTTTCTCACGCAGCAGCGCAGCGACGCCACGTAGTGTTAAAACTCGTTGACACTGTTGCTTGCGCTCGACAATAATAGCCAAACCCCGGGCCATGAGCCCGAGTAGCCTGCCGCCGATTGTACCGCCAGAACCACGAATGCTCGAAAAACTCGGACGAATCCGTCTCCTCTACATAGTCCTGGGAGTCCTCCTGCTGGTGGGCCTGCTGCCGCTCGCCTTCACGGGCTACGTGCTGTCCGGCCGGAGCGCCGACGAGCTGAGGTCTGTTGAGGGCCGCTATCAAGCCCAGCTAGTGCAGGACAAGGCCCGCCAGATCGAGCTCTACGGCCAACGCTACCGGGACGTCGTCACCGGCCTCGCCCGCGCCTTCGAGATCTCCGGCGGCATCAAGGCCCTGGACGATGCAGGCTATAACCGGAGGCTCGAAAAGACTCTTCAGGATGACCCAAACGTCATCGCCCTCGCGCTCTGGCCCGTTGACGGGACACTCCATCGTGCTTTTCAGAAGGACGTAATTAAGCTCGAAGAAGTTGATGAACGCGTCAGCGAGGTACTGGCAAAAATGAATGGGCGCGGCCTCGTCGTCAGTCGCCCGCAGATCATCCGTTCCGCACAGGAGATGGCGCTCACGATCGCTGAGCCCGTACTGGGCGGTGCTGATAATCAAGAAGTGGTCGCGGCCGTTGTCGCGATTGTCTCGTTTCAGGAAGTATTCGACGCAGTGCAGCAACCGACGTCAAAGAGCGAGCGCGAGCTCTTGAATGCCGGATTGCCTGTCGTATTCGTGGTCGATCAGAACGGTCGCGCCGTCGCGCATCCGGAAGCGAGTGTCGCGTTTTCTGAAAAGGCCATGACGGATCTGAAAGTCGTGCAGGATTGGCAGGAGTCAGGCGCGCAAGTACAGTCAGCGCTCGCGCCGTTTTCCGCGACGCGCGATGGTCGAACCGTCGAGATGCTCGGCTCATACGCCACGGCCGAGCTCGACAAGAACTCGCGTCTCGGTGTGATCGCGATCCAGGACGAAGCGGCAGCGCTCGCGTCAGTCTCGGATATGCGCTGGCAAGTGCTGTGGATCAGTTTCGTCGCCGCGTTGTCGACACTCCTCGTCGGTATTTTCTTCGCGAAGAAACTGACGCAGCCAGTTCAGGAGCTTGCCGGTGGTGCGCATCGCATTGCTTCCGGCGACTTTTCCAAACGCATCGCCGTAACGAGCCGCACCGAACTCGGCGACCTCGGCAACTCCTTCAACATAATGACCGACCAGATCGAGCGCTTCATCGGCGACTTGCAAAAGTCTGCGCAGGAGAACCGCGAGCTGTTCATCGGCACGGTCAAAGCGCTCGCCGCTGCGATCGACGGAAAAGATCCTTACACACGTGGTCACTCCGAACGTGTCTCGCGTTTCTCAATGGCGATTGCACAGCGTCTCGGCCTGTCAGACGACGAAGTCGAGAAGATCCGTATCAGCGCGCTCTTGCATGACGTCGGCAAGATCTCGATCGACGACAAGATTCTCAAGAAGCCCGCGGCGCTCACGGATGAAGAGTACGAGATCATGAAAGGCCACCCGCAGAAGGGCTACAAGATCATGTCGCAGATTCCGGCGATGAAGGAGTTTCTGCCGGGCATGTACATGCATCACGAGATGGTCAATGGAATGGGTTATCCGCAGGGCCTGAAAGGCGACGAGATTCCGTTGATGGGTAAGATTGTCGCCGTTGCCGACACGTTTGACGCGATGACCACCGATCGCCCCTATCAGAAGGCGTTTGCATTCGAAGACGCGCTCGCGCGCATCGAGAGCTTTGTCGGCACCCGCTACGATCCGGCGGTTGTTGCCGCGCTTTCGGAAGCGTGTAAGGAAGGTCAAATCAAACCCGGACAAGTTAAACTAAGAAAGCCTACGCCAAAACCAGTTTCCCAGTCTGAGTTGGTGGGTGTTACTTAACGCAGATAACCGCGGATTTTTGACGGATTCGTCTAATTCGTGGCCGTTGTTTATAATCTGCGGCACACATGGGACTTTTTTGGAGAAGAAAAAAGGATGACTTCGTCTCTTTACGTCTTAACGAGCCAGTCGAAGCCAAACCTGAACCGCAAGTAAAGCAAGAAACGCCGGCGCCACCACCCGTCGAACGACCTGTCGAAGCTGCTCCAGTTCAACCTCGCGTCGAACCTCCGCAACAGACAGTCAAACCGGAACCGGTTCCGGCGCGATCGACTTTCTCGAGCTCCATTCTCGGGCTTGATCGGTCGATGGAAGAGCTGCAAGCTCAGGAAGCTGCACTCGAACAGGAGTTTTCGGCGCGTTTCCGTCGTGCAGTCGCGGCGACACGCGATTCGTTGTCTGAGAGGCTCGACACGGTTTTTGCCGGTCGCAAGCAGATCGACGACGAGTTGTTGGACCAGCTCGAAGAGGTTTTGATTGCTGCTGACATCGGTGTGCCGACGACGCTGGACATCCTCGAAACCGTG
>DASTTS010000415.1:0-3539 GCA_035760085.1 Pyrinomonadaceae bacterium
GCGCTAATCTCATTTGCATACGTCTCGAAGATCGGCCGCGCCAGCTTCGCGGCATCGGATCCGTGCGCTCGAGGCAAAAGAACCAGTACCGCCAAATCGAGTCGCGATGCGTCTAATTCGCCGCTGCTTTGAAACGGCGCCGCGAATCCAATAAACCAGCCGTTGTTGCGAAAACCTGTTGCCGGCATCGCGGTGCCGGTCTTGCCAATGATGGTTAACGGCAGCGAATCGAGTCTGGCTGCGCGCGCTGTTCCGTAGTTGATTGCGCCGCGCATGCCTTCAACTATGATGGCGCGATGTTGTGAGGCAATGTTGATGTTGGACCGCTCGACCGGTTGAAAATGATCTCCCGAAGCCACCTGGGGTTTGAACAAATGCCCACCATTTACGAGCGCTGCATAAGCTGTCAACAATTGAATGGGAGTGACCTGGATGTGATTGCTTTCGCCCACGGCTGCTCGCTCCGGGCAATCCGATTCGTCAGTTACGTTGAGTTCGGATTTGCGGACACGTGCCCCGGTTCCGATCTCACACGGACGCAAGACGCCGCTGAGTTCTTCTCCCGAGATCCCCGTCGCCTGACCAAAGTCGAACTCGCGCAGAGTCGCCACTAACTTATCTCGACCGAGTCGCTGACCGGCGGCCGCGAAATAGTAGTTGCAGGAGTAGGCGATCGCCTGCGATGGCGAAAACGGCGGCAGGTGATTCGCGTGGACGCAGGGCAGCGAAAAATTCAATCCCGTGAAGCGACCAGGACAAACAGTGCGCGAGCTTTCATCGATCAATTCGGCGCGCAGGGTAGCTAGCGCGGTGAAAGGCTTAATCGCCGAGCCGGGCATTAACGCCTGTGCATAGGCCTGTTGTGGATTGACTATCGCGCGGACGCGACCCGTTCGCGCATCCATGACGATGATTGCTCCGTCGCGATTCGCGAGCGCCGAGTTGGCCGCCTGCTGAAGCGCGGCATCGATCTTTGCTTCGTTTCGATCAGACGTGTTACCGGGCCGGTTGAATGCAATCCATTTGGCGTGCAACGAAGGAAGAATGAGAAACAAAATCGCCGCGCCGGCAAACGAGAGGAGCATTGCGTGCTCGCGCATCACGCGGTCCATCTGCCGAATCCATGGTCCAGGAAATCTCATATCGTTCCAAGCTCAGGCGGCCGACTCCGTCGCAAGCGCGACATTCGATGCCGAAACCTCGACAGGCGAAGCGGGTACAGTTCGTGCGAGGGCGGTCAGCGTTGATACCCAACCAACGAGGCTGAACAGGAATGCCAGCAGCAATCGCAGACCGAAAAACGCGAACTCCGTCTTGTTGCCGCTAACATTAAACGTCGGTACGAGGATGACGTACGGCAACACAAAGAAAACGATCAGGCCGAGCCCGTAAATCAACACAGAATCTGAGGAAAAGGCACGCGCGAGCGCCGTTCCTATTCGTTTGAAAAAGGATTTCGCCCCATCTCTGAAAAGAGCGCGCAGCTCACCACCGGCTATCGCAATCCATAGATGAATTGTTGCCAGCGGAAACGCCACACCCCACAGCACAAAACGTAGCGTGGTCAAAAACAGACTGGGCCAATGAAGCGCCGGCGTGGGTGGCGGAGTCGCCTTGTCGACCGGCACTTGCACGACTGGAGCTGGGTAACGAGCCGAAATTTTGTTCAGCACGTAATAGAGTAGCCACACAACCAGCAACACCAGAATCGTCACCGCCAGGAACTTCACGGCATCAATCAGGATTACACGCCAGCGGAATTTCTGATCCAATACACGATTGATGATCGAACTTTGCCAGGTGAAGAAGCCGAGCGGAATCAAAATCATCAGCGCGTAGGTAACGAGCACTTGCGAGATCGTCGCTTCGCGTATCCAAATAAATATGTAAGACGCGACCAGCAGAAGCGCATAGATAACCGCAAACACCAGTAGCGCAACAGGATTTGCGAACGTTCTCGCGATTGTGCTGAACCAAAGTTTCAGAATAGTAGTCATAATTTTTGACCTGATTGAATCTTCTCTGTGATCTCTGCGTCTCTGCGTCCTCTGCGTTAAATATGTCCGACGGCTTACTTCAACGCAGAGGACGCAGAGACGCAGAGATCGCAGAGAAAACTCTTAGTTCTTATCCAGAATTCTCAAGCGGTCATTTGCCGTATTCGCTTGCACTGTCGGCTGATACATCAGCTCAGCACGCGCCGGTGCGACCTTGAATTCGCCCGGCACCTCGACGCGCATTGCGTATTGCAACGTCGCGTCACCGTCGAAGTAATTCATGAAGATCGCCGTACGGTTATCGCGGAACTCACGATTGCTGTACCAGTCGCACCAATTGCCCAGCGAGTAATTGAGATAAAGCCCGCTCATGCGCGCAACCTGCTCGGCGCCGGCGGGAATCGGATCTTCGATCATCAAATACTGTGCGCGTGGGCCAGTGAGCCTAAGCCTGGCGACAATCAGGTCGCCTGAACGCAGCTCGCCGGTCAGTGGTTCAACTTTCCAGCCCGCCTTGCCGTTCTCGTCTTCAGAAACGCGCAGCCGCAGGTACTCACGGGTGATCTTCAATCCACCCGCCGATTGCGCGGCTACGTTCTCATCGGCAGTAAAGTATTCAAGCGCACTCGAAAGATACAAAGCACCCTTGCCGTGTTTCACGATTCGGATTTGGTTTGATGGACCAATCTCGCCGCCCTTCTTCCAAACCGTTACAGTCTCTGCGTTCGTGACGTCACTGTCTCCAACGTGTTGTCCCGCCACCTTGATCCCGTTCAAATAAACCTCGAACGTGTAGTCCGGCGAGAGTTCCTTGCTGACTTTCAGGTAATCACTAAGCCCGTAGATCGCGAACGCGGTTTCCCTGGTTGAGCGCCAGTAGTAGCCGTTGGTCCGGTTATGTACTAACCAGCGCGCGGCTCTGGGCAGCAGATACGAGTCGGGCTTGATCTGCGACAGGGCCTTCAGCGAAAGCGCCGTCGCTTCGGCGTCAAGATAAACATCCCGGCCGTAGTCGTTCACGCGTGCTGTTTGCCAGTGTGCCTCGAACTCGTCTTTTTGGGCCGCGCCTTCGATCAGCTTTGCGACTTCCTGCGCGCGCCCGTCTTTGCGCTCCTGCAAAGCCAGCGCCAGCAGCGCGCGTCCATAGGCCCCGAGGTTGTTGCGCTTGCCGTACAGCTCGTCAAGAAAGTGAGCATCGCCATCACCGCTTTCGGTGAACGCGTAAATCATGTACGCACGCGTTTCCTCATCGATTGGATTTCCGTTATCGTTTTTGCCCGCGTTGAGCAGCGACAACAGTTTCTGCCGCCCCTGTTCGTGCCGCCAGTCGTCGACGGGATAACCTGCACGACTCGCCATCGTCAGACCATCCACGACGTAGGCCGTCATAAACGGATCGCTCTTGTCGTCTTTCCACCAACCCCAACCGCCGTCGCCATGCTGATACGCATACAGCAAATCCAGACCTCTTCGGACTTTGCTATCCAGATCGTTCGACGCGCGAATCTTTGCTGTCGGAACGTCTTTCAATGTCTGGGCCAC
>DASTTS010000416.1:0-4246 GCA_035760085.1 Pyrinomonadaceae bacterium
GGATTTCCGAAAAACGGCAACGTCGTGTGGCAGGGTTTTGGCGGTCGCTGCCAGACAGACAACGACGGCGACCCGATCGTTCAATACGATCAGTTGGCCGACCGTTGGATCTTGACCCAGTTCGCCGTCTCAGCCACACCATACACTCAGTGCGTGGCCGTTTCGACGAGTCCTGATCCGACTGGAACCTACTTCCGTTACGCCTTTGCGTACGACAGAAGCTTCAACGATTATCCGAAGATGGGCGTTTGGCCGGATGCCTATTACATCAGCTACAACATGTTTAGAAACGGCCGTTCGTTTACCGGCAACACGGTATGCGCATTTGAACGCGCTCAGATGCTGGCCGGCCTGTCAGCACGGCAAGCCTGCGTCAACACAACATCCGGCCATAGCCTGGAACCGGCGGATCTCGAGGGCACGACCTTGCCTCCGGCCGGGTCGCCCAATCTCCTGATGAGTCTAACCAGCTCCGCAGTTCAGTTCTGGCGATTCACCGTGAACTGGGGAGCGGGTACCGGCACATTGACTGGTCCAACGAATGTCGCGGGAGTTGCGGCATTTAGCCAGGCATGTGGTGGCGGCGCTTGCGTTGTACAACCGGGAACGACCACGCGTCTCGATACGCTGGCTGATCGGTTGATGTATCGCTTGAGTTATCGAAACTTCGGCGACCATGAAGCGCTGGTAATTAATCATTCGGTGACGAGCGGCAGCGGCGTAGGTATTCGCTGGTATGAGCTGCGGAATGCTGCGGGGCAAACTTTCGGCTCAGCAGCACCGGTACTTTTCCAACAGGGAACGTTCGCGCCGTCGAATGATTTTCGTTGGATGGGAAGCGCGGCGATGGACAAGACCGGTGGCATCGCTATCGGTTACAACATCTCGAGCTCGAGCATCGTGCCGAGTATTCGTTACGCGTATCGTGGTCCAACCGATCCGGCCGGAACGCTTGGCAACGAGACTTCGGTCCTCGTGGGAAGCGGATCGCAAACCGGCAACCTGACACGTTGGGGCGATTACAGCACGATCAGTATCGACCCGGTGGACGGCTGCACGATGGTTTTCACGACGCAGTTCCAACCGGCCAGCGGCAACTTCAACTGGAGCACTTACATTCACAGCTTCAAGCTGTCGACTTGTAACTAAAGTAAGAAAAGAAGCCACGGATTTCACAGATAAATCGAGATCTTGTAATCTGTGCAATCCGTGGCCTTTTTATGTTGTGGCAGAACTACATGCACCGGCGCGAGCGCTGGTATCACCAAAGAGATAACAACCGCATCGTCCGTCCTTTTGAGTGGGGTTTGTCGTACATCGCCGACCACGTGAACGGCGACGATCCGGGTGAGCTCTTTCGTCGTCACACTGCGCGCGTGATGCCCGCCAGTGAAGAGTTTTACGCGCTGCCTCCAGTTAAAGACTATCGTCTCGAAGGCGATCAGCTAACCTGGACGAGCGCGATTCGCACACCTTCGCGCGAGAACAACACGGCGCGCGCACGTTTCTTTCCCGCAAAAAGCAAAAACGGGCAGCGGTCACGCAAAGCTGTGGTCGTGCTTCCGCAGTGGAATGCGCAACCGGAGAGTCACGTCGAAGCTTGCCGGATCTTCAACATGATCGGCATGTCGGCGTTGCGTTTGACGCTTCCGTATCATCTCGAACGAAAGCCATTGGAGCTTGAACGCGCGGATCATCTTGTCAGCACCAATATCGGGCGCACCATCCAATCGATGAGGCAAGCAGTGCTGGACACTCGCGCTGCTGTTCAGTGGTTAAAGAGCGAGGGATATGAACAGATCGGGATTCTTGGGACGAGTGTAGGCTCATGTATAGCGTTTCTCGCTTTCGCACACGAGCCTGATCTTAAAGCGGGAGCTTTCAATCACGTTTCCGGTTACGTCGCGGATGTGGTCTGGCACGGGCTCTCGACCGCGCACGTGCGAGCCGGGTTTGCGGATCATCTGACGCTCGACGAGCTGCGCGATTACTGGGCGCCGATCAGCCCGCTACCGTTCATGCCGCGCGTGGCGCAGATGGATCCGCGACCGATGCGCTTCATCATTGCGCGCTACGATCTAACGTTTCCTCTTGAGCTTTCGCATGAGGCGATCGCGGAGGCGCGCCGGCACAAGCTTCCACTGGACGTCGTCTGGCTCCCCTGCGGCCACTACACCACCGGCGAGCTGCCGTGGAAAGCGATCGACGCGTGGAAGATCGCGACATTTTTCAGGAAGCAGTTTAGATAGTTTTTTAGCCGCGGATTTTCGCGAATAAACGCGGATTGATCTGCGTTCATCTGCGGAAATCCGCGGCTAAAAATTCTATTTGGCGAGCGGGAAGACCGGCTCGATATCCACCGGCACGTCTTTCAGCTTGTCGAGCGCCTGCTGCATCGGCGGTCTGATCACCGCGTATTTATCCAGTATCGCTTTCGCCTTGTCATAAGATCCTTCAGCTTCAAGCGTCAGCAGGTCGCGCGTCAGCTTCGTGACGCTTTCCTTAATCTTCGCGTGATCGATGCTGAACGTTCCCTTCGCCTCGTTAAACTTGATCGCGCCTTCATCAGTCAGGTAGTTGAACTGCATCGCGACGCCGCGGCCGTGTGCCTCAGTGATTCCGAAACGCACTGAACGAAACATGCTGGCAAGATACGTCGTGTAGAGCGTTCGCTCCATTCCCTTCTCGATGATGCCGCGATCGATCATGAACTGGAGCGCCCACAGTCCCGTCATGTCGGCTTTCGCTTCTTCGATGGCGGAGTAAAGCTCTTTCAACTGCTTGCGCACGGTGGTTTCCTGGCCGCCAACCGTGATGTTGTGTGGTCCGAGTCCGTGCATCAGCTCGTGACAGAGTATGTGCGTGAAGAAAGAATCAAAAGCGAGTGCTGACTGCTCAGACGGATCGAGCACGACTTTCGAAATCGGGATCAGCGTCTTGTTGAACTTCGCGTCCTGCACATTCTTCAGCATGACGCGCTTCGATCCCTTTTCCTTTACGACTCGCTCGTCATTCGGCAGGTTGAACGCAGCGGTCTGCACACCGCTGTTGCCCTCGCCGGAAGCGAAGACTTCATTCACGACACGAATCGGCGAAGCGGCGCCGAGCTTTGGATTCCGGTACTTCGGATCGATTGGAAGATTGTTTTCCAGCTCCTGCAAGTGGCCGCTGAACTTCGTGAGCTTTGCGGTCTCCGCATCGTCGCGCAGCGTCACGTAAGATTCGAACGCGGCTTTGTAACTGAACAACTCGTCTTCGTAAGTCTCGTATGGACCAAAAGTGACGTCGATCGGAGAGTCGAGATCCATCCAGGCGACGTCGCTTTCGTAGTAATCGTCCGAACCAAATGCATCAGCACGTTTGTTCAGAAAGTTTTTGAGCGTGGCGTTGGTTGTGAGTGCCGCCGCTTCGCGCAACAACGCTGCTGCCGGTCCTAAATACTCTTTATAAGCTTCACTGTACGGAACGATCGTAAGTTTCTTGTCGGCCCCGCGTCGAATTAACCAGAAGAAGCCGGTTGCTTTTTGCTTGTCTGCATCGGAGAGTGTGGCGACCCAGGAGTTAAACTCGTCCTTCGACATGTCGTCCGGGTAATAGCTCGCGTTGAGCGGCTTCTCACGCGGCACGCCGTCGATGAATGGCTCTTTCTCGTCGAGACGCGACCATGGGCCATCGTTGATGTAAAAGTAATGGAGTCGTTGACGGCCGGCGGCGGTTTTGTCGGCTTGCAGCTTCTTCTCGAGCGCGTCGTTCCCACTCCAGACCTGACGCAGAAACAACGGATCGAGCAGCTTCGCCGCCGCGATGATCTTCTCGAGCGCCTGCCGGTCTTTCGGCGTGAGCTTCGAGGTGTCAGCAGTCAGCGTGGTCGGCGCGAAACGCGCGATCTTGCGAGCGAGTTCCGTGTCGCCGCCGGCGGGCTTTTGACCGGTTAACGTGGTGGAGAGTAGTGCCATTGTTAATGCGATAGAGATGATTAGTTTCAATGAAGTCATCACTTTCAAGTACGCCTAAAGATTTCATTCACCTGGCACGAGAAGCCAGGATTATTTCGTAGCGATTGCCGTCGCCATATGGCAGGGCGTCCCAATCAGCAATGGTGAGAAGTTGTGCTTTGGTAGTCATAACGCTCCGATGTTTTTTAGTTCCAGCGAGTTTACCACAATCATAACGCCTGGCGGTTCTTGAGGATCTTCACGAATGACGCCGAGCGCAGCTCCTCTAGTTTCAATCCTGATAACTCAAC
>DASTTS010000417.1:0-11136 GCA_035760085.1 Pyrinomonadaceae bacterium
TCAACTTTGAGTGAGATTATTTCTCCCGCCTTAACGTTCCACTCGTCGAACCACACGCGTAACTTTGCGTCTCTTAGCCGTTCAGCCAGGCGGCGTACGCGAAGTTTGTCTTTGTGGTTATAGCTGAGAAAAACATCGTAGGAGAAAGTGGTCGACATCTGCGTGGCTCCGATGAGAAGTGAGGTGCAAACGATCTAATCTGGATCGATCGTTAGCACATGAGCGTGCGTGAAATCAGACGAATGTTACATCAGAAACGATTACACAAAAATACCGTTTGTGGTGTTTTTTGTAGGGGCGGCCCTCCGTGGCCGCCCCAGCGTGGGAATTCGATCGTAGATGTAACGCCGGGGCGTTCACGGAGGGCCGCCCCTACAGTTGTTGTTCCACGACTAACGAAACAATGCGTTTATTTCTCGCCTTTTTTATTTTTCTGACCTTTCAGCACTGGGTATTCGCGCAATCCGCAAGCGTTGAAAGACTCGTACAACGCGAGATGAGGGAGCGCCGGATTCCGGGTCTCCAACTCACCGTGGTGCAGGAGGGGAAGATTGTTCTCAGCAAATCGTTTGGGACGGTTACTAACAAGACTGTATTTCCAATCTACTCGTGCACGAAAGCCTTTACTGGTGTCGCGATCATGCAGTTGGTGGAGGAGGGAAAGGTTGAGCTGGCGGCGCCGGTGTCGCGCTATCTGGATGGACTGCCGCCGGCGTGGCAGGGGATTACGATTCGACAACTGTTAACGCACGTATCGGGATTGCCGAACATTCTTAAACTTCTAGATCCGATCACGTTCGGATTGCCGAACGGCACGAACGAAGAACAGATCTGGGCGAAGCTGAAGTCGATGCCGGTTAACGCGCCTCCCGGTGAGCGGTTCAGCTATAACCAGACAAACTATTACCTGCTCGGCAAAGTCATCGAGAAACTAACAGGCAAGCCGTTCACGCAAGTCTTCAACGAGCGACAGTTTCAGATCGCGGGGCTGCAAAGCACTGGCTTTGGCGACTCACGTGATGTGATCCCGAATCTCACGCCAACGTATCGTTATGTCAACGAAAAGCTCGTTAAAGATTACGCGGAGTTTCCGCCTTTTCGTCGCACTGCATCAGGAATGAACAGCACTGCGGAAGATCTCGCGCGCTGGATCATGGCGTTGCAGCATGGGAAATTGCTCAAAACTAAATCAGCTCTCGAAACACTCTGGACCGCCGGCACCTTCAACAACGGCCAGCCAACACTCTGGGCCGCCGGTTGGATGGTGAAACCTCGACCACGGCATCGTGCTGTCGCCGCGACGGGTGGCAGTCGCGCGGCGTTCTTCGTTTATCCCCAGGACGATCTCGCCGTGGTTGTACTCACGAATCTCGTGGGCGCGTTTCCGGAAGAGTTCATTGACGAGCTGGCGGGTTATTACAAACCTCAGATTGCCGCATCCGATCCGGTGACTGCGCTGCGTATCGAGTTGCGAGAACGTGGTTACGAGCACGCGATCGACGTCTACCACGAGTTGAAACTAAAGGATGCTCAATTTCAACCGCTTGAAAACGATCTCAACGATTGGGCCTATCGTCTGATGAACGGTGGTGGCAAACCTAAGGAAGCTCTCGAAATCTTCAAGCTCAATGTGTTTCTTTATCCCAACAGCGCGAACGTTTACGACAGCGTCGCCGAGGCGTATGCCGTAAACGGCAATCGCGAGCTCGCCATCAAAAACTACAAACGCTCACTCGAATTAGACCCTAAAAACAGTAATGCGGTGCAGCAACTAAAGAAGCTCGGGCCGTGAATGAAGTTCGTACAATCGAACGAATTCAGACCGGACAGAAAAGCTTTTAACCGCGGATTAACACAGATCTAAGCCGCGGATCTGTCTTTGCCTTTTCAACAGTGCATGAAAAAGAAAAGGTACATCATTATCGGGCTATTGGTGTTTCTTCTGATATTGGCTTCGAGCGTTGCGGTAGGACAGAAAACACAAAACGCAGCGCTGGCTGAACCTGTTGTAGTTTCGCCCGCAGATAAAGCCGCGGTCGAGACTTTTGAGAAACAGGTGAAGGGCTACATCGCGCTGCGAAACAAGGTGCGCGAGAACGCGCCCAAGCTTTCGAAGGACAGCACGCCGGAACAGATTCAAGCGTATCGAACTGCGCTCGAGCTCTCGCTCAGAAACGCGCGTCCTAATGCGAAGCGTGGTGAATTCTTTCTGCCTGCGACAGCAGACTTCATTCGTCGCACATTGAAGACTGAATTCCAGGGCAAGGATCGAAAAGAGCTGCGCGAGCAGATCTTCGAGACGGAAACTCAAGGCGTGGTCCTGCGAGTGAACTACCCGTACGCACAAACGGCAGAGCTGTCGGAAATGCCCGCGACGCTTTTAGCGAAGCTGCCACAGTTGCCGAAAGAGCTGCGCTACCGGTTTGTAGGACGAAACATGTTGCTGGTCGATCGCGAGAGCGACGTCATACTCGATGTAATGCCTGACGCATTGCCATAATCAAGGAACGAGGGAAACATGCGAAGAACTCATCATTTCCTGTTTGCATTTTTACTCAGTCTAATTCTTTTCACCCCGGCGCCTGCACAAAAACTGAACGGCCACTCCGCTGCGCCACTGAAACTCACGTTGCCAATGAAAGACGGCTCGGTGAAGTTTGCTGTTATCGGTGACACTGGTTCCGGTACGGCACAACAGCGCGAAGTGGGCGACATGATGATCAAGTATCACACGCTGTTTCCGTTCGAGTTTGTGTTGATGATGGGCGACAACATGTACGGCGGCGAGGCGCCGCAGGACTTTCAGAAGAAGTTTGCCGGGCCCTATCGCGCGCTGCTCGATAACAAAGTGAAGTTCTATGCGACGCTCGGAAATCACGATCAGGCGTTGCAGGTCAACTACGAGAACTTCAACATGAATGGCAAAGAGTATTACAAGTTCAAGAAGGGAAACGTCGTTTTCTACTCACTCAACAGCAACTACATGGAGAAGAAGCAGGTGCAGTGGCTTGAAGACGAGCTGGGGCGTGAGACTGCGGAGTGGAAGGTGATGTTCTTTCATCATCCTCCCTATTCGTCCGCGAAGAAGCATGGCTCTGACGGGCAATTGCGGGAAGTGGTCGAGCCGATCTTCTTAAAGTACGGTGTTGATGTGGTGTTGACCGGACACGATCATGTGTACGAGCGGATCAAGCCGCAGAAGGGGATCTACTACTTCGTTTCCGGTGCGGGCGGGAAGTTGCGCACGGGCGATATCGATAGGCAATCGGGGATCACGGAGAAGTCGTACGATCGCGATCTGCACTTCATGTTATTTGAAGTCGCGGGAGACGAAATGTACTTTCAGGCGATCTCGAGAACAGGAGAGACGATCGACTCGGGAATGATAAAGCGTAAATAACGAATCTTGTAAATTCTGTGAATCATGAAATCCTGTCTAAGTCATTGGACAGGATTTCAGGATTTACAGGATTTACAGGATTAGTCGTCAGGCAAGGAGGCGCGGAAAAGCTGTTGGCCGGCGAGCGAGATGTAGAAGCCGTAGCCGGCGAGTGCGAGCGCGATGATCAGCGCGAGCACAAAGTCAGCCGCGTACCACGCCGAGAAATCTGATGTAATCGGAAAAAAGATAACCAGGTGCAAAAAGAAGATCGTTGAGACGAGCGCCAGCAAGCCGTAACGATACAGCACCCAGACCACTAGAAACGCCCCGACGCACGCGAACGGCACGCCCGCAACAGTCTCGTGTGTCAGACTAATCGCTACGCTTACGATCACCCACACCAGCACCGCCGCTACTCGCTCACGACGCACAATGATGTAAAGTAACAACAGAAAGAACAGCAGTATGAACGCCTGGAACAGCGCAGCGAAGATCTGCTGCGTGATCCCGAATGCAGCAGAACGAAGCCCGAGCAGTTGCGTCGCCGGAAAATCAAACCACGGAATGGGTGGCGGGTAACCAAACCATCGGGGCACGATAGAGGTGAGAAAGAAGTTCGAGAGAATCGCACCAAGACCAAACACGGCCCCAATGAGTATGTCGCGGCCCACGAGCGGATCGCGAAAACCTCCAGCCAGCACGCGACTCCACGAGACTATCCGTCCCGGCCAGCGCCGTCGCACAAACGGCTCAAACGCGAGATAGACCACCCAGAAGAAGAACGTCCAGAAGAGAACGTTTTGCACGCCCGTGATGAAGTTAAATGCTTCCGCTTCCGTCGCTACGTGATGTGAAGTGAAGAGCCAGCGCACGAAGAACACGACCAGGATGAAACCAGCCAGCCGAAACGCCCCTTTGCGATCACCGCGCCCGAGTTTCACATTTCGCAGCGCGAGCAACGAACTGCCAACCAGTACGGTGATAAAGATCGCCAGCAGCAACACGAGCAACACGCGTTGGCGGAAGCGCGCGATGGAAGCTTGCACGTCGCGCGGCTGGTCCCACGTGTCGAAGATCTCGAAGTAAACAGGCTTTCCTTCGAACGCGCCGGTTTCAATGTGGATTTTGAAATCCGGCTGATCGGGATATGAGCCTTCCCACGCCGCACGTGCAGTTGTTTCGTGTGGTGGAGTCCACACGGGTGAAACAGGTTGAAACTTCGTCTGGTCCAACCCGCTCTCGACGAAGAACGGTGACCAGTCAGGCGTCGCGCCCTCAACACCAGAACTCTTCGCCGGCGGCACGGCGTAGAACGAACGCAGACGTCCGAGCGTGTCGAGCGTCAGGGTGGTCATGCCAGGAAAGTTCCGAGGTGGTTCCTCTTCCGTGACGTGACTGATGCTGGTCACGTCGAATGGCCGGGGACTTTGTCGATACCAGAAATAGATTGATGCCGGTTGCCCGCTACTCAGTCTCGACCAACGCGCCGGCGATTGATCGTTATCGTGGATGTAGCGGAGATAATCGCGATCGAGGCCCATGCCGTAAGTGGAGTCGACAAAGGGCGTCGAGTACCCGAACTTACGAACCAGCTCGGCGGCACGATCGCGTAACACTTCCGGTGACTTGTTCAATGGAACCTGGCGGTACAACGCTGTGTAGCGTGTGAGAAAACAAATTGTTCCGATCAGGAAGAGCACAGAAGCGAGTAACGAAACAGCCACCGCAGGCTTGAGCGCGCCTTGTTTTGGCGCGGCCGCAACCATCTCGGGCGACGGCGTCTCACCTGCTGCAAGTGCGGCTGCGAGTGGATCGCCGCCGGGTAAAGCAGCCGCGATTTGCAGCGTTGAAGCCGGCCGCTTCGCCGGATCTCTTTCGAGACAACGAAAGATTACGCGCTCGATCAGCGGATCGAGTTCCGGCACGTGTTCAGCCGGACTCGTGGGCGTTGAGTCGCTGCGCCGTAAACGAAGCAATTCCGGCAGGCTCGTCGCCTCAAATGCTTTCTTTCCGGTGAAGAGCTCGTACAAAACGAGACCCAGCGAGTAGATGTCGCTCCTCGCGGTTAACTCACGACCGTCGAGCTGTTCGGGAGACATGTACGCCGGTGTTCCCGACATCTCGCGCGGATCTTCAATGGCGAGCGCCGCGATGCCGAAATCAGTGATGCGGACTTCGCCATGCTCGTCGAGCATGATGTTCGCTGGTTTCAGATCGCGATGCAGTACGCCGCGCTCGTGCACGGCTGCGAGTCCCGCGCAGAGCTGGCGTGCAACCTCGACGGCTTTGTCCGGCGGCACACGTCCGATGCGTTTCAGTAACGACGAGAGCTCTTCGCCACGCACAAATTCCATCGAGATGAAGTGTTCGCCCTGAAATTCTGCGACGTCGTAAACACGACAAACGTGACGGTGCGAGATCTGGCGCGCGACGCTCACCTCTTTGTAGAAACGTGCGAGCGCGGCGCCGTCAGTGTTTAGGGAAGCAGGCAGAAACTTGAGCGCGACCGGTTGTTTGAGTTTGAGATCGTCGGCGCGATAGACCTCGCCCATGCCGCCGCGACCGAGTAGTCCGACGATACGATAACGCTCAGAAAGAATGTCGCCGGGAACGAAGCGAGCGTCGTCGATGGAGTCTGAAGTGAAGATAGACTTTTTAGCCGAAGGGCTCTCGTGCGGTTGTGTGATCAAGCGGGCCGCGACGTCGAAAACATCTGTATTAATGAAGTCCTGTGCCTTGTTGTCGAATTCGAGCATCTTCTCGACTTCACGGCGCAGCTCTTTGTCACTGCCGCAAGCCTGATCGAGAAATGCGGCACGGCTTTTCGGCTCGCGCTCGAGCGCGGCCTCGAAGAGCTCATCGACTTTTCGCCAGCGGTCGGGTTTCATCGTCGATTCCTTCAGTCATCATGCGATAGAGCCACGCCTTCGCTCGCTGCCACTCGCGTCGCACCGTCCGCGGTGAAACGTGCAAGACTTCCGCTGCTTCCTCGATGCTCAAACCGCCGAAGTAACGTAACTCGACGATCTTGCCTTTCTGCGGATCGAGACGTTCGAGCGCTTGCAGCGCGTCGTCAAGGGCGATGAAGTGCGCTGCCTGATCCTCTGCTACTACTAAAGCGTCATTTAGAGAAACTTTGACCACACCGCCGCCGCGTTTGTCTCGCGCGTGTGCGCGAGCGTGATCGATCAGGATGTGTCGCATCACTTGCGCGCAGACGGCGAAGAAGTGTGCGCGGTTCTGCCAGTCAAATCCCTGCTGGCCCGCGAGTTTCAGATACGCCTCGTTGACGAGCGCGGTGGCCTGCAGCGTGTGACCGGGGCGCTCCTGGCTCATCTGCCGTTGCGCGATGCGGCGGAGTTCGGAGTGTACGAGCGGGAAGAGATTGTCGAGCGCAGACCGGTCGCCTTTACCCCAATCGGCGAGCAGTTGGGTGACTTCCGGTGGGGGCAGCGTGGGCATAAATGTCGCGGATTTTATCAGAACCGAGCGCGGTAGCGCCGGGTTTATGTTCCCAATCGCACCCCATGCTGAGTTTGACCCGGCGCTACCGCGCTCTTGGTGTGGCCGCTTTTGTTTTCATTTGTCGCTTACAGAGTGGCAGAGGTTAATACCTGAAGGAGGATGGAATGAAAACACTGGTATTTGTAACGCTATTGATGTTGGGTATTTCAGGGCAGGCGACGCACACGCCGCAGGACAGCCGTGCAGCAGACGAAGCGGCCATCCGCGAAAGCGTGAAGCAGTTGGAGACGGGCTGGAACACGAAGAGCGGTGCGCTGTTCGCGAAGCCTTTCGCCGAGGATGCGGATTACGTTGTGATTAACGGTAATTACATCAAGGGACGTGCGGTGATCGAGAGCCAGCACCAGCGCATCTTCGACACGATTTTCAAGGACACGAACCTTTCACTTACCGTCAAACAGATCCGGTTCCTGCGAGCAGATGTTGCTGTCGTGCACGTTGAAGGACACCGCGGCGGTACGAAGGAGCTGACGCAGGATGCGATGTTGACGTTGATGATGACGAAAGAAAACCGCGGGTGGGTGATCGCCGCGTTTCAGAATACGGCCGTTGCGCCCAGATAAATCTTAGCCACAGATCACACGGATTGTTATACGGATTTATTGCAGGGCCCGGTGGACCAGGAGCGTGTCGACGTACTGCGTAAACCGGGCCGCTTTTCCGTCCTGCATGTTCCAAACGTGTGCGAAGTTTGCCTGGAAGCTCTTGCCGGTGGCTTTGTACTTTCCGCTGTACTTGCCTAACGCCACAATGGTGTCGCCGCCGTCGATGAATTCGTCTGGAACCGCGGCAAATCCTTCCCACTCCGAGCCGAGGCGCATGAACACGCCTTCGAGTACGCCCCTTGGACCATGATAAGTGCCGCCGTATGGAAAGCCTTCGGCTTCGGTCCAGGCGATGTCGGGGCTTAAGGTTCCGAGCACGGTCGGAATATCTCCGGTGGCGAACGCCTTGTAAACGGCTTTGACTGCGTCGAGATTGGTCAAGTGTTTTCCTCGTCTTGAATTTTTGGTGGCCCATCTTACACTATGGGCTCGTGATTATCGATCAGATGAGGGCGAGCGATTGGGATCAGGTGCGCGCGATCTATCTCGAAGGCATTCGCAGCGGGCACAGTACGTTTGAGACGGAGGCGCCGTCGTGGGAGAAGTGGGATGAAGGACATCTCGCGATCGCGCGTCTGGTGATGCGTGATGGCGAAGTGATTCGCGGATGGGCGGCGCTGAGTCCGGTTTCGAAGCGCGAGGTATATCGCGGCGTTGCGGAAGTGACTGTTTATGTGAGTGAGACATCACGCGGGCAGGGAATCGGTCGCGCGCTGCTCGAGGCGTTGATTGATGAGTCAGAGACGAATGGTATCTGGACATTGCAGGCGTCGATCTTTCCGGAGAATGCGGCGAGCGTGCAGTTACATTTGCGATGTGGATTTCGTGAAGTTGGGCGACGGGAGCGAATTGCGATGTTGAATTCCGTCTGGCGCGACACGCTACTGTTTGAGCGCCGCGCGGCGGATAAGTAAATCCTGTTTACCCTGTAAATCCTGGAATCCTGTCTACAAATTTCTTTAAAATCTGGCGAGCCTCTGGTATTCCCAGGCCGGCGCCGATCAGAAAGTAGAGAACGCCGTACGTGCCGAGCACGAGGATCGCGAGGGGAATTGCGTGCATGGGCGGTAGGATCATTTTGAGACCGAAGCCGATCACTGCTGCAACGGCCGCCGCACTCCAAAGCTTGAACAAATAAATCGCCCGCACACCCGTAGGACCAATCCTCTTGTTCAACGAGTGTCGCAGCAACAAATACTCGATCCATCCAGCGATGCCCGCAGACGCAGTCAATCCGGCTACGCCCCACTTCGGATCGAGTCCGAGCACGGGTGGCAACATGATCGCGTAGATGTAACCAAGCACTGTCGTGAGAAACACGCGAATCGTCGCGAACCAGAGTGGCGTGCGCGTGTCGTGCAGCGCGTAGTAAGTCGACGAGTAAAGCCTGCCGTGTGTCGACGCCAGCAGTCCGATAGTCGATCCGGCGAGGATGCCCCAAACGTAAACCGAGTCTGCCCGTTTGAACTCCCCGCTCTGATACAGCGCTCCAGTCATCACATCGCCAAACACAAACATCGCCATCGCTGAAGGCACAATGAAAAACGAGATGCGCTGTAAACCCGCATCAAGCCGGCGGCGCAGCTTAACCGCAACCTCATCCTTTGTTCCCAGCGTGCCTGACATCGCGGGCAGCTCAGCCGCTGAGACTGACATTCCAAACAAACTCACCGGCAACGTGTAGAGACTCTGTGCATACGCTAAAGCCGCCACAGCCTGTGGGCTGATGAGGCCCGCGAGCATCGCATCGACCAGGGCCGAGATTTGGACCACACCCCGACTCACAAACACCGGAATAAAATTGGTCAACACTTTCCGCACGTTGACGTCAACCGTATCCAGCACGGGCCCGAACGATTTGAGCACTTTCAAAACCGTCGGAAACTGAACCGCGATCTGGAACACGCTGCCGATGACGGATCCCCACGCCACCATCACCGCGAGATGTGCCTGATCTTCACCACCGCCAAAAACGATGAGCGTTGTGATGAGCGCGAGGTTCCACGCGACCGGTGCGGTGTATGACAGGAAGAACCGGCGGTGACTGTTCAGCACTCCCAAACACCACGCCGACAACACGAGCAAGCCCGCACCCGGAAACAGGATCTGGACCAGGCGAATCGTGAGTGCACGCGTCTCCGGGTTGAAACTGTATGCGAACAGATCGACAAAGTATGGTGTCGTCAAAACGCCGATGAGGACGATCACTGACGTGACCAGCACCAGCAAGGTGAGCACTGCATTCGCGACACGACTCGCTTCTTTCTCATCGTGGCCCGCGAGAAGTTTTGCGTAGACCGGAATGAACGATGCGGAAAGCGCGCCTTCACCGAAGACGTTCTGAAGAAAGTTGGGAATTCGGAATGCGGCGCTGAACGCGCCCGCAGCATCGGAAGTGCCGAGGTAGTGTGCGAAAACTCTTTGCCGGATGACGCCGATGATGCGGCTGATCAATATACCGGCGCCGACCATTAACGCCGAACGGCCCGTAGTTTCCTCGGCTTTTTTCGTGGGAAAGTCTCCAGTTGACTCACCAATTACGGGGCTCGACTCACCCGCTACCGCCTGAGTGTCAACCTGCGCGCTGAGGCCGATTTGTTTGTCGTACTTAGCCAACGGCTCAGTTTAACAGAACCGAGTGCTACTGAAAGCAAGAGATAGTTTTAGACAGGATGGCAGGATTTACAGGACTGACTTGATGTGGCTAAATTGCCAGATAAATGCACCGGGCGGTGTCTTGTCTCTGAGAAGCTAAGGGATCGGAGCCTGATTAATGCGGATCTTGCCGCGCCTCAATATGCCGACGTCCAAAGCGGCGCGACGGCTGTGGCGCAAATCGAAGGCACGATTGAACCTGAGACGGATCTATTACTCCGTCGAAATACTCCTCTTCATCGCAATCTACTTTGCCGTCTTCTCGGGCAGTCGACTCAGAACGCTCGACACATTCGGACGTCGAACCGATGTGATCGTCTCACTGCTTCTGGTCGCGTTGTTTATTCTGATTCACGTCATTGCTCGTCGCCGGCTGTTGCCAAAGATCGAACGCTACTACGCTCCCGCGCCATACGATGAGCGCAAGATCTTCTTCGACCTCGGACAAGGCTCCCAAAACGTCACGAGTATCGATCAACTCTATCAACGTGTTGCCGAACGAGTCAGAAATGCACTCGACGCGAGCAACGCCGCGATCTTCGTCCGCGACGACGCGAGTGGAAACTTCAAACTGCGCGTACTCGCAGCCCAGGGACGTTCAGCCGAAACCGAGCTCGACGGCAAGCCCTGTGAGTTGGGTAAGCGCGCGTTCGTCGTGCGACGTCTGATGAACCTCTCGACGCCACTCCTGATCGAACCAAAAGAGATCGAAACGTGGTCGCAAGCGCTGAATTCGGTGTTGCCGCAAACACGCGAGGAACGTGCGTGTGAACACGAAGTGTTGATGTCGCTCAAATCGACACTGCTCGTGCAGATCAGACAGAAGAACGAGCTGGTGGGAATACTCTCGTTTGGACCAAGAAGCCGTGGCTTCCAATACTCCGTCGCTGATCGCGAGCTCCTGATGTCGATCGCGGCGCAGCTCGCACTTATCATCGACAACGCGCGACTCACGGAACGCATGGTGGC
>DASTTS010000418.1:0-2470 GCA_035760085.1 Pyrinomonadaceae bacterium
CTCGATTTCGCACTCACTGCTCGCGAGATCCTGCTCTTTCACGGTGCCTACTTCGGCGTTGACTCGCGCACGCGAGCCCCGCGCGCCGCAGAGTTGCTCGATCGTTTCAAACTAAACGACCGTGCCGAACAGCTCGTGCGTGGATTCTCCGGCGGCATGATGCAACGTCTCGCGATCGCACGCGCGATGATGCACGACCCGCAAGTGCTCTTTCTCGACGAGCCGAGCGCGGGCCTCGATCCGCAAACGCGCTTGCTGCTGTGGGAAATCATTCGTGAATACAACCAGACTGGTAAGACGATCCTGCTGACGACGCACAACATGGAAGAAGCTGATGCGCTGTGTCACAGGCTCGCCATCATCGATCACGGGCGCAACATCGCACTCGGCACGCCGGCGGAGTTGAAGGCGTCAGTTCCCGGCGGCTTTCTTTTGCGTCTGCGATTCGGTTCGCACTCGCCGGCACTCGTCGATCAGCTCAAGACGCTTGCAGGTGTCAGAGAAGTGCGCGTGCCTTCTGATAGTGATACCAACACCGACGTTTACGCCGATCGTGGTGGTTCGCTCATACCAGAGATCGCGAATCTCGCGGCGACGACGTCCGTCGAGTTGTCAGACGTGCATATCTCGGAGCCGAGTCTCGAAAACCTGTTCCTGCATCACACCGGACGGAGCTTGCGTGAATGACCTGGAAAACTTTTCTGGCGTTGCTGTCGCGTGATGCGCACGTCGCGCGACGCAACTTTGTCCCACTCCTGCTGCAAACGTTTCTGCAACCGATGATGTTCGTATTCATCTTCGGGCGCGTCATGGTCCGCAGCGGCTACATGCCCGAAACGTACAAGAGTTTATTGTTACCGGGCATCATGGCGATCAGCATGATCTTCACTGGTGTGTGGGCGGTGGCGATGCCTCTGATCGCTGAGTTTCAGTTTACTCACGAGATTGAGGATCGACTGCTTGCGCCGATTGAAAACGACTGGCTCGCCATCGAGAAGGTTTTGTTTGGTGCGGCTCAGGCAATCGTGGCGGGACTCGGAGTGATACCGGCCGGTTGGTTGTTGTTGCGGCCCGTGGATTTGCACCTGCCCTCACTGATGACCTTCGTGGTGGTTATCGTGCTGGTGGCGCTGTTGTCGGCCTGTGGTGGTCTGGCGCTCGGATGCAGCGTTGGTCAGAGTCAGATCGGATTGATGTTCAGCATGGTGCTGACGCCGATGATCTTCTTCGGTTGTACGTATTATCCATGGAGCGCGCTTGCAACTTTCCCGATACTTCAGAAAGTCGTGCTGGTCAATCCGCTCGTTTATGCGAGTGAGGGCTTGCGCGGAACGCTCGTGCCGCAGTTCCCTCACCTGCCGGTGCTTGCAGTCTTGCTGGCCCTGCTGATCTTTGATTCACTGTTATTCACGTTCGGCCTGCGCCAGTTCCGCCGCAAGGCCGTGACCTGACGTATTGAACGGATGAAGTCTATTGTCACAATTTGTCTGTTACTGATTTCCGCGCATTCCATTCTCGGTACGCCGCAGAGGAAGCGCGCATCATTGACCCGTGCACAAATAATCGAGGCAGAGCGCAGGCTGTCTGAATTGGGGTATTGGACGGGGCCGGTGGATGGACGGTTGGATGAGGGGACGACGTCGGCGTTGATTGCTTTTCAGAAGTGGGAAGGACGAGCGATTACGGGAAAGCTCACGCTGGCTGAGCTCGAGGCGATTCGCAATGGTGTTGCCCCGAAGGCAAGAGATATCGGTTATGGGCACGTTGAAGTAGATGTTGACCGGCAGGTGCTCATGCTCATCGACGAGGAAGGCGCGGTGAGAATGCTGCCGGTGTCGACGGGCAGTGACAAGCCGTTTATGGACCAGGGCCAGCAGAGCATCGCTTACACGCCGCGTGGCCGCTTCGTTGTGTACGACAAAACTTACGGTTGGGAGAATGGAGACCTCGGATCAGTTTATTACGCGAATTACATCAGTGGCGGCGTTGCGATTCACGGTTACCTCACGGTCCCGACCACACCGGCGAGTCACGGTTGTATTCGCATTCCGATGTTCGCCGCACGTGAAGTAAGCCGCTTGCTGCCGGTGGGAACGATCGTGCTCGTCTACGACAAAGTGTCGTTTGTTTCCGCAAAAGAGTGGGTCAAAAACCCGAAACTGAAAGACGCCGCCCTCGCGAACGGCGCCCTCCAATAGCTCACAACTACTCAATCGGTGAAGGTGGACGTCCCGGCATCGGCACATGATGGTCCGTTCGCATCTTGTGCAGTTGCTCTTGTTGCTCGGGTGTCAGCCGGTTCTTCAGTCGCACGGCCAGACCGATGTGCAAACGTTTGATCTCGCGCTCGATCTCCAACACCCGATCGAGTTGCGCGAGCGCCTGCTGCTCATTCACCGAACTCGATTTCATCGTTTCGTGCAACTGCTCGGCCTGATCCTGAAGTTTCCACTGCAACTCCTGAAACGTC
>DASTTS010000419.1:0-10928 GCA_035760085.1 Pyrinomonadaceae bacterium
CGGATTGCCGTACGCGACGGGGATGTTGAAGTATTTCAAGCCGAGCTCTTTCGCCTTCGCTTCTTCTTCGGCGGCGCGATGCTCGCTCGGCTGGCGGAGGTTGATGATCGACTTAACGCCGTCGGCTTTCAGCTTTTCGAGATGTTCGAGTTTTGGCTGGCCGCCCGTGCAGAAGTCTTTGTTGACGCGCAGGAAGTTGCGGATCTCGCCGGGATCTTGTGCGAGAGCTGATGAGAAGGTGATTAGCAAAACGGCAATGAGAAGACTAGTTTTCATAGTAAACCTCGACACGGATTTGCGCAGACTGAAGACGGATTCTAACCCCATTCGTTCGTTCCGATAAGTACTTTCACGATTACTGGTGAATTCGCGAGAAGCATCGTGGCCCACGTGCGGCCGCGGTTGATGTCTTCGACGAGATAAAACATGCGCGGCGGGAAGTAGATCAGCATCGCGAGGAAGCATAGAAAGAAAAGCCGGCCGAAGAATTCCAGCGGCCCCGACGGCCTGCCAAGTGGCGCGAAAGTGAGTGTATTCCAGATCACCTGAAACAGAATCATGTTCACAAAAATGCAGATGTCGCCGAGCAGCTCGCTTTCCGGATGTCGCAGAAACTCGGAACGCGGCGGTTTGTTCGGCGCAGAGAAATATCGATAAATAAGGTACGTTTGGAAGATCGTACAGAACAGTCCGAAAAAGATAAGTGGGACAAAGATCGCGCCGTTATTGAGCAATCGCCTGCCGAAGAGAAACTCACCAAGACCGGCGACGATGGCCGACATCAGTACGAGGTTCAGGCAGAAGTAAAAGATTGGATTGAAGAGACAGCCGGCCGCGCCCTCGTCCCATTCAGCCTTCTTTCCTTCTTTTTTCAAACGCTCATGAAAATGCCAGCGCTTCATGACGGCGCCCGCGGCCGGCAAGATCCACATGCTCAAACACATTCCCGATAACGCGAATTGCGCGAGCCGTTCTTCGCCATTAGCCAGTTGAACAAGCTGGAGAAAGTAGCCCGTCAGCCAACGCATCAGGACGATATTTAGTATGAAGACAACAATGTCGAGCAGCAGGCCACGATTGTGTTTGGCGAGTAAGTCCTTGGACAGGATTAACATGATTCAGACAGGATTACAGGATAATTCTGTCATTCATGTAAAATCTTGTAAATCCTGTCGAGGACTACCGTGTGGCCTACGATCGCGACAAAGATATTGTCTACCGCGCGCTCTACGAGAGTCCGATCCTCAGCGTGCATGATTACTGCTGCCACATCGCACAAGGTGGACCGGGCGCGGAGGAAGAGTCGGACGCCAACAACATCGTGCTGATGCGTCACGGCGCGTTCGCGCGTCACTTCGGACGGCGGACCACGACGGCTGATGTGAACCAGGCGGTGTTCTTCTCGCGCGAGTCGACATATCGCGTCAGTCATCCAGCGGATTGCGGCGATCGCGGCACGGTGTTCACGGTTTCTCCGCGTGTGCTCAACGACATCGTTCGTGAGCTCGACCCATCTATAGACGATCATCCAGACCAGCCGTTCCGATTTTTTACCGGGCCGTGTGACAGTCGTGTGTTCTGGCGCCATCGCGAGCTCGTGCAGCGACTGGAGTCGGCGGAGTCGAATCCGCTGGAGCCGTTGTGGGCTGACGTTACGGCGCTGCAACTCGTCGCGGATGTGCTCGAGTCAGCGTTTGTCAAACATGGTGTCACTCGGAAGCCGAAACGCGCGGGCACGGATGTGGACCATGCGGAGCGAACAGAAGCTGCGAAGACGTACCTCGCGGCGCGAATTAGTGAGCGCGTCACGCTTGATGAAGTAGCGAAGGCGGTTCATGTTTCGCCGTTTCATCTGGCGCGGATTTTTCAGCAGCAGACTGGCGTGCCCGTGCATCGATATTTAACGCAGTTACGTTTGCGGGCGTCGATGGAGCGGCTCGCGGCGGGCGCGACCGATCTCACTGCGCTAGCGCTCGAATTGGGTTTTTCGAGTCACAGTCATTTTACTGATGCTTTCCGGCGGGAGTTTGGGAAGGCGCCGTCTGAAATACGCAAGATTCTGGAAGTGAGATTTTCGGGAGGGCAGTAGTCTTGTCTCCGTTAGTTAATTCATCAAGGGAGACAAGAGCGATGAACACGAGCAAATGTCCGGTCTGTGATTGGGCGATCAACGATGGCGGGATCAAGGTGACCGTCGCCGGGAAAGAGATTACGGTTTGTTGTGATGAGTGTGTGGAAAAGGCGAAAGCCGAGCCGGAGAGGTACGCTGCGGCTTGATAAAACCTTTGACAGGATGACAGGATTTACAGGATTAACAAGATAAGAATCTTGCTCATCTTGTAAATCCTGAAATTCCTGTCTACAACCACCGTCTCACCGCGTTAGTTGCCTGTACTTGATCCTGTGCGGCACTTCCGCAGCGGCCCCCAATCTCTCTTTCTTATCAGCCTCGTAATCGGAATAATTCCCCTCAAACCACACAACCTTACTATCACCCTCAAACGAGAGAATGTGCGTGGCTATCCGATCGAGGAACCATCGATCGTGCGAGATGACCACCGCGCATCCCGCGAAGTTCTCGAGCGCTTCCTCCAGCGCGCGCAATGTATTCACGTCGAGATCGTTAGTCGGCTCATCGAGCAACAACACGTTCGCGCCTTCCTTCAACATCTTCGCGAGGTGCACACGATTGCGCTCGCCGCCCGATAACATCCCAACCTTCTTCTGCTGATCCGATCCGGAGAAGTTGAAACGTGCCACGTACGCACGCGAGTTCACCTCACGTGCACCGAGCTTCAGCACATCTTCACCACCACTAATCTCCTCCCAGATAGATTTTTCCGGTTCGAGTGTGCGGCTCTGGTCGACATAAGCCAGCACAACAGTCTCACCTTTGCGTATCGTGCCCGCATCCGGTTGTTCCTGTTCCGTAATCATCCGAAACAGCGTCGTTTTGCCCGCGCCGTTCGGACCAATCACGCCGACAATTCCGCCCGGCGGCAAAGCAAAGTTCATATCATCAACCAGCAGCTTCTGGTCGTAACCTTTGCTGACGTGTTCGGCTTCGATCACCACGTTGCCGAGTCGTGGCCCGGCCGGAATGTGAATCTCCAGATCCTCACGTCGTTTCTCACTCTCTTGCCGCAGAAGATCTTCGTACGAGTTGATCCTCGCCTTGCCTTTCGCGTGACGCGCCTTCGGCGACATGCGAATCCATTCGAGTTCGCGTTGCAGAGTTTTCTGTCGCTCGGTTTCGGATTTTTCCTCGCGGCGCAGGCGCTCCTGTTTCTGTTCGAGCCACGAGCTGTAGTTTCCTTTCCACGGGATGCCCTGGCCACGATCGAGCTCGAGGATCCAGCCCGCGACGTTGTCGAGGAAGTAGCGATCGTGCGTGACGGCGATGATTGTGCCCGCGTAACCTTGCAGGTGATGTTCGAGCCATGCGACCGACTCCGCGTCGAGATGGTTCGTGGGCTCGTCGAGCAACAGGATGTCAGGCTTCTGAAGCAACAAACGGCACAACGCGACGCGTCGTCGTTCACCGCCGGACAGAACTTTCACAGGCGTTTCTGGTGGCGGGCAGCGCAGCGCGTCCATCGCCATCTCGAGACGTGAATCGAGATCCCATGCGTCGAGCGCGTCGAGTTTCTCCTGCACTTCGCCCTGGCGTTCAAGTAGGGCTGACATTTCGTCGTCAGACATCTCTTCGCCAAACTTCGTGTTGATCTCGTCGAACTCCTTCAGCAGGTTCACAGTTTCCTGGACGGCTTCTTCGACAACTTCACGCACGGTGCGTGAGTCGTCGATCAGCGGTTCCTGTTCTAGATAGCCGACGGTGAAGCCGGGCGAGATAACCGTCTCGCCGTTGAAGTCTTTATCGACGCCGGCGAGGACGCGGAGCAGGGAAGACTTGCCGGAGCCGTTCAGGCCGATGACGCCGATCTTCGCGCCGTAGAAGTAGGAGAGATAGATGTCTTTGAGGACCGGCTTCTTGTCGTAGAACTTGCTGACGCCGACCATTGAATAGATGACTTTGTTTGGTTCAGTACTCATAGGGATGAAATTAAAACTTCTCGCGCAAAGGCGCAAAGGCGCAAAGAAAGCCGCAAAGGGAAATTTGAGTTTTCTTTGCGTCTTTGCGCCGCTGCGTGAGAAATCCTTTTTAGTTCTTCAATAACTCTTTTGCGTGCTTCCGGGCGCTGTCGGTGATCTCGGCGCCGGTGAGCATGCGCGCGAGTTCCTCGACGCGTCCGGCTTTGTCGAGGCGTCCGATGCTGACTTGCGTGCGTCCCTTTAACGCCTCTTTTTGCACGACGAGGTGACTGTCCGCGAACCGCGCGATCTGCGGTTGGTGCGTCACGCACAACACCTGGTTTGTCTGCGCGAGCTTCTTCAGTTTAATCCCGACTGCTTCAGACACTCTCCCGCCAATCCCCGTATCAATCTCGTCAAAAACGATCGTGCGCGGAAACTGCGATCCATTCGCCACCGTCTTCAGTACCAGCATCAACCGCGACGCCTCGCCACCTGACGCCACTCGCGCGAGCGGTTTAACTTCCTCACCAACGTTCGCAGAAAAGTAAAACTCCGTATGATCGATGCCTTTCTGTCCCGCAGTTTCGACACTGTCATTCACCTGCACCTGAAACCGCGCATTATCGATTGCTACTTCCGCGATTCCTTTTTCAACTGCCTGCTCAAACTTCTTCGCCGCCTTCACTCGTTCTTTATGTAACTTGCGCGCAAGCTCCAGATAACGCTCGTGAGCCGCACCAACCTGGACATTCAACTCGCGCTCACGCTCATCGGAAGTCTCGATCTGCCGCAAACGATCTTCCGAACGCGCGAGATGCTCAAGCGACGCCGCGATCGATCCACCGTACTTCCGCTTCAGTCGCGAAAGCTCAGCCAGCCGATCCTCGATCTCCGCGAGACGCGCCGGCGAGAACTCGAGCCGGTCAGCAAAATCGCGCAACGAGAACGAAAGATCTTCAAGCACGGCGCGCGCAGTTTCAAGTCCTTCGAGATAATCGCGGAAGCTTGATTCATACTCAGCCAACTCTTCAACGTCTTTCAGTGTGTGACGCACGCGCGCCACGGCCGCGTCGTCATCCTCATAGATCCGGCTGTAACTCGCCTGGCAAAGCGTCGTCAGCTTCTCAACATTCGCCAGCCGCCGTCGCTCTTCCTCCAACTTCTCATCTTCCGCGGGAGACAACTGCGCCCGCTCAAGCTCAGCAATCTGAAACTTCAACGTGTCGACGAGCTGAAACTTCTCCGCTTCATCATGCCGCAGCGAATCAAGCTCACGCCGCAACCGACTCCAGCGCTGGTAAGCTTCGGCCACTTCAGCGCGCAAAGAGTTATTGCCCGCGAACGCATCCAGTATCTCGAGATGCGTTTCCGGATTGAAAAGCGTCTGCTGCTCGCCCTGACCGTGAATGTCGACAAGATACGGCCGCAGATCACGCAACAGCGACTGCGTCGCGAGCTGGTTGTTGATGAAGATCTTGTTGCGTCCGGTGGCGGAAAGCTCACGCCGAATGATGAGCTCGTTCGTCTGAGCGAGCCCCGCGTTTTCCAGCAACAACTCGAGATCAGGATTCGGAGTGACAGAAAAAAGCCCTTCAATCGATCCACGTTCCGCGCCTGACTTGATGAGGTCACTTGAGAACCGCCCACCAATCAACACGCCAAGCGCATCAACGATGATCGACTTCCCCGACCCGGTCTCGCCCGTTAGCAGATTGAGACCACTCTCAAACTCAACCTGCATGTCGTCGATTAAAGCTATGTTGGAGATGTTCAGGAGCTGAAGCATCGGCCACAGATTTTCGCAGACATGCGCAGTTTTGAAAACTGCGCATGCCGCGAAATCTGCGGGGGATGTTCCTTAGAACGTGTACCGCAGCGCGAACTGCATGACGCGGCCCGCCTTGGTTTCATTCAGAGGAGTTTGAGTTGAGGTGAAACGACCGAAATCTGAGGTCGGATTACCGCCGAGGAACGGATCGACGTCCAAACTCAGGTCAGCGATGGTAAGGCCGTCAAACCGCTGCGTGTTGGTGACGTTGAACACTTCCCAGCGGAACTGCAAGTCGTGACCTTCCTTTATTCTGAACGACTTGTAAAGTCCCATGTCCAGAGAAATATATCCCTGACCGCGAAGAACATTGCGGTCGCCCACTTCGCCCGGTCGAGCGTTACGGAAGCTGCGATAAACAGCTTCGGGATCGCTAAACACGTTCGGTTGTCCGTCTGGTCCATTACGGGTTGGCGACGACTGCACCGGCTGCACACGAACGCCATTTGACTGCACGTTCCAGTTTGTAGCCCAGACGCAGCAATCGAACGGTGTTTGAATCGGCAGCGCACTGTTCCAACGGAAAATTCCGGTGCTCTGCCAGCCGCCAAACACCTGCTCCAGAACCCCACCAGCGTTCGACATGAATCGCTTGCCGCGACCAATCGGAAGTCCAACTACCCAGTTCGCATTGATGATGTGTCGAGCATCAAAATCCGAAGTGGCGTAGTTATCATCCGGGGAGAGCGCGTTGACGATGAACGCCGAACCGTAGCTGCCCGCGCTTTGGAGACCCGAAGCGTTATCGAGCGAGTGGCCGTAGGTGTAGTTGAAATCAAACGTCACGTCGTCGCGTAGGCGCTGACGCACGCTGAGTTGGAACGCATTGTAGTTTGAATGAGCGACAGTCGAGAACGCCGAGAGCGCGCCAAACTGTGGCTGATAGAACATGTTGTTGAACTTCGCCGGTCCGCCGCCGAACGGGCACGTACTGCAGTTTGGACTGTCGTCCCAGAGCAACTGTAGGAACGTGTAGTCGCGGACTTCGCCGCCGCCGACAGATTCCGGCGCGACGAACGCGTAGGCAGCCTGCGTCGGTGTGAGCGAAGTGTCTCCCCACCAATCAGGCATGAAGGGAAACAGGTTGTTGAAGAACGGAATGTCGGGAATCGACCCGATTTCGCGGCCTGCATACGCGTATTGCACGAGCGCGTTGATCGCGTCGTAGTAGCTCAATCCCGACTGCGGATCCTTAATGTTGTTGAGCTGCATGATGTCGCGGGAAGCCAGCAGGTTGCGGGCCCAGCGACCGACGTAGCTCGCTTCGAACGACAAGCCTTTACCGATTTCACGACCGTACGAGAAGTTAAAGCTGTAGTTGTACGGCGTTGTGATTCCCTGGTCCAGCGAGACTTCGATACGTTGATCTTCGTCCGATGGGACTGTCAGCGGAAACTGCAATTGTTGTGGAATCGGACCGGTCGAACCCGGGAAGTCAAGGTTACGAACGTTCGGGTTAAAGCCGGTGAACAACGGTCCCAATGTCCCATCGCGCACGTCAAACGTGTTGGCGTTGATGTTACGTGCGGAAGTGAAACCGGCCAGGTTGTTGAGATCGAAATTGACGGCGAGCTGGCTGCCAATGCGATCGTAAGTCACGCGGAAGCCGCTACGAATAACAGCCTTTCCGTCTTTCCCCAAAAACTTGCCGAGGTTTGGTGACCAGGCGAAGGAGACGGCCGGTGCGAAGTTGTTCCAATCCTGCTTGTAATATCCGGACGCATTATTAGCCTTGCCGCCCAGGACGAAAGTGATTGGATCGGTGAAGGGCACGCCTTGATCTGCACTGGCGCGCCGCTGGTTGAAATAGTCAGTCAGGCTCACGTTCGGAACGACCTGAAGTCCGTTCTTCTCGTAGACCGGTGTTGACGTGGACCAGCGTACGCCGTAATTGAACGTAAAGTTCGGGCGCACGCGCCAGGAATCCTGGACGTAAGCCTCGTATTCCTGAGTCGCGAATGCGCGATCCGTCGGCGTGCCGACTGCCTGGAGCTCCCCGTTCGCGTCGTACACGAGATTCGCGCTGTACTGCGAATAACGACCGATCACGGATGCGAGCGCGTCGCGCAGGTTGGAGCCGCTCTCGAAGTCGGAGAACGGATCGAGGAGAACTGCACCCGAGGCGTTGTAGAACGAAGGGTTAATAATCGCTTCATCGAATGACGCGTTCGTCGCGAGGCGGTTGTTGGTGATTAAGCGAACGTTGCCGCCGACTCCCCACGTGTGATTTCCGCGTACCCACGAAACATCGTCCACAAAGTTATGAACTGGTGTAGTCCGTTCCAGGGAGCGGCGGAAACCAGTTGGTGAAAAGATAAACCGGAAGTTAACGCGGTTATCGAGTGAGTCCCCGGCCTGCGTGAAGGCTGCGCGAGTCAAACCATAGTTGAAACGATTGACCAGCGAAGAATTAATGGTCCAGACATGACCGACGGCCATGCCTTTGGGATGGTTCCAGGTGGTCAGTGGTGGCGTATCCGGGAAGCACTGAATGTTGTCGCCCACACTGCAATCAGAACTGCCATACACTGCACGCGTGACGACATCGTTCTGATAGTTGCCACGCAGGAACAACTGCTGGCTATTCGTCAGGTTGAAGTCGAAACGTGCGATGTAAGTGTTCAGCTCAGTCGGCGTGCGCGCATTGAAGCGAAAGCCGCTGGTGTTGAGACCGTCACCAACCGTGTTGTCGTTGGCTGGATATCTTTGCGCCGCAGCCGCCAAAACAGCGAGTCCTTGCGGGTTAATGCCAGGACCGGAATCATTATTGAATGCCTGGTAGGCGGCCTGAATCTCAGCGGGCGTCAGACAGTCGACACCTGACGGAGTTCCTGCCGGACAGCCTGGATCGCTGAAACCACTTTCAGTGCGGTAGCGCACGATGCCCTGGCCCAACGTTGGCAGCGGCACTTCGCGCACGACTGATGTGGCGGTCGCTTCGCGAAATCCTTCGTACGTAAAGAAGAAGAATGCCTTGTCTTTCTTGAGCGGGCCGCCAACCGAGCCACCGAAAATGTTTCGGAGCAACTGCGGACGTTCGACACCCGCAGCGTTGTTGAAGAAGTCGTTGGCCGTCGTCACGGTGTTACGGTGAATTTCAAACAGCGAGCCGTGCCACTGATTCGATCCGGAGCGCGTCACGAGTGAAACCTGCGCGCCCGACGAACGACCTTGTTCGGCGTTCGGATTCGTAGTGGTCACGCGAAATTCCTGCAACGAGTCGCGCGTTACTCTCAGCACGCTCGCAAATGCTTCGTCAGTGACGACGTCGAGACCGTCCTGCTGCTCGTTGACGTCAACACCGTCAAGGGTGATGTTGGACTGGTCCGCGCGTCCGCCGTTTACGTAGCCACTGCGGCTGACACCGGGTTGCAGCGACAGCAAACCGACGACGTTGTTCGCGTTCAGCGGCAGCTCGGTAATGCGCTTGCGCTCGAACGAATTGCCGATAGTGGCGTCGCTCGTGTTGATAGCGGCCTCAGCGGCGGAAGTGACGTCTACTGTTTCAGAAACAGCACCGATTTCGAGTGGCACGTCTCTGACTGTCGGCGTATCAACGAGGGCTTCAACACCTGAAGCGGAAGCGGTCTTGAATCCCTGCGCAGTCACTTCGAGTCTGTAAGTGCCGGGCGGCACAGCAGTGAAGACGTACTGACCATCGTCGTTGGTCTGTTGGGTGCGAGAAAAATTCTTTGAAGGGTCTGTGAGCGTGACGGTAGCGCCCTTCACGAGATTACCATTCGGGTCTGACACTGTGCCGCGAACGGTTGTACCGCCTGCCTGTGCAAAACTACTGACAGCGCAGAGCATTAAAACCAGAAACGAAGCTACAGAAAAACTTCCAATTCTGAGTTTACTCATAGCAAATCTCCCTGATTCACTTATTCTCTTGCTTGTGCTTTATCCGTTGATAAAACAGATCAACAGATTGCGGATTGTGCGTAGCTTTTGGGGGGGAGACAAAGGCAGTTCGCTGAGACGCAGTTATTGTTCCAAGCTGCGTGATTGATCGTTACCGAGGAAAAGCGCAGTAATTATATGCCAGTTAACGAGTTGCATTCAGTGAACGTCTCCAAAAACTCATTGCTCGTGCGAATTTTTGAACTACGGAAGTTCGGATTCATTGTGCAGAAAAATGCATCACCACAGATTACGCAGATCTTCGTAAATAGATCTGCGTATTCTCCTGGTAGTGAGTTCATGACGTGAACATTAACCCGATCGATATCCTACTCATCATCGTGATCGTGTTGAGCGTGCTCAACGGTTACCGCCGCGGGTTCGTGCATGGCGTGCTCGATCTCGCCGGCTGGATCCTGAGTTTGATTGCCGGACTCCGTTTCCACCAGCCCGTCGCGCAATGGCTCGGACCGCGCATTGATGTTTGGCCCGAAGTCTGGGATCAGCCGATCGCTTTTGTGCTCGTCGCGCTGTTTGTCGGTGTGCTGGTGCAGATGATTGGTTACGCGTTACTGCGACGTTTACCGGAAGACATCAATGAGCGCCGTTCGAACCAGGTGTTCGGTGTCATTCCCGGTTTCGTGAACGGATTGATCATCGTCGCGATCCTCTCGGCGCTATTGCTCGCCGTGCCGCTGAGTGAAGGTGTGAGTGAGCGCACGCGCGACAGTGCGCTCGTGAATCGACTGGCGGTTTATGCGGAACGTCTCGAGAGTGCGCTGCGACCAGTTTTCGGTGAGGCAATCGCGCGCACGCTCAACATGCTGACGATTCGTCCGGATTCGGATGAGAGAGTCACGCTTCCGTTCAAGGTCGAGAGCAGCAGGCCTCGTCCCGATCTGGAGAAGCAGATGTTGGATCTGGTGAATCAGGAGCGACAGGCTGCGGGGCTGAGTCCACTCGCACCCGATCCGGAGCTGACGGAAGTCGCGCGAAAGCATTCGGCAGACATGTTTGCGCGTGGCTACTTCGCGCATGACACACCGGAAGGACTAACGCCTTTTGATCGAATGCGTGACGCGGACGTACGTTTCCTGACGGCGGGTGAAAACCTCGCCCTCGCGCCGACGATTCCGGTGGCCCACACAGGCCTGATGAACTCACC
>DASTTS010000420.1:0-20749 GCA_035760085.1 Pyrinomonadaceae bacterium
CGATAGCTTTTAATTATTGTTCGTTTTGGAGGTGTTACACCAGACTATGGCGACCAAAGCCGCTGCAGGCAAGAAGCGCATGACCCAATCGGAAGTAATCAACCACTTCTCTGAATCCACAGGAATGAAGCGAGCCCAAGTCAAGGAGTTCTTCGAGGAGCTGTATAACCTAGCCGCACGCGAAGTGAAATCAAATGGTGAATTTGTTCTCCCAGGATTCGGAAAGCTCGTAAAATCCGAGCGAAAAGCCCGTGAGGGCCGAAATCCAGCGACCGGCGAAACGATCCAGATTCCAGCTAAGACCACGCTCAAGTTCAGGGTTGGCAAGGGAATGAAAGATACCGTGCTTCCAAAAAAGTAAAACGTCAGGCACTATTCATTTTTCAGCATCGGCACCGCCCCTACTACCTCAAGCAGTTGGGCGGTGCCTTTGTCTGTACAGGTTAACTTGTTCACGCTGATTCGTTAGGTTTTTCATCACTTCCCCACCCTAACATCCCGCCAAGATTGTTTTGATTTGTTGAGCAAAAATTTTCTGGACGGATTTTCGCTCCTTCGATATAATCCAACGTTTCGCTGAACACCCCTGCGGCAATGTCTATATGCAATGTTTGTATTTGGGGTTTTATCCCCAGATCTTAAGCCTTGTCGTGTGGCGAAGGCTGCATCCAAGGTGGTCGGCTGAGCATCTATGTTCATATATTTGAGACGAAAAGATCTTATATGGAGGAGTGAGGGCAATCGTGACTTTTGATACACACCTGCCGCTAAATGAGCGGCTTCTGAGAATCGACCACATCCAGGCACGTCGTTTTTCGAAGCTCAATGGCCTGGCGCTCGAGATAGCTACAGAAGGTATCGTCAGACATTTGAAAGCGTGCGACCGAATGGACGTCAACCCAGAGACTTCGGCAGTGCGCGAGATCATTGACGATGCGCTGAATGGCCGTCGCGTGTTTGCGGAAACTAAAGAACACACACGCGCCGCGTAAGCAGTATCTCTGTTTATTTTTCAAAAGAGGTCGCCCCCAAGGGCGATCTCTTTTTTGTTTGGTCAATTCAACTCTGCGTAATCTCTGCGTTCTCGGCGCCTCTGCGGTAAAAAAACCGCAAAAACCGGTAAACCGCAGAGGCGCAGAGAACGCAGAGATTACGCAGAGAAAATTCAAGTTGAGTCACTATCAGTGCGGTTGACACAGGTCTTTGACGTGCTAACATGCCAGAGCTTTAAAATGTGCCCCTGTAGCTCAGCGGATAGAGCATCTGCCTTGTTGGAGCCTTAATGGGGAATGCGGTCGGAACCCATTGAGTGGACGACCCTGTATGCGGGGACGCCCTGAGAGCCTCCGGTACTTCGATCTCGTGGTCCAAGTAACAAGCCGTGAGGATTGGGTAATCCGCAGGAAACCTGCGACGCGAAATGCAACGAGGGATCCTCAGAGACTATACGGGTCGGGACTGAGACGTCCAAGATATAGTCCAGCCAGCAACCCCAGCTTTGACGGGCGGTCAGGGAAAGCCTGATGCTGGAAGCTAAGCAGAGGGCCGCAGGTTCGAGTCCTGCCGGGGGCATTAACACACCAGTTTTGTGGCGGCATTAGCTCAGTAGGTTAGAGCGCCAGATTGTGGATCTGGAGGTCGTGGGTTCGAGCCCCACATGCCGCCCCACACACGACCACAACCACATAGAGTGACTGCCGGGGTAGGCATTGATTACATCGCGAAGTTTACGGCTGCGAGGTCGGTTACGGCGAGTGAGCCGGTACGTGCGCCGTTGAGGATGAAGAGATCGGCGTCGACAACGTCGAGCGGCGTCGAGAACAAGTACCCCTGCCCATACTGGCACTTCAACGATTTGAGTTGATGCAACTGCTCCTCAGTCTCGACACCTTCAGCGACAACCTGCATACCGAGATTGCCGGCAAGAGTAATGATCGTTTTCACTATCTGAAGATTTTCATCAGCGGCATTCATGCTGGTGACAAAAGAGCGATCGATCTTCAAGGTGTCGACCGGGAAACGATTAAGATAACTCAACGACGAGTATCCGGTACCGAAATCGTCGATACTCAAACGAACTCCCAGACTGCGAAGTCCTGCCAGCGTGATCGCAGCTAATTCCGGATTCTCCATCACTACCGTCTCGGTAATCTCCAGCTTCAAGTGCCACGGATTGATCTGAGACTCATCCAACACTTCTTCAATTCGTTCAATGAGATCAGGCTGCTCGAGCTGCTTACCGGAAAGATTCACGCTCATGATCATGTCGCGGTTTGACAATGAGTATTGCTGCCATTTTCGCAATTGGAGACACGCATCACGCAACACACGAAGACCGATCGGCAAGATCAATCCAGTTTCTTCTGCCAGTGGGATGAAGTCGCATGGCGAAACGATCCCTCGTTCCGGGTGTTGCCAACGTACGAGAGCTTCAAAGCCGTGCAGGTCACCACTCGCGAGCGAAACAATCGGCTGGTAATAAACGCACAACTCATCCTTCTCGAGTGCACGCCGCAAATCACTCTCGAGCCGCAAGAGTGTGACAGCGCGTGTGTGCATTGCGGTATCAAACATTTCGTAGCGCGCTTTGCCACGTTCCTTCGCACGATACATAGCAGTGTCGGCATCACGAATAATGTCTTCCGCCTCTGTATAACCCGATACGCTGAGCGCGACGCCGATGCTGGCGGTCGTGATCGTTTCATGACTGGCGAGCTTAAAAGGCGCGGAGATAATCTGTTGCACTTTTTCCGCGACGCGCACGGCGTCTGACGCGTCGTGAATCGCGTCGAGCAGGATCGCAAACTCATCACCACCGAAACGCGCAACCATATCCGTTTGTCTGATACACATTTCAAGCCGCCGCGCGACGATTTTCAACACTTCGTCACCGCACGGATGGCCCAGGCTGTCATTAATGTTTTTGAAACGGTCGAGATCCAGAAAGAGCACGCCAAACAAATACTTCTCATTTTGGTGAGCCCGTCGCAGAGCCACACGTAAATGATCCGTAAACAAAGATCGATTCGGTAACCCGGTTAGCGCATCGTGAAAAGCCGCATGGCGAAAGTGTTCCCGGCTCTCTTCCAGTTCCCTGCCCGCGTTCTCCAGTTTGTTGACGTAGCGATTGAGCTCTTCAACGTGTCGCTCGGCTTGCTCAGCTCGCAGCCGCTCAGCTTCCGCGCGCGCGTGTTCCGCCTCGGCGCGCTCACGCTCAGCGCGTTCAGCCTGGGCCGCCGTGGCGCGGATGTCCTCGAGATATTTTTCGTACGTGAAGTAGATGATCGAGATGATCGGAAGCGGGGCCAAAACCGCATAAAAGCTGATCGTGCTTTCGAGCTTGATGATACTGCCGGCAACAAAAGCGCCAATGAAATAAGTCAATGACGACCAGAGATAATGTTTGGTCCACGTCTGCCAGAGCGGGTGATCAGACTTACAGGCATGACAGATCGATACGATCCAGGTGTGGGCTGCATACTGGATAACGGCGACCGTACTCAAAAGTACCAGAGACGTCGATAGAGATTGTATATCAACGTGAAAATCCGCCCCGAAGAGTACAGTTGCAATCGCGCCGGTGATGAAGGCCGCAGAACCTGCTGCCGCAGCATTGAATAGAACAGTGATCCAACGCTTACTGAGATGCCGTCCGGCGCTCAGTCCATCGGCTGTCGCGACTATCACCGCGGCCTGTGGTCCATAAAGAAGAAGTGTCAGGAAGACGAAGCTGTCCGCAACCGTGATCGTCGTATTCACGCGCGGAACTTTGATCGCGATGCGTGAGCTGATGGCGGCTGTGAGTAGAAACAGCAGGCAAAAACGAAAGTCGAGTTTCGCGTAAGGCAATGTACACAGTGAATAGAGGAACATCGCTGAACCAGCGACGACTACCAGCCACATGTATCGGTTGATGAACCGCTGTTTGCCCATTGTGTTTATGAATGAGTGTGTTTTTGGGCTTTAGAAATAGACGAGATCGTATTGCCCGGCGATGTCGAAGCCGAGTTTTGAATAGAACGCCGTGGTCCGTGTGTTTTCATTCTCGACGAACAGATGAATCGCCTTCGCGTGCGCAAGCAACTTCCGGCCGACTTCCGCCAAACACGTTCGTCCCAGGCCTTTACCTCGTTCTTCAGGGCTCACATACACGCCCTCGATGTAAGTAGCGTCAGGTGTTTCGGTGATTACATCCAACTTGAAGATCAGTTGCCGCTTGTTCATCAACACCCACACACGATTCTTGTCGATGCGGCGCAGGTAACGCTGGCGAAAACCAACCGGATCCTTTCGCAATGGATCGACGCCGCTGATTTCGAGGACCATTGCGGCCTGAGCGCGAACGACGTGTTCCAGATCTTCAGGTCTGGCAAGACGAAGTTCAGGAATGTCCTGGTGCTGAAACTGTTCGGTGCGCCGCATGAAGATCACTGGGCAAATGTGTCGCGGCGAACGTCCGAGATCTGCGTAATGGCGCGAGAACAGCAGCGCGGCATTGCGCTCGCCCATCAGCAAATGAGGAGAATGCTCACGACGCGCCAGCGCTGCAAAACCTTCAATCGCGCTTTCACTAAATGCCTCAAATAAAATGGAGTGACCGATGAGTGCCACTCCTTCGAGTTGATTACGCGCATTGCGACACGTGTAAAAGCAACCACGATTCTGCGCGCTAATTAGACCGTTGTCGCGAATAAACCCGGCCATCACGACATTCGTCAACGTCGGTTCGGCGAGAGCTGCGAGAATCTCTTCGTCCGTTCCCTCTGCTGCCGGCGCGAACTCAAGCGAACCAGACTGCCATGTTGAAGCACCTTCCGCTTGCTGCGGGATACAACTGCTGTCGAATTTACATGCAACGCTGGCCATGATTTGCCCTCTCTTTATCCATCCATCAGCGGGGCGAGCCCCTCTTCCTGACTTGTTCTTTTGTATGTGGCGCTTCGACAGCGAACAGGGTGCTTGCCCCCGCTCGTGTCATTCACGCACTACTGCACCGAGCCGTCTTCCTGCACGGCATCCATGTCGTTACCCGCGTCACCGTTCGTGAGAACTAACAGTCCCCAGATTGGACCACTATCTCCAATGGCGACTCCATCTCCGATCGCGACGCCATCTGAGAACAGAATTCCATCACCAATCGCAACGCCGTCGCCGATCGCCACGCCAGTAGAGAAACTTGAACTGAGCATAAAGATGTAGCCGTCACCGATCGCTACGCCGGTACTGGTCAGGATGTTGTCGCCGATTGCTACTCCGTCGCCAATCGCTACGCCATCACCGATCGCGACGCCATCACCAATCGCAACTCCATCCCCGATCGCCACACCGAGATCGTAAATGCGGTGATACTTCGTGATCAGGTTGATTCCCGTGGCATAGCCGTGGTTCAAGAGAATGCCCTGCGCCCACGTGAAGGTGTAACCATCAAGAGTCGTATAAGGTGCCGGCGGTACGGTCGTGATCAGCAGGTTCGCACCCGTCAAGGTTGAGTTTGACAGGTCCGTGCGGACGAGCTTCGCGAGGCGAACGGCGCCTTCAACGTTGAGTTGCCCTGCGCCTTGCTCGAGCATGTTGTATCCGTTGAGCGGCTGGGCCGTGTACATCAGAATCATCTTGACGAGGTTTGGCGTGAGCTTTGGATTCGCCTGCAACAACAGCGAGGCCGCGCCGGAAACGAGCGGCGTCGCCATTGACGTACCGCTCATTCTCATCATCTTGTGATTGGTGCCACTCGAAGGAGTGCATTCGAGTTGCGGATAATCCGTAACGAGCCGATTGTACCGGCCTTCAGCCGCGATGAGTTTGTTACCCGGCGCGACGAGATCCGGTTTGATGATGTGATCGTAATACCTGACGCCGTTAACAGTACGATAGCTGCGAGTCGGACCACGCGAGCTATAACTCGTGATGCCGTCGTCCGAACGCACATCGGTGCCGAAAGAGTTCGCGGCGCCGACGGTGATCACCGAAGGATCGTTACCGGGAGCGTGAATGCGTCCGTAGATTTTGCGTCCGGTGGCGTCTGTTCCGTCGTTACCCGCCGCGGCTACGACAACGAGTCCGGTGTTAACCAGACGCCGCGCAGCCAGGCACAACGGATCGTCTTTGTATGAATCCACTGCCGGCGCGCCGAGACTTAAATTCACAACGCGGATCTTGTACTTCTGATAGTTCTTCTCGCCGAGAGGCTTTGTCGGATCTGTTGGCGCGAGGATCCAGTTCAGCCCTTTCAAAACATTCGATACCGCACCGAGACCGCGCGAGTTCAGCACGCGCAGATTGATTACCTTCGCTTCGGGAGCTACACCGATATAGGCACCGTGCGCCACGTGATCCAAGCCCGCCGCCAGCGACGCGACGTGAGTGCCGTGGCCGTAGGGATCATCAACTCTGCCTTCACCGGTGAAATCAAATTGCGCTTCGATTCTGCTTCCGATCTGGTGATGGTCCTTGTCGATACCGGAATCCAGCACCGCGATGTTTACGTCTTTGCCTTTCAGTCCACTGTTGCCGGACTGTGTGCGCATGAACGCCGCGCCGGTCGTTTTCTCAACGTGACCGGTCAGGTGAACGTCTCTGTCTTCGGAAATAAAGTAGACTTCGCTGAAGTCTGCCAGTTCGCTTATCACGCTCAGCGGTAGATCGACTGCGAACGAATTGAGCTGTTTGAAGTCGTCTTTGATGTGAACGCCGTTACGTTGCAGGAGTGCGTTTAAGCGTCCGGACGGTGATGAGTTGAGCTGAATGATGACTTGAACGTTCTCGCTGCCGGCAGTGCGCCCGCGGAGTGTTTCTGAGATCTTTTCATCTTTGCGTCGCGAGCTTGCGCTCGGGCGCGGCGATGTGGTCGATTCAGCGCTAACGCTGCTCGTCACGAGGCCGCTCAGGCAAAGTGAAAAAACCAGGCCGCCGGCGATCAGCAGTGAGGCAGCTAACGTTGACTTCAGATTTTTCATTCCTGCTCCCTTTAAATCCCTCAGTTCGAGTTTGAAAGACGTAAACTGACAGTCGAACCGAAGTGCATGGCCTGTGCCGGAAGTTTGAATTTGATTTTTGGCGTGTTTTTAAGAGGTTATTACCTTGTGAGGTCACGCTGGCAGGTCAAACTGATTTTGACCGGTCAACTTGCTAAGCGGAGGCGCGGCGTTATTTAATGCGGTCTGACATTAAAGAGAAGGATCAATCAATGCCGGACGAGCAAAGAGTAGCTAACAATTCACAAACTTACGTCGCCGATGCCGACACTTTTCAGTTTGAGACAGTTGAACAGGAGAACGGGCAGGCGACAGTGATTCGTTTCCGGCTCGAGGATCCGCGTTATCACGCAGGCGATGTGCTTGTGGTCCTAAGCGGCAGTGAGATCCACTTTCACGGGATGATCGGGCAGCTCGCAGATGGCTGGGCCACAGCAAGCGATCGACGCGGATCGCTTCTGGCCGCCACCGTTCAATAACCTACCTTACGTACCCTGACGGATACGCTACGCGCACACCCGGTGTCGATGATTTCACTTCGATCCGGTGGAATCCCTTTTTCAGGTGGGTGGAGAGAAACGTCAGCGCGGCTTGTTTCTGGAGCGAGATGTCGAGCTCGCGGATGAAAGGCGCAAAACTCACAGGCGCGCCCGTGCCCTGAAAGAAAGCAATTCCGCCTGTTTCATCAGACAATCGCAATAGAGAACTCTGCGCATTACTCACCAGTGCCGGGTTCGTTGCCGCCACTATAGTCGGCGCATAGAAACCATAGATCGCGACGCCGCGGCGCTGCGATTCATTCACTGCTCGCTGCAAATCCACACTCTGCGTCGGAAACGATGAGTCAACGCCTCGCGAAATATCCAAACCATCAGAAACAAGCAAGATCGCACGGCGGCCCTGTGGCTGCGATTCAAATCGCTTGAGAGCTTCGATGACTTCAACGTACGGGTTGTATGGGCTGTTATTGGCGGAGCCCGTCGGTGGCCGCAACGTACTCGCAGCCTTCTCGAGATCGGTGGTAAATCGCTGTTTGACTTGCAAACTACCGGTCCGCAGGTAACCAACCATTACGCGCGAACCTCTGGGCAGATTCCTAATAAACTCAGCCAGATCCTTGATTTCGTTTCCGACAGACGGAACCAGATCCTCCTGAATCAACACCGCTAACGTGATCGGTGCACTCGTGCCGATACCTCTGACGGAGATGATGGTCTGCGGCTCGCCGTCCTCGTGAATGGATAAGTCGATGTTCTGTAACTCAGTCTCCTCTTTAACCCGGATCGTAACCGGCACGGTGACAGGTTTGCCGGAGCCACGTGCGGTCCCATTTCCGGCGATGCTCTGCGGCTGGCCAAACGCTGAAGAGCTAAACAGGGCAAAACCAACGGCGATGGAAAGTTGCAATACGAGTCGTCGGAGCGTCTTCATTGAATTTCCTCTATAGTACAGGCGGACATTATACTGATGTTATGAAGGAAGCGCTTGTGACGAGCCCGAAAGGGAAACTTTCCGGCAAAGATGCCACGACGGCACGATTGCTGAAAGTTGCGCCCTGGATTGCCATGGCAGCGACTTCGCTTCCGGCACCGCTGGTATTCCTTGTCCTATTTCTTACGGCGACAGCCACAGACTCGGCTGCCGTTTATCTCTTGTTGGCCGGTCTCTCACTGACCCTGGGTTTTGCGCTGGGGGTGGTAATTGCTGCGCTTTTGTTCCTTTATCGAAAGCGCTGGCTCTCAAAATTAAGAGACCGATTAGCATCGGATGGAATCACGGCGAATGAGGTTGTATGGTTCCGTTCGGAATTGACGTCGGCCGAGCGCGCGTCGCTCGCCGAGATCGAGCAAAGTAACCCGCTTTTGGCGGATGCTTACCTCGAAACACTGGCCAATCGACTGATGGCTTCGCGGGTTATTTCAAGGTCAAAACGGGAAATGTTGCGGGTAGAAAGACAGATTAACCGGGCGCGAACGCTGCACACGCCGGAATCTGCGTCGTTACAGAAAGAGTTAGGGGCGGATCACGATCGACTGCAACACCTGCGTAATCAGGCGACAGAGCACCTCGCGAAAGCGAAGACGAGGCTCGAGACGATCGAGGCGACGGCTCGGCGCAGACTCACCGAAGGCGAAACGGACCTGATGATGCAGCGACTTGGCAGTGCGCAGGATCAGTTGCCACTGGTGTTAGAGATTGCGCAGTTGGAGCAACAAGCACTCCGCGAAGCGTCTGTCGAAAGCAAACCCTTAACCACGGATTGAACGGATTAAATCCGCGGCTTTGATCGGTCTAATCCGTGGTTACTTAAACGATAAACGCCGGGCGCGAGGCGATCCGCGAATCCCTCGTCAACCAGTCCCCAGTTTCCTAACCCCGCTTCCGGCGATCTCAGGCCGGTGACACGCGCCAGTTCGCCACGTAACGTCATCCCGGCTCCGACCAGATATGCCCGCGCGATCTCTTTCAGCGCCGCTTCCCTTTCCACACTCTCATTCAGTTGCTCTGCAAAACGCGCCTCCGGAATTGACCAGATGTAAGTAAAAGTCGGCTCGTACAACACTTCCGTCGGGATTATCTTCAACGACCGCTGAAGCTCGGTCATCGCCTTATCAAACCGGGCTCGCTCGCCGATCCCGCTCTCCTCACGCAAGTCACGCGACGCCATCTCCCACTCGCGTCGCATGATCTTGAGTATCGCCTGCGCCTCCGCCGAAAGCATCTTTTTCTCCAGTTTGCGAGGCATTCCCCACAGCGCGTTGAAAAACGGAAGCAAACGCGGCGCGATAAACGTGGCGCGACCGCGAACCACCTTTCCATAGAAACATTTGCCCCGGCGCATCACGTCGTCCTTGATGGTCCACGCCAAACGGCTTTCCGGGTCCTTCTGCACGTTGCGCGGCATGTGCGCGTCGCGACGACCACAAACAGCGACGTAAAGCGACGGTCCAGGCCGTCGCGAGTCAGTTAAAGCCTCGCAAAAACCGACGTCTTCGATGAAGCGCTCAGCCTCGTAAACGTCCTCGACACGGTTCTCGGGATCGCGTCGCCACATGCGATCGCGATGGACCTCAATCTCCTCAGGAATCGCTTGCAGCATCGCCCGATTCTATCAAAGTGAATTGATGGACCAGTCAACCTGAGCAGATCGGTCATTGTCCCGGCCATGGCCGATCTTCCGGTCAACGCACCTAACTTGTTGTTAGACAAAGACGTACGTCACTTTCGTGAATTTGGCACGATCCTCGCAGAGGCGGATGCGCCAGTTGTTCGTCCAGAGCTGGCAAAACTCAGTACGGAGAACCGACGACAGTGACATCGACCCCTAGAAAAAAACGCTTCCTGGTGCTGGCCTTGCTGGCAAGCCTCACACTGGGACCAAGCCTGGCGGTCGGCAACATCTTCGCCGTCCATGCGAAAGGCAAGGATTCCCGCGGAAGCAAAGACCAAACGCCAAACAAGGTCGCCTCAGACCTGAGCGATATGCTCGGCCGCAAAAACAGCGGTAGCCTTGTCAAAGTAATCCTCCAACTCAACGACAAGCCGAGCGGTCAACTCAATTCATTGTTGTCAGCAAATGGCGTCAAGATCCGAAGACATTTCAACAACCTCAACTCTTTTGCCCTCGAATTACCTGCAAACGTCGTCGATGCACTCTCAAATTTTCCTGAAGTTGCTTTCATATCACTGGACAGCGAAGTTATAAGCATGGGTGGCCACATCGCCCACACTACCGGCACTGATAACGTGCGCTCCATGAGCGCTGACGGCGCCCTCGATGGCAGCGGTATCGGAATCGCAATCGTTGACTCCGGCATTTACGCCCAACACACTTCTTTCACCGACGCCCAAACCGGTCAATCACGAATCGTAGTTAATCAGGATTTCACTGGTGAAGGCCGCACGGACGACCCGTACGGTCACGGAACCCACGTAGCAGCGGCAGCCGCCGGCAGCGGAATCGTGGCCCGCGGCGAGTACATCGGCATCGCTCCGCGAGCCAAGGTACTTAACCTGCGTGTGCTGGATTCCAAAGGTACCGGCTCGGTATCAAACGTTCTCGCGGCGTTCAACTGGCTGCTCTCGAACGCAGCCGCTTACAACGTTCGCGTAGTTAACCTGAGCATCGGTATGCCGGCAGTAAACTCTTACAAGTTTGATCCGCTGTGCGTTGCCGCACGCGCGCTTGTCGATCGTGGCATCGTTGTTGTTGCCGCGGCCGGTAACAATGGAAAGAACAGCGCCGGTCAGAAGATTTACGGTCAGATTCACTCACCCGCCATCGAACCATCCGTGATGACGGTTGGCGCAGTCGATACGCGCGGAACCGACCAGCGCGGCGACGACACGATTGCGACCTACAGCTCGCGTGGTCCGACGCGCGGCTCGTGGACCGACGTCAACGGTGTCCAGCATTTCGACAACCTCATCAAACCGGAAATCGCAGCGCCCGGTAACAAAACGATTTTTGCAGAGTCACCAAACAATTTCCTGCTCGCGCAGAACCCGGCGCTCGATGTCGGCGTCAGCAACAGTCAAACGCGCCGGCAGATGATGCTCAGCGGTACTTCAATGGCTTCTCCGTTGGTTGCAGGCGCAGCGGCTCTGATGCTCGAAGCCAATCCGACTCTCACCCCAAATTTGATCAAAGTGCTGTTGATGTACACGGCTCAACAGCTTCCCAACTACAACATGCTCGAGCAGGGTTCGGGCGAGCTAAACGTTGATGGCGCTGTGCGTCTCGCGAAGCTTGTTCGCACTACTATCAACAGCTCGACGACGCTCGGTGCTTCACTCCTGACGGGTCCAGCACCGGCTCCGCAAACGAGCATCACGGTCCCCGGCGGTGTCTACACCTTCACGTGGTCGCAGGGCGTAATCGTGGGCCAGACGTATGCAACCGGCTCCGCGCTCATTAATGAATATCAAAAGGTTTATGCGAAAGGCGTTTTGATTAGTGACGGCGTGCTGGTCGGCGATGGTGTTTTGATTAGTGAAGGCGTACTCATCAGCGATGGCGTGCTTATCAGCGATGGCGTTTTGATTAGTGACGGCATACTGATCGGCGATGCAGCCATGTTTACAAAAGGCGTTCTTATAGGCGACAGCATTGTCGTGAGTAACGGCAGCACACTTGGCGCGGGTCAGCAGTTCTGCTCCATTAACCTGCTGGCTGTTAACGGTGTGCTGATCGGCGACGGCGTGTTGATCGGTGACGGCGTCCTGATTGGCGACGGCGTGCTGATCGGCGATGGCGTTCTTATCGGTGACGCGATTCTCCAGGCGTTCAACGCGCTGACGAATGGCGATAGCACCACTTCTATGGCGATTGTGCCCGACGACGAATCGGACTATTTGGGTTACTAGGTTGAGTTATTTGTAGGGGTGGCCCTCCGCGGCCGCCCCGGTCATGGATTCGATCCCCTACAAAACATAGACCATGTTGCAGACGAGCACAGCACCGAAAGTTAACGAACGCGAACTGCCGAATTTGGCATCAGTTTCCGTTGAACGACTCGCAAACAGCGACGCCGCAGAAGTTCTGAAGTTCCTGGCACAGCGTCCGATTCACACGATCGCGATGATGGGTTTAATCAACGACAACGGCATCGTCAGTCCTTTCAATCGCGGCACGTTCTACGGCTGTCGCGACTTGAACGGACAGCTTGAAGGCGTAGCCCTCGTGGGCCATGCGACGCTGATGGAAACTGTTTCGGATCGAGCCCTCGCAGCCCTCGCGCAAATCGCGCGCGATTGTTCAAACACGCACATGATCATGGGCGAGAAGGATCGCGTCGCTGACTTCTGGAGTCATTACTCCGAAACTGGTCGCCATCAACGTCTAGCGTGCCGCGAGTGGTTGTTTGAATTGAGCTGGCCGGTTGAACCTCGTGAAGGAGCGGACGGACTCAGGCCGGCGACCGTGGATGAGTTGGAGCTCGTAATGCCGGTTCAGGCCGAGCTTGCTTACGCTGAGAGCGGAGTCAATCCGTTGGATGTTGATCCACACGGGTTTAGCGAGCGCTGCTTGCGACGTATCGAACAAGGAAGAACATGGGTAGTAGTTGAAGACGGCCGCCTGGTATTTAAAGCAGACGTCATTTCGAAGACTCCCGAAGTCAACTATCTCGAAGGCATCTGGCTGCGTGAAGATCGTCGCAATAAAAATCTGGGCACGCGCTTCATGTCAGAGCTGATGCGACGGCTGCTGGAAAATACCAAATCAATCTGCCTCCTGGTAAACGAATCGAACGAGTGGGCCCAGGGTTTCTATCGCAAATGTGGTTTTCACTTCAGAGCGACTTACGAAACCATCTTCCTGCCTCGGAAGGAGCCAGTGCAGAACTAACCCCGACAACCCCCGATCTATCCTGATAAAGGCGACGTTGTCCCACCTCATCACTTGAAATGACATTCACATTAATGTCACCCCCGGCGTCATGGAAAATAAACTCTTCCGGCCATTCCTCTGGGTAGTAGTTGTAAGCGGAAGCCTTGCGTTCATCTACTCGGGGTTCCAGATCGACTTTCGCCAGTTCGACTCACATTTCGCTGTGCTGGTCGCGATGGCTTTCCTCCTGACCTCGCGTGTCACTATTCCGATTCCGCGTTTCGGCTCGCAGATTTCAGTTTCTGATACGTTCGTCTTTCTTGTCCTGCTGCTATACGGTGGTGCGGCGGCCGTGGTTATCGGCGCGCTCGAGGCGTGCCTGTCGTCATTGCGCTTCAGCCGCCGTCTGGTGATTGTCGGCTTCAACTTTGGCTCAGCCGCGATTTCGATCATGATAACGAGCGGCGTGATGCGGTTGATCTTCGGCAACGTCGTTGACTTGCGCTCGAACCCGCTTACGGCAACGTTCGTAGCCGCGATCTGCACGATGGCGTTAACTCACTACGCCGCCAACTCAGGCATCGTCGCAATCGGCGGCGCGCTGAAGTCGAATCAACCGATCTGGCCAACGTGGCGCAAACATTATCTCTGGACTTCGATAACTTATTTCGCGGGCGCGTGTGCGGCCGGCGTTATCGCCGGTCTGGTTTACTTCATCGGTGTTTATGCGTTTGTAATCACACTCCCGATTATCGCCATCATCTTTCTCACGTATCGCACTTACCTGAAGAACGTCGAGACCTCGGCGGCGCAGGCGGCGCAAGCTGAAAAGCACGTGACCGAGTTGTCACACTACATCGCGGAACAGGAACGGATTCGCGAGCAGTTTTCCCAGATGGAAAAGCTGTCTGCGCTCGGCGAGCTCGCGTCGGGTGTCGCGCACGACTTCAACAACACGCTCGCGGGCATTCTCGGACGCGCGCAGCTATTACAACGCCTCGACGATCCGGAAAAGATCAGGCGCGGTCTCGAGATCATCATCAAGACTGCTGAAGACGGCGCCAAGACAGTCAAACGCATTCAGGACTTCGCGCGCCAGCGTCGTGATCACAACTTCGAGCTCGTCTCGATCGATCAGATTCTGATGGACGCGAGCGAGATCACGCGCCCGCGTTGGAAAAACTGTGCGGAAGCGTCAAACATTCACATCACTGTCAATCTACATATTGGATCGAACGCGATGGTGATGGGCGACGACTCGGAGTTGCGCGAAGTACTCGTCAACATGGTCTTCAATGCCATCGACGCGATGCCGGAAGGTGGAACCCTCTCGCTGACTACGCGCACTGCCGGCGACTCGGTGATCATCACGGTGATCGATACCGGTGTTGGCATGTATCCGGAGGTTCGATCAAAGATCTTCGATCCGTTCTTTACGACGAAGGGCAAAGCCGGGCTCGGGCTCGGGCTGGCTGTGAGTTTCGGAATTATTAGACGGCACGGCGGCAACATCGAAGTCGAATCCCAGTATGGGAAAGGGACGGAGTTTCGGATTACGCTGCCCGTCGCGCGAATGGAAGAGAAGAGCGCCAGTCAAGTCGAGCAGGTCGAAAGTGTTGAGACTGTTGTGCCCTCTGTGTCACTTGATGCACTGTCGGTCCACTCGATGGATCGACCGCGGACGCGAATGCTCGTCGTTGATGATGAAGACTTCGTCAGAGAGTTACTTGGTGAGATTCTCGAAGGTGAGCACTGCGACGTTTATCTCGCCGCGGGGGGCAGCGAGGCGTTGGCAGCGTTTCGTGAAACGGAATTTGATGGTGTGTTCACTGACGTCGGCATGCCGGGGATGAGCGGCTGGGAGCTCGCACGTGAGATCCGGCAGCTCAATGCGAGCATACCGATCGCTGTGATTACTGGCTGGGGCGAAGCTGTCGGATCGCATGAGCAAAGAGAGGCGGGTGTCAATTGGGTCGTGGCGAAGCCGTTTACGGCTGATCGCATTGCCGAGCTCGTACGTGACATCAACACTGTGCGCCAAAGATCCGTTGCGACAGCGGCAGCGTGATCTTTGGTGAAAAAACCTTAATTAAAAACCTGCGCGCCCGGCTTCAACAGCACGCCTCACACTCGCTTCCACCGCTTCAAGCCGAAACGGCTTCACCAAATAATCAAACGCTCCGTGACTTAGCAGGCTCTCAGCGTGTCCCTGATCGCTATGCCCGGAGATGATTATCACCGGCGTGCCCGGATACAGCTCGACCACCTTATCCAGCAACTCCCTTCCATTCAAACCAGGCATAGAGATATCAGTTAGCACCACATCAAACCCCTGCGCTTCCAACCTCGCCAGCGCTTCCTCTGCGGTTTCGGCGGTTTGACAGGCGTGTTCCGTCGATAACAGCTCGCAGAGCGTTTCGCGGATCACGTCGTCATCATCGACGACCAGGATATCTGCCATAGTCCTCCTCCAGCGCCTCTCATCAAAAGGCATCTTCTGGGCGACGATATGTAACTTTACCTTTGAACTACTTCGTGAATATGAGGGCCAGCGTGCGAATCATAACATGGTATCGCGTCGAACACCGTATGTTATTCTCTGCGCGATGACTGTACCTGATGTGAAAGCAACTGTGCGGTTCGTGAGTGATGATTTGTTTCTCGGCATCACACCATCGGGTCATGCACTGCCACTCGACACCGACAGCAAGCGATCGTCAGCACCGTCGCCAGTGGAGCTGCTGCTCGTCGCCCTTGGCGCGTGCACCGCGACCGACGTGGCCGGCATTCTCGCGAAGAAACGCCAGCACGTGACGAGTTACGTGGTTGAGGTTTCCGGAACGCGCCGCGATGATCATCCACGACGTTACACGTCGATGAATGTCCATCACATTATCACCGGCAAATCGATCTCCCCGCAGGCCGTTGCACACGCAATCGAACTCTCCGACACAAAGTATTGTAGCGTTGCGGCAACGCTGCGACCGTCAGTAGAAATCAAAACAACCTTCGAGATCGTCGAAGAGGTAACAAACGAGACCCGGGAGTAATTGAGGGTGTTAAGAAATTTCGTCCCCGTTTTTCTTTGTATTTTTTTCGCGTTTCCCACAGCGGCACAACAGGCAGCCAGCGAAACCACTCTCGCAACAGTGCGGCGTAGCGATGCCGCCGATCGCGACGCGCAGGGAAATCTCCGCAAGCTCACGCCGACCGAGCACATGCGCCGCGCCGCGATTTACCTGAGCGTTCGCGCCTTCGCTGAAGCACGCGCTCACTGGCAAACGCTGATCGACAACTACCCGCAGGACCCGCGCGTGCCCGAAGCGTTGCTGGGCATCGGTCGTTCCTATTTTCTCGGCAAGATCTACCAGGACGGTTACGTCGTCTTCAATCAATTGGCCCAGCAGTACAACGGTACGAAGGAAGGCCGCGAGGCTTTGAACTTCAGCGCCGCTTCCCTCCTCCGCATGGGTAAGTTTTCCGAGGCTGCGGCGCGCTACGCTGAATACGTGGACCGTTTTCCGGGCGGCGAGCGCATCGACACCGCGCACTTGAACGTGATCGATACTCTTCGCGAAGCGAACCGGCCAGCCGAAGCGCTTCAGTGGGTAACACGCACGCGGCAAAAATTCGCCGGAACGGCAGTCGAGACGAATGCGATGTTCGCAGCGCTGCGTCTCTACGTTGCGGAAGATCAGTGGAACGACGCGGTGAACATGGCTGAGCAGTTGTTGAAACGATCGTTTCCGAAGGCAGTGCTGACCTCGCCTTCTGAAGTCGCTTATCTCAAAGCATTCAGTCTCGACCATGCTGGACGTAAAGAAGAAGCGGTTACGGCTTACCTCGCGGTGCCCGACAGTATCGAGTCGTATTACGGCTGGCTTGCGACCCAACGTTTAGATACCCTGGCTGGACCATCGCGTGCAGAGATTGTGGCTAAGCGAGAAGAACGTGTTAATACCGCGATCAATTCGGTCGCGGATACTTATCCCGCGCCTTATCGACAAGCAATACTCAGCGCCGCCAAAGCGCGCAAGCTCGATCCTCGTTTTATTCTTGCGTTGATTCGTCAGGAGAGTGTGTTCAAGCCACTCGCGAAGTCGCCTGCGGGCGCGCGTGGGTTGTTGCAGCTAACAATGGACGCCGCGCAGAAGTATGGACCAGGTGCGGGACTGAATTCGTTGCGCGAGAACCAACTCTACCAACCGGACACATCGATCACGCTCGGCGCCGAGTATCTCGAACACTTGAGCAAGATGTTCCCGAAGATGCTCGAGCCGGTTGCCGCTTCGTACAACGGTGGTGAAGACAACGTCGCGCGCTGGCTGGAGCGCTCGAAGCGCAACGACCCCGGCGTGTTCACGGCCGAGGTCGGTTTCGAGGAGACAAAAGGCTACGTGCAAAAGGTCATGTCAAATTATCGGGTGTATCGTCGACTTTACACTGTTGATCTGGTGAGGCGCTAAAGATTGATTTCTCACGCAGCGCCGCAACGGCGCAGCGGATCATCGTTGCGCCGCTGCGTCGCTGCGTGAGAAAACGTCTTCACGGCTCGGGACTGAACCCGCGCGAGTCTTCACGACGCTGCAACGTATAACGCTCACGCGGAACCACACCGAGTTTCAGCAACGCTGAGTAGTACTCATACCGGATCGTCACTTCCCCGGCCGATCGCGACTCGAGATCCATATCAACCCAACGTACATCATGCCGCACATTTCTCCCGATCCCCGTCGCCGCGTAATCATCATCCGCCCGCGGCGGCGCTTTCTGCGACCGTGCTGACTCCCCTGACGACTCCGACTTGTCGCGCGTAACCGGATACGGCGGAGTGATCGGCACTGGTCGACTACGCTCGCGGAAGAACACCGCTGAGATCACGCCGAGGTTCGCAGTCTGACCGAGCTTCGCGCCGTACGAATCCCGTTCGTTAGTAAAGTAAAAACGCCGTGCCCGTTCGGAGCTCATCTGCCAGCCGCTGATCGTTATCGTCTGGTACGGCTCGATCACCCACTTGCTGGCATTCCATGCGGACGTGTGACGCGCGTCGATCGTGTTGAGCCCGTCGACGGAAAGCGCTACAGCGACGCGATCCGCTGAATTATTTCGCACCCGCAGCTCGTATTCAGCACCCTGGAGCGCTTCTATATACGTGCGGCCGCGCGCATAATATTCGGTCAATGGCCGTCCGTTTACGACCACTTCGAGATCGAAGCTTGGGTAGGGTCTAATGACCCGATCGGACTGGTTCTGCGTGCCGATTCCGAGAACCGCAGTAGCCAGGATAATCGTAATGCTGAGTAGGAATTCGAATCGATACATGACATGGCCTCCTCGAAACAGGAACGCTCCGGTGGGATATTCTTGCATCCTGGATATGGCCCGCCTTTTGCTGGGTTTTTGCTGGAGGTACAGTAGCAAGGGGGTTTTTAGTTGAGTAAAATCGATGACAACGCTACAATTGCGCACCACTTCCTAGGGATGAAATACAGACAACTGTCGTCGTAAATATCAAGTGAGGCTTGAGATAGCATGGAGTTTGCCCTAACTGCAACCAAAACTGAGGCGCCGGCCGGTGGCTACTATGATCGCATCGCGCGCCTTTATGATTTGACCTTCAAGGTCAATGGTTACGGTCGTTCTCTTGATCAATACTTTGCCACCCATCCGCTGCCAGTCTCGCGCGGGGCAAAGATTCTCGACGCCGGTTGTGGAACCGGATTGCTCACTCTCGCCGTGCTACGTTCGATACGTTTTCCAGTCTCGATAACGGCGCTTGACCTGTCTGCGACGTCGGTTGCAGCGGCAAGGAAGTCGCTCTATTACAGCTCCGGACGCAAGCGCGATGTGACGTTCACGCAGGGAAATCTGTTGTGTTTGCCGTTTGCGGATGAGTCGTTGGATCTGGTCGTGACGGCAGGAGCGCTGGAGTATGTTCCGCTCGAGGAAGGGCTGAACGAGCTCGCGCGCGTGATCGTGCCGGGCGGGCACTTGTTGCACTTACCTGTTCATCCGAGCCTGATTGGAGTTTTCCTCGAGATACTTTTCCGGTTTAAGAGCCACCCGCCACGTGAAGTGAAGGATCAAACTGAGCGCCACTTCAGGATCGTGCACCAGTACCGGTTCCGGCGACGTGAGGCGATCGGTTGGAGTAAGACCGCGATCCTCGCGCAGAAGGTCTAAATCTGGCTGAGCGCCTATTAATCCTGCTAATTCTGAAAATCTTGTAATCCTGTAAAAGACTATCTTTTATTGCACAGGCACCAACCTCATTATTCGATCATCGTCTTCCGCGGGCTTCCCCCGTCCATCACGATTCGAGGTTGAAAAGTAAAGATATCCATCCGGTCCTTCGGCAACATCGCGAATGCGGCCGTAGTCCTTCACCACATCTTCCTGCTCCACGACCTTTCTTCCATCAAGCGCAACGCGAATCAACCTCGCGCCGCGCAAACAACCGAAGAAGAAGTTGCCTTTGAACTTCGGAAACACCGATCCGCGATAAAACATTCCACTCGCAGGCGCACACGCAGGCGTGTACTCCAGCAGCGGCGACTCCAGACCCTCCCGCGTCTGCGTGTGATGGATGATGGGCCAACCGTAGTTCTTTCCCTTCTCGACGATGTTGACTTCGTCGCCGCCGCCCGGACCATCAAATCCGCTCGGTCCGTGTTCAGTCTGAAACATCAGGTTGGATCCAGGCTGCCAGTCCATGCCTTGCGCGTTGCGATGACCGAGCGACCAGATCTCAGGTCGTGCGCCCTGTTGGCCCACGAACGGATTGTCTTGCGGAACACTGCCGTCATCGTTCAAACGCAGTGTCTTTCCGGCGAGTGAGTCGAGTTTTTGGGCGAGCTCACGGCGTGTGGCGTCGCCAGTCGTGACGTAGAGTTTTCCATCTGGACCAAAACGAATCCGGCAGCCGGCGTGAAACTGCGCCGCAGGCAGGTCCTCAATAATCACTTTGCGATCGACAAGTCCTTCCGGAGCTTCGCGGTAACGGACCACGCGCACACGCACGCCACCGGTTGAATATGCATACGACAGGTAAACGAAATGATTACTGCTGAACTGCGGATGCAGCGCCACACCCATCAAACCGCTCTCACCTGACTTCTCGACATCCGGCACGACGAGCAGCGGTTTCGGATTCAACGCGCCCTTTTCAACCACCCTGACACGTCCCGGTCGCTCGGTAAAAATCATGCGACCGTCAGGCGCCCAAACGATCGACCACGGAACTTCGAGTCCGCCCACGACCTTCTCGATCTTGAACCGCACACCCGACTGTGCGGAACTTTCAACTTCACCTGCCCCACGTCCCGACGGCGGTTGGCTGCAAGCGACCCCCAGCGCTATCAAGAGCGCAATCAAGCTATAAATTTTCATGTTTCAATTGTAGGGGTGGCCCTCCGTGGCCACCCCAGCGTGATTGGCGAACAGA
>DASTTS010000421.1:0-2793 GCA_035760085.1 Pyrinomonadaceae bacterium
TCAAAGTAGATGCACATCATTTCTTTCGCCACACAGGAAACCGAATGGAGCGTGCCACGTCCCGGCATGATCCTGGAAACGGGCGGTCACGACAGCGGCTATCGCCTCGATTGCGAGAAGCTGTTTCCGGAAGCGGAGCACCCGTCGAATCCGCTCGCGTGGTTCGACCTGGCTGGTCCATGGTTTCAGACGGCACGGGCGACACACGACATACTGATCAAAGACAAAGCGGCGTTCGCCGAAGCACGCGACAAGGGCTGGCTGGTTCCGAGCAGCGACGCTTACTGGTTCGCGCCCGTGCCTCGCCCCGGAAAAATCATCTGTATCGGACTCAACTACCGTGATCACGCGGCTGAGAGCAAAATGGCAATTCCCGAAAAGCCGGTCGTGTTTTCGAAGTTTTCGACGGCGGTGATCGCGCCCGGTGAGCCCGTGATCCTGCCGTTGACGAGTCAACAAGTAGATTACGAAGCGGAGCTCGCGGTCGTCATCGGTCGCCGCGCGAAACACGTCAAAGCGGATCGCGCGTACGATTACGTGTTAGGCTACACGGCTTTCAACGATGTGACCGCACGTGATTTTCAGTTTGCAGACGGGCAGTGGCAACGTGGAAAATCGTGCGACACGTTTGCGCCAATGGGTCAAACGATCGTTACCACCGATGCGATCCCCGATCCGCACAAGCTCTCGATCAAGCTCATGCTGAATGGTGAGACGATGCAGGATTCAAATACGGATCAACTCATCTTTGGTGTGCCCGCGCTGATCGAGTTTTTGTCGGAGTCGATCACGCTCGAGCCCGGAGACGTGATTGCAACGGGTACGCCGCCGGGCGTCGGCTTTGCGCGGAATCCGCCGGTGTTTTTGAAGCCGGGCGATCAGATGGAAGTGCTGATCGAGGGCATGGGCGGACTCGGAAATCCGGTAGTTAGTGCAGAAAACTCTTAACAGGTGAACATGATGCGCAAATTACTTCTGCTGTTGCTGGTTTTGACTTTACTGATTGCTTGCACCCCAGGTAACAACGGAAAGAAGAAACTCACCATCGCCGTCATTCCAAAAGGCGCGACGCACGAGTTCTGGAAGAGCATTCACGCCGGCAGCAACAAAGCCGCCAGCGAGTTCAACGCGCAAGGCACCGAAGTCGAAGTGATCTGGCAAGGTCCGTTGCGCGAAGACGATCGCGAACAGCAAATACAGGTTATGGAGGGCTTCGCCGCGCAGGGTGTGAGCGGGATCGTGCTCGCGCCACTCGATAACCACGCGCTCGTTCGCCCGGTCGAAGATGCGAAACGTGCGGGCGTGCCGACGGTGATTATCGATTCTGGTTTGGAATCAAACGAGTTTGTAAGTTTTGTTGCTACTGACAACCGCAAGGGTGGAACGCTCGCCGCCGATCGCATGGGCCAACTGCTGAACGGTAAAGGCAAGGTGTTCGTGCTGCGTTACGCGGAAGGCTCCGCGAGCACGACCGAACGCGAGGAAGGTTTTATCTCACAAATCAAAGCAAAGTTTCCCGGAATCGAGCTCGTGTCGACCGATCAATACTCGGGCGCGACGCGCGATACGGCGAAGCGTGCGTCGGAGAATCTGTTGAATCGTTTTGGTGATGACGTGCAGGGGATCTTTACGCCGAATGAATCGTCGACGGCGGGGATGTTGCTGGCGCTTCAGGACATCGGCAAGGCTGGAAAGATTTCGTTTGTTGGCTTTGATTCGAGCCAGACTTTTATCGACGCGATCAACGCGAACCAGTTGCACGGGATCGTGGTGCAGAACCCGTTCAACATGGGTTACCTCGGCGTGCGCACGATGGTTGATAGCCTGCTCGGCAAACCGGTGGAGAAGAAGGTCGATACGGGCGTAATGCTCGTGACGAAAGAGAACCTGCAAACGCCGGAAGTGAACGCGTTACTACATCCGCCGTTGGACCAATACCTGAAATAAACCCCAGATGACACGGATAAATAAATCCGGATTTATTATCCGTGTAATCCGCGGTTTCGGCCCATTGATTGGGCTGCTGCTGGTAATCGGCATCTTCGCGCTCCTCGTCGACACGCCCGGCAGGCTTCTCTCACCCAACAACCTGCGCATCGTTCTTTCCCAAACAGTCATCGTCGCCATCGGTGCGATCGGTATGACGATGATCATCATCAGTGGCGGTATCGATCTCGCCGTCGGCTCGACGATAGCTCTGACGGGTGTGGTCACTGCGCTCGGCATCAACGCGGGCTTTCCACCGTCTGTTGCTCTGTTAACCGGAATACTCGTAGGCGGTTTTGTTGGCGTGGTCAATGGCGTTGTGATCACGCGTTTGAAAGTGGTCCCGTTCATCGCCACGCTCGGAATGCTCGGCGTTGCGCGCGGCGTCGCGAAGTGGCTGGCAAATCAACAGACAGTCAACATGCCCGGCACCTGGTTGAACGAGCTGCTCTTGACGTTCCCGAATCCGGCGTGGCTGCTCGTCGCGCCAGGCGTGTGGATCGCAATCATTCTCGCTGTTTGCGCTGCGATTGTTCTGCGGAACACGGTGTTTGGGCGACGCGTGTTTGCGCTCGGCTCCAATGAAGCTGCGGCACGTGCGTGTGGTATTGCCACAGATCAATTGAAGATTTGGATCTATGGAATCGCGGGGTTGTTGTTTGGACTCGCAGGCGTGATGCAGATGTCGCGCTTGCGACAAGGCGATCCGACAGTCGCCGCCGGATCGGAGTTGGACATCATCGCGGCGGTGGTGATTGGTGGCGGGAGTTTGAGTGGTGGTGAGGGAAGCATTCTCGGATCGATGAT
>DASTTS010000422.1:0-3757 GCA_035760085.1 Pyrinomonadaceae bacterium
CGTGCCGGTTGGGGATCGAGGGATGGATTAGCTATTTAGCCGCGGATTTTCGCAGATTAACGCAGATCTGCGTTTATCCGCGTGAATCCGCGGCTAAAAAAATAGTAACAGCCACGTCACAATCTGCGCATACGGCTTGCATTAGAATTTGCCTCATTCCAACTCGAGGTGATGGACCATGGTTTTTCCGCTGTACGACGACAACACCGACAGGCAAACAACTCCGCTCATCAACTATGCGCTCCTCGGGTTGAATATTTTTGTCTTCGTTTTCCTGCAAGGGCTCGGCGGCAATGACGGCTTCACGTATTCATTCTCGACCGTTCCTGCGGAGATTCTTCAGGGTCGCGATATCGTCACTCCGGCGCGGGAAGTAATTTACGCAGGCCAGCGCATCGAGATACCCGGTCTTGGTCCAACGCCCGGTTCTGTTTATTTCACGCTTTTCACTTCGATGTTCATGCACGGCGGCTTCATGCACCTCGCCGGCAACATGCTCTTCCTCTGGATCTTTGGCGACAACATCGAAGATCGCTTAGGCCACGCGAAATATCTCGTGTTCTACTTGTTGTGCGGTTTGATTGCTTCGTTGGCCCACGTGTTCACGACTGGTGTTTTCGCCTCGAGTGAAAGCGCGTTGTTGGTTCCGAGTCTTGGTGCTTCGGGTGCGATCTCGGGTGTGCTCGGTGGTTACATGCTGCTGCATCCGAAACGACGCGTGACCGTGATCCTCTTCCGATTCTTGACTGACGTGCCGGCGTATGTGGCGATCGGGATCTGGTTCGCGTTTCAGTTGATTAGCGGGCTGGGGATGTTTGGCGGCGGATCGCAACAAGGCGGCGTTGCGTACGCGGCGCACATCGGCGGCTTCCTCGCGGGACTGGTATTGATCAAGTTTTTCGACAGGGGCGGCAGTAGCCCGCGCGCGCCTGCATACTAAAAGATGAATCCACCGAACCAGCAATGTCTTGATATACAATCGACTCCACGAGCGGAGATGAATCTGTTTCCGCTCGACACGTTCGCGTACGAGTTTCCCGGTAAAGAGATCAAGATCAATTTTGAAATGACCGAGTTCACGGCGATCTGCCCCTTTTCTGACTTTCCGGATTTCGCGACTATCCGCCTCGAGTACGTTCCCAACGAGCGCTGCATCGAGTTGAAGAGTTTGAAGCTTTATATCAACTCGTTTCGCAACGTGAAGATCTTCCACGAGCACGTCGTCAACATAATTCTCGAAGACTTTGTCGCCGCGTGCGATCCGCTGCGCGTCGAGATTGAAGGCGACTTCCACGTCCGCGGCAACATCAAGACTATCGTCAGGGCCAGCTACTCCCGTCCACAGATTACACAGAAGAATAATCTGTGAAATCCGTGGATGAAAAAGCGCCTTCCAGTTTGTGGCGGCGTTATCGCGGCCTGCCGCGTAACGTGTTTGCGATCGGCCTCGTGAGCCTGCTCAACGACTCATCGAGTGAGATCATCTACCCGCTGCTGCCGATCTTTCTCGCCGGCAGTCTCGGCGCTTCGGCATGGATGATCGGCATGATTGAAGGACTCGCCGAGTCGATCGCGAGTCTATTGAAACTCTTCGCCGGTTATCTCAGCGATCGTTTAGCGAAGCGAAAGTCGCTCGTGGTGGCGGGTTATGCCGTCGCCTCACTCGCGCGACCGTTGCTCGCATTCGCACAAACGGCGTCGCAGGTGCTGGCGATCCGGCTCACCGATCGCATTGGCAAAGGAATCAGAACGGCGCCACGTGACGCGATGATCGCTGACACGGTTCGAGTCGAGCAGCGAGGACTTGCGTTTGGTTTTCATCGCGCGATGGACCATGCGGGCGCTGTGATTGGTCCAATCATTGCCTACCTGCTTGTCATCATCTTTGTCGCGAATGCGAAGTCTCCGACGAGGAGCGAGTTTTCAAAAATATTCCTGGCCGCCTCGATACCGGCATTACTCGCAGTGCTGGTTGCGATCTTTTTCATGCGTGAGTCGCCGGTGCGTGAACAGCGCGGACCTGAAATCGCGAAGCTCTCGTTGCGCGGCTTCGATAGTAACTTCAAGCGCTTCCTTTTCGTGCTGGCGCTCTTCACGCTTTCCAACTCGTCTGACAGTTTTCTCATACTGCGGGCGATGGATTCTGGTGTGTCAGTCGCGCTCGTGCCGTTGTTGTGGGCAGCGCATCACGGGATGAAGGTTTTGAGCTCGTTGTTTGGCGGCGATCTCTCGGATCGACTCGGGCGCAAGCGTTTGATAGTGTCGGGCTGGATTTTGTACGCAGCGGTTTACGCGGGGTTTGGTTTTGCCACGCACCAGGCTTCACTCTGGGTCCTGTTCCTTGTTTACGGCATTTACTTCGGTCTTGCAGAAGGCGCCGAGAAGGCGCTCGTGGCAGATCTCGTGCGTCCCGAGCAACGCGGAACCGCTTACGGCCTGTACAATCTGGCTTTTGGTGTGACGGTGTTTCCTGCGTCGCTGCTGATGGGTATGATTTGGGACTGGAAGGGGCCGGCCGTTGCATTTCTGGTCAGCGCGGTTATGGGCGCGACGGCCGCGCTGCTCCTGCTGATTTTGGTCAGGCCGCATCCAGAAAGGACTATCGAATGAGACGCCGAGTGTTGACGCCGCATCCGGGGCTGGCAACGGGAATCGGTTACTACCTCAGCGGAATGGAGGAAGTGCGCGGCCAGGTCGTCGCGGCGGTGAAGACAATTCCCGACGATTTGATTGGCAAGCCCGCGTTTCTCGGCGCACACTCGATCGGCGGCCTCGTGCTGCACATCGGCGAAGCCGAGTGGTTCTGGATGCAGATGGTCGTCAGTGGACACAAGCTCACTGAAGAAGACAAGCAGGCTCCGTACTGGGACGTGCTCGACGATGTTGACGGCGTCGCGCACAATGGTTACACGACCGAGTTTTGCCTCAAAGAGATTGAGCTGATTCGCAACCAAACGCGCGACGTGCTCTTCTCATACAACGACAAGGATCTCGAGCGCATCATCACGTTTGAGCGCAATGGTGAGACGACGGAATACAACCTGCGCTGGATCCTGCACCGTTTGATCGATCATGAAGCCCAGCACAAAGGGCAGATTTTCATGTTGAAGCGACTGATGGCGATATAAGGTCCTATCGGTCCTATAGGACTTATATTTCTTGATGAATTACCAGCTAATTAAAACCTCCGATGAGCTTCGGAAAGCAATCGAAAACCTCGCAACGCAACCGGTGGTCGGTCTCGACACCGAAACCACCGAGCTCGATCCGTACACCTCTCGCTTACGACTGATCCAGCTCGCGACCACGGATCGCGTCTACATCATCGACTTCGATCACTTCGCTAACGGCGACTCGACGAAAAGCGACGCACTCGCGCCTTTGCGTCGCCTGCTCGAAGCGCCACGCCCGATCAAGATCGCGCACAACGCAAAATTCGACGCGAAATTCATAAAACACAATCTCGGCGTCGATCTTGGCGGACTATTCGACACGCTGCTCGCCAGCCAGCTCGTCGGCGCGGGCGACATTGAAGAACGTCACGGTCTCGAAACCGTCGCCAGCCGCTACTTAAACGAAGCCGTCGACAAGTCAGAGCGCTTGAGCAACTGGAACTTCGAGTTGACCGAAGCGCAACTGGAGTACGCCGCGCGCGACGCCGCGATCCTGTTGCCGTTGCGTGAAAAGCTGATTGAGCGTTTGAAATCTGAGTCGTTGGTGAAGTGCGCGCAGCTTGAGTTTGAATGCGTGATGCCGG
>DASTTS010000423.1:0-8626 GCA_035760085.1 Pyrinomonadaceae bacterium
GTCGCCCGAGGAACTCTGCGCGATCTTGAACAGTTACAAACAAAAATACGCACCAGCACCGGTCAATGCCGAGTAGGGCCGGTAAGGCCTGTCCGGGTAATACAACCTCTGCCGAGTAGGCACAGTACCGGCCTGTCCGGGTAGTACAACCTCTGCCGAGTAGGCAGAGGTTACACAGAAAAATTAAATAAGGTCACTACTCCCGCCAGACTTTACTTGCCATGTTTCCAATTTAGAATTATTCTAAGAAAAATGAATTCCGACAACTTAGGACTTACGAAACAGCGCCGCGCTGTGCTCAAGGTAATCCGCGAATCGGACGAACATCTGACCGCGATCGAGGTCTTTGAGCGGGCACGACATCTATTGCCAGGCATCGCCTTCGCCACTGTCTACAATTCGCTCCGCTACTTGAAGAACGAAGGACTGATAGGCGAAGTCCGGTTCGGCGCGGACTGCACCCGATATGACCGCACGCTGAAACGGCACGATCATGCCATCTGCAACGAGTGCGGAAAGCTCGTCGATCTTGAACTCTCGATCCCGGACGCACTAATCAAACAAGCTGCCAAACGTTCGAAATTTGAACCCGGATCGATCGAGGTCACGCTGCGCGGTCTTTGTCCTAAGTGCAGAACATAGACCTTTCGAGAAATCGAATCACCCGATTTAGTTTCGCCAACGTCATTAGATGGAAGGAAGTGAAAGATGGAAAGCAACGGAAATAACAAAGAGTCAAACGGATGTCCTTTCACCGGTGCAGCGTCGAAAAAGTCTCGCAGGAACCGTGACTGGTGGCCCAATTCCCTTGATCTAAGCAGCCTTCGCTCAAACTCTGCGCTGTCCGATCCGATGGGTGAAGAGTTTAGTTATGCGGAAGAGTTTAAGAAGCTCGACCTTGATGCCGTCATTAAAGATCTGCACGCGTTAATGACGGACTCACAGGATTGGTGGCCTGCCGACTTTGGTCATTATGGCGGTTTGTTTATTCGCTTAGCCTGGCACAGCGCAGGCACCTATCGTATTTCTGATGGCCGTGGCGGTGCCGGCGGCGGCCAGCAGCGTTTTGCACCTCTGAATAGCTGGCCCGACAATGCCAACCTCGACAAAGCGCGCCGGCTCTTGTGGCCCATCAAACAGAAATACGGCCGCAGGCTTTCGTGGGCCGATCTTTTTGTACTGGTCGGCAATGTCGCTCTCGAGTCGATGGGCTTCAAGACGTTTGGTTTCGGTGGCGGCCGCGCGGACACATGGGAGCCGCAAGAGCTCTACTGGGGACCTGAAGGGACGTGGCTCGGGGACGAACGCTACAGCGGTGAACGAGAGCTTCAGCGACCGCTCGGCGCAGTACAAATGGGTCTCATCTACGTCAATCCGGAAGGACCGAACGGCAAACCCGATCCGGTCGCGGCTGCTCACGATATCCGCGAAACATTCGCACGCATGGCAATGAACGACGAAGAAACCGTCGCTCTAATCGCCGGCGGACACACCTTCGGCAAGACACACGGCGCCGGCGATCCATCGTTTATGGGCCCTGAGCCGGAAGGCGCCCAGATCGAGGACCAGGGCTTGGGCTGGAGAAGCAAGCATGGCACGGGCTTCGGTGCCGACACCATCACTGGCGGCCCGGAGGTTATCTGGTCGCAGACGCCCACGAAGTGGAGTAACAACTACTTCGAGAACCTTTTCAAGCACGAATGGGAGTTGGAGAAGAGCCCGGCCGGTGCGCAGCAGTGGCGAGCGAAAAACGCCGACGCTGACATTCCAGATCCTCATAATCCTTCAATCAAGCGTTTGCCAACCATGCTGACCACGGATCTTTCCATGAAGGCTGATCCAGCTTACGAAAAGATCTCGCGTCGTTTTCTAGAGAATCCTGATCAGTTTGCAGATGCGTTTGCGCGTGCGTGGTTCAAGCTCACGCATCGTGACATGGGCCCGATCCAACGTTATCTCGGTCCGCTCGTGCCGAAGGAAACGTTAATCTGGCAGGATCCGATCCCGGCCGTTAATCATGAACTGATCAATGATGAGGATATCGCAACGCTGAAGGCGAAGATCCTTGCTTCGGGATTGTCTGTTTCCCAACTCGTTTCGACGGCGTGGGCGTCGGCGTCGACCTTCCGGGGTTCCGACAAGCGCGGTGGTGCGAACGGCGCGCGAATTCGCCTTGAGCCGCAAAAGAATTGGGAAGTAAACAACCCGGCTCAACTGGCAACGGTCCTCGAAAAACTCGAGGGGATTCAAAACGATTTCAACAGCGCTCAATCTGGTAACAAGCGGGTTTCGCTCGCAGACTTGATCGTTCTCGGCGGATGCGCCGCGATAGAGAGGGCCGCCAAAGATGGCGGGCACGACGTGAAGGTTCCCTTCACGCCGGGTCGCATGGACGCCTCTCAGGATCAGACCGACGTGGAGTCGTTCGCGCCGCTCGAACCATCCGCTGACGCCTTCCGCAACTACTACACTGGCGAACAGCTAATGATGCCCGAGGAGTCCATGATAGATCGGGCAGACTTGCTGAGGCTGACCGCACCACAGATGACGGTTCTCCTCGGCGGCCTGCGAGTGCTGGACGCGAACGTCGGCGGGTCCAAGCACGGCGTCTTCACCAAACAGCCCGGGACGCTGACGAATGATTTCTTCGTCAACCTCCTGGACATGCGCACACGCTGGCAGCCCAACGGCACCGATGGCTCGTACGTGGGCTACGACCGGAAGACGGACGCACAGACCTGGACCGCCACGCGTGTCGATCTAATCTTTGGTTCGCATTCCGAGCTGCGGGCGATTGCTGAAGTCTATGCATGTGCGGATGCGAAGGAGAAGTTTGTGAATGACTTCGTCGCGGCGTGGAACAAGGTGATGAACCTTGACCGCTTCGACCTGGCGGCGTGAGATCGGCAGAGTTGTTGTCTCAAACTAAAAGGTGGCCGGGTAAAACCGGCCACCTTTTTCGTTCCTCTTCACACGCCACGATTAGTGCTTCGCCTCTGATGGTGCTTCAGGGGTGAAATAGTAAGCAATGCCTGCATCGTTGCCGGCCATGATCCCTGATCCGTCTGCGCTGATGAAACAGGGCCAGGCCATCATTGGCGACGCGTACTGCCAGAGGAGATCGCCACTCGCCGCGTTGAACAGATAGAATACGCCACCAGTTTCGATAGGTGTGTAACCGGTGGCTACTACGACGTATTTGCCGGCCGCGTCCGTGCTCACGCAGTTGGGATTGTCCGTCGTAGACGCGGGTTGGTTCCAAAGCAACGACAGACCGCCGTTATCGTTATTGATGGCATAAACCGAACCGCCCTTTTCTACATTTCCGACGGTTGCGATAAAGCTGCCATCAGCCGAAATCGTAACCCAACGCAGCCTATCGCTGGATTTCAGGTTCAATGTAGCTGCGTATGTTTTCCCTTTGATCGACGACAGATCAAACAGATACACGGATGTAGAATCGCCGATAGCAACAAACCACGAACCATCAGCATTGACCCCAACAGAGTGCACCACTCCCATGTTTTCTGATTTACCTGCCCAGGTGCCGTAGTTCAAAGGGGCACCATCGCGGTTCTCAAACAGGTATACATTGCTCGAATCGTCACCAGCAACGAGAAAACTGCCGGTACCTGGCAGAGCGACGGACTCGATGACGACCCCGGTCAACCCTGCCGCTTTTGGTGCGGTTGGAAAAACACCATTCGTTTGCTGTGCGAGATGCACGTCGTTTTCCCCGATGGCCAGCACGGTTCCATTGGCGGAAAGCGCGAGTGTGTTCACGCGATGATCGAAGGTATAGGTGACGAGTTTTGCTCCAGTGGCCGCGTTATAAACCGTCGTATAACCCTGTCCGGTCTTCATCCATCCGCCGGCCGCAGCTACCGATCCGTCTGCGGAAATCGCGCAGGCAAACGGGCCTTCGAAAGCCTGGAACTTATCTGACCATAACAACTTTCCAGTACTATCCCAGCAGTTGACGCAATAGTAATCAGTCGAGGGTGGAGGCGAGGTGCCGTACGCTCCTTGAAACGTTGCGGCCACGCACCGGCCGCCGTCGGCCGAAATTGCCGTGCTGTTGATCGGATACGCTGGATCCATCGTGTACTGCCATCGCAAATACGGAAAGGTCTGTGGTTGGGGTTGTGTACTTGACATGTCGTTATCCTTTCAATTGGGAGGTTGAATTACGTTCAATCAACGGAAGTTAGAAATCATTACCGCATCACTACGAGGCGCACTCAGTACTAACGCCATTTGCCGGCCGTCCGCTGACCAATCACGCCAGCGAATTCCGGGTTCTTTGAAATCAGAAATTTGGCGCGGCGGTTTACCATCGAGCGGTTGCAGCCAGGTGCTGGTCGCGTTCCCGCGCCGTTCAACATAAGTTATGCCTTGGCTATCAGGCGTCCATCTTGGGCCAATGCTAAAACTGACTGACTGTGGTACGTCGAATTTTTTGATTGGTTCGCCACCTGTGAATGCGAAAACGATCAGATGGGCCTTACCTTGCTCGTCGTTATGAAAGCAGGCGATGAATTTGCCGTCGCGTGAAATATCGGCATCGCTCGTACGTAAAGTCGTGAGCTGCGTCGCTGTTCCGCCATTAATGGACGTCTTCCAGACTGCGAGCGTGCCGGATGTGTAGGAGGAGTAAATCACTGATTGGCTATCCGGGGCAATGCGCGGATTCTTATCGTAGTTTCCATTGGTCAGTTGGATTGAGTTACTACCGTCGATATTGATCCGCCAGAGATGCACGCCGTCATAATCAGATCCAAAAACTATGTACTTCCCATCGGGTGATACACCGACGCCGGACTTTGTGCGCTTGTCGTTGGTAAGCTGTTTCTGATTGCTTCCGTCTGGATTCATGGTCCAGATTTCGGTGTTGCCGCTGGCGCTGGAGATATAGACAATCCGCCCATCCGGTGTCCATGCAATACCCGCAGCCCCGTCATCTCGACCGCTTGTTATTTGCTTCGCATCATTCAGATTGGAATCCGGTGAAATCCAGATGGTTGAGGTCAATTCCATTTGCGCAGCTACGAGCGTCGTGGAATCGGCAGTAAGTGAGACGTCAGTATACGAGTTCAGATCATTCGTTATGCGGCGGGCTTCGCCATCCGGATATGAGACTTGCCAGATCTGACGTGGTGTAGCGGTACTGCGATCGGCGGCCGAAAATATGATCGCGTTACCGTCATTGGTCCACGCGGCGGCTCCGACTCCATCCCAGCGCTGTCTGGTAAAGTTGCGGACTGTTTTATCGCGGATATCAATCAGCACTAGCGTCATTTGACGATCCTCGCGATCGTCTCCCGCGCCGCAGGCAATGAGCGTCGCATCCGGCGACCATGTAGCTCCACGCGACGCAAACCATTCGTGACCTGAGCGCGTGGCGAGAAGTTGTTCGTTACTACCGTCTACATCCGCGATGAACAGCGAAGACGCAGAATTCTTCGTGTCGTATCTATGAAAGGCGACGCGGCGCCCATCTCTTGAAAACGAGATCGAGTCGTAAACGTCTCTTAGCACTTTCAGCGGAGTGCCGCCGAGTGCAGGAATCCGGTAAACGAATCCGGTCTGTTCGTCAGCATTTCGCGCTATGTAATAGACGTAACTACCGTCAGTGCTGAAGGTCAGGTGCGAGTAGATGCGGGGCTCGGGTGCGATGAGTTGAAGGTTGCTGTTGGTCGCGATTTGCCTGGTCCACAAACTTTGATTCCTGCCGTCGATTTGCGTATACGTGAGGAATTTTCCGTCAGGCGACACGGCCGTGTTCTGTACGCGACCACTGGTTGTTAACAGCTTCATGCTCAATGCCGTCGGCGGATCTGTTTTGAGCGGTAGCGGCTGCCTCTTGTTCAATAACAGGACCACTGCTATTCCCAGCATCAACACCAAACCGGTGGTAGTTGCCAGCAATACGGTTGCGGACGGTCGCCACCCGCGGCGTGTGTCTTTCGAAATCGCAGTCGCAGCCAAACCAGCTTCGAGAGTACGCGATCTCGATGCCGCACTGGCGCGAGCCCACGACTGCCGCCGGAGTGAGTCGCGTGAATCCAACGTGCGCAAATCCTGCTGCACTTCTTCCAGTTCCAGAGCGACATCTTTAATGTTTTGAAAACGCTGCTCGCGATCTTTGGCGAGACAGCGACGGATGATTTTTTGTAACTCCGCCGGAATACCAGACTCAGATTCTTCCAGTTCGGGTGTCGGGCCGTGCACAATCTGGTGCAGCGCATCGATAACGTCCTTGCCCTCAAACGCGCGGCGCCCTGTAACCACCTCAAACAAAATGCAACCAAACGCGAAAATGTCTGACCGGTGATCGATCTGATTAAGACGACCTTGTGCTTGTTCGGGCGACATGTAGCCCACCGTTCCCATCACTGCACCGGGGATCGAGAACTGTGGCAAGGTTGCGGTTATGTCCTGGCTTCGTGACGGGTCTCCGGAACCGACCAAACGCTGGGGTTCAATGAGCTTGGCCAACCCAAAATCCAGGATCTTCGCGTAGCCATCCACAGCGACCATGATGTTTTCAGGCTTCAAGTCGCGATGAACAATGCCCGATGAATGTGCCTTCGCTAAACCTTCGGCAACCTGCTGTAGATAGCGCAGAAACTTGTCGAGGTCCACGTCACGACGCTTAATGAGGGCGCGCAACGTCTGGCCTTCCACAAATTCCATGGCGATGAAGTGTGTTCCATCCTGTTCGCCGATTTCATAAATGTGAGCGATGTTGGGATGATTCAGCGCCGCGGCCGCTTGCGCCTCTTGCTCGAACCTCCACATCCGTTGCTTATTGGCCGACAGCTCACTCGGGAGGATCTTCAGTGCGACGTTCCGGTGCAGGCGTGTATCTTCTGCGAGGTACACCTCGCCCATTCCGCCTTCGCCAATCATTGAGCGGATTTCGTAGCGACCAAGCTTCGTGCCGGGGGCGAGGTTCATTTCGTTCTGGGCCGCGCAGTGCGCTCATCATACGACTTTTCGAGCCGGAACGATGCTAAACTTTGTTTCGCGGAACATTTCTTCTGTGAGGGTGTCAAATAGCCAAAGTCAATGACTTCGCAAATCCGCAAACTCGCTGTTGTGCTCATGACCTTCACAATAGGCGTGTCTGTAGCAGTGCTCTACCGGCTTTACCGTGCGCCGGACGCCGTCCTGACTGCGGTAGCAAAGGTTGATCAGAGGCTTTCGTGTTTTCCGGGTTTGTCAGTAAGTGTCGGCAAATCGAGTGCTCAAAGAGAATTCTTTCCGGCAGTTGCGTTAGGCGAAAACGCCTGGAGCCGGCGTTTTAGAAGCGACTGGTACTCACGCTACCTGGAAGCAATGAATGAACTGCCTCTCGCCGCACTAATAAATGAGGACGAAAGCTACCGTTTCCTCTGGCTCAGAACTTTTCATAACCCTGTTGCCATACACGTGTGGCGCGCAGGCGAGCGACGCTTTCTGGTTGTGAAGCGAATGAATGGAAGTGGCGGATACGTGCCGGGTACGGTTGATCTCTACTGGGCACGCTCGCTCTCCGAAGACGACTGGGATATCTTCATGATGCATCTCGAGCATTCACTGTATTGGTCGATGCCCACCCGGGACGACCGGATGCTGCACGACGGCGCGCAATGGATAATGGAAGGCTACCGCGAGGGCCGTTATCACCTCGTTGACCGCCAGTCCCCGGAGACTGGTGCCTACCGTGACGCATGTATATATCTACTGGAACAGTCAGGCCTGCTCGCAGAGATTCCCACTGACGACGTTTATTAATCTCGCCCTTTTGGTATTTCACAAGACACGATTACTGCCTTGAAATCAGCCTTACAGTTTTTTTCTTTCTGTTGGAGCACCTTTACGATCTGAGCTCGCGGTCGTTCTCGCGTTTTACTAACAATTTCTGCAGGTATGCCGTTTGCCCAAGCCAGCGCGCGTTTATCTTTCGGCAGGAGCAAACACATGATCTTTTCAAAATTGGACCAGTGGTTGGTGGCCGCGAGGAAATACGTGTTGGCAGTGAGTGTATGCCTGGTGGCTTGCGTTACCCCTCTTTACGCACAGGACCAGCAACTAACGTCGCCTAAGGTTGAAGCCAAAGTCATATTCGGTAGCGCCCTCTTTGGTGAGACCCTTAAACACACACTTGTCGGCGGCGCCGTGCGCGCTTATGTGACGAAGCGGATTAGTATTGAGCCTGAATACTTATACCTGCGCCGCTCGAAAGACGATCAGGACCACTTGGGCCAGATCAGCGTTGCCTATGATGTCACGGATCCAACAAAACGCGCGGTTGCTTACGTCATAGGCGGCGCCGGCGTGCTTCACAACAGAGGCAGAGTTTTTGGCGCCGACTTCGTGACTCGTGAACCCTTCGTTCGTGAAATCGAATTTACTACCTGGACACTAAGTGCCGGCGGCGGGGTGAAGATATTTGTGACCGACAGACTATTCGTATCACCCGAACTTCGTGTGGGCCGGGAACCCACTGTTCGCGCCACAATCAACGTCGGGTATGTTTTCGGTGGAAGACGTTAATCAAGATCACTTCTTCTTCTTGCCTCGCTTTGGCTGATTTGCGGGAGACTCATCCTCACCGGGCTCATCCGCAGCGGGCGTCTCA
>DASTTS010000424.1:0-5811 GCA_035760085.1 Pyrinomonadaceae bacterium
CCTCGCTCGAACGGTTGCGCCGAAAAGCGGCCATATCGCTCGGTGAGGGTCTCTGCGTCTGCCGCAAGGCGTCGCGGCATTTGAAATCCTGTCCAAAGATTATTTTGATCCATAGCCATAGCGTTCAGGTTCCCTAAGAAAAAGCAACGGACCAGGCAGTGACGGTCGGTGCCACATTGGCCGGCGTCACTGCCCGAGTCGGGTTTAATTACTTACTATAAAGCTCAACAATCAACTGCTCGTTGATCGTGCGATCGATATCGTCACGCACAGGTGAGCCAGACACACGCGCTGCCATGTCGCCGCCGTCAGCGGAAATCCACGACGGGCGTCCACGACCGGACGCGGTTTGCCACGCACCCTCGATATGAGAGTTCTTTCTGCTTGCCTCTCGCACGCTGATGGTGTCGCCAGGCTTCACTTGATAAGAGGGAATATCTACTTTGCGATCGTTGACCGTAATGTGACCGTGGTTCACCAACTGTCGCGCCTGCCGGCGTGAGGTTGAGAAGCCCGCGCGGTAAACGGCATTGTCCAGTCGCCGCTCGAGCAGGAACAAAAGGTTCTCGCCGGTGATACCCTTCATGCGCGCAGCGCGTTCGAAGTAATTTCGAAACTGCCCTTCGAGAATGAAGTAGATACGTTTGACCTTCTGCTTCTCTCTGAGCTGCTGGCCGTAGCCGACCAGCGCCTTGCCGCGACGCAGCGAGTTACCATGCTGCCCGGGGGGTTGCGTACCACGTTTTTCAATCGGGCAAGCGGGTTTGTAACAACGATCGCCCTTCAAAAACAGCTTCGCGCCTTCGCGACGGCAAAGGCGACACACAGCATCTCTATATCTAGCCAATTATCTGCCTCCGGTCTATTGCCTCCGGCCTGATGATCAGACCGGAAAAGTTTACAGGTTGCGCTTGCGCGAACCCTTCATCCTTTGGTTAAAAATCGGATTTACAAATCAGCGTAAATCCGCGTCCTAAACTCTACGTCGCTTCGGCGGTCGGCAGCCGTTGTGCGGAATCGGGGTCGTGTCGCGAATCGTCATCACGCGGATGCCCGCATTCGCGATCGCGCGGATCGCTGACTCGCGTCCACCGCCTGGTCCCTTCACACGCACTTCACACTGGTGCATGCCCGCTTCGTGCGCTTTCTTCGCCGCTTCGTAAGCCGCCTGCTGCGCCGCGAACGGCGTTCCTTTACGCGAGCCACGGAAGCCACGCGCGCCGGCTGACGATTGCGCGATCAAGTTCCCTTCAAGATCCGTGATCGAGATCATCGTGTTATTGAACGACGCCGCAATATGCACGATGCCGTTGGGAACGTTCTTCTTCTCTTTCTTACGAAAGACCTTCTTTTTTCCGCCTGCTTTAGCCATAACTTTTCAGTCGAATGATCAAAAACTACTTCTTGCCGGGCGCCTTCTTCTTGGCAATGGTGGCACGTCGAGGACCTTTGCGCGTGCGAGCGTTTGTATGGGTTCGCTGGCCCCGCACCGGCAACGCACGGCGATGCCTGAGACCACGATAGCAACCGATGTCCATCAAGCGCTTGATGTCCATCTGCACACGCTTGCGCAGGTCGCCTTCAATCTCACCCTGCGTTTCCAGAATGGCACGGATGCGGCTCAGCTCGTCTTCACTCAGATCGCGCACGCGCGTATCGAGGTTGACGCCGGCTTCCTTCAACACCGAATTCGAGCGCGAGCGGCCGATGCCGTAAATGTAAGTCAGGCCAATCTCGGCTCTCTTGTTGGGCGGTAAATCTACTCCTGCTACACGTGCCATTGTATTTCTCGTTATCCTTGTCTCTGTTTATGTTTAGGATTGACACAGATCACTCGCACCACGCCTTTGCGGTGGATGACCTTGCACTTGTCGCACATCTTTTTCACTGACGCACGGACTTTCATGACTAAACCTCGTTAACTATTTATAGCGATAAGTGATGCGGCCCCGATTGAGATCGTACGGCGAAAGCTCCACTAGAACCCTGTCCCCCGGAAGTATGCGAATAAAATGCTTGCGCATTTTCCCTGATATGTGCGCAAGCACCTGATGCTGGCTGTCTTCCAACTCGACCCGAAACATAGCGTTAGGCAAAGTCTCCAGCACCTTTGCCATGACTTCTATCGCTTCTTCCTTCGCCATATCCTCTCAGAGTGGGATTTCGACGCTGCCGACAAACTGCGAATAATAGCATCCGCATTTATCCGCGGTCAAACCGCTGCGTGCTCGAGGGGCGTCTCGGATGAGACGAGAGTCAAAACTTCCGGACCGTTCTCCGTAATCGCAATCGTGTGCTCGGCGTGGGCGCTCGGCTTCCCATCCATGGTCACGACCGTCCACCCATCCGCCAAAACCTTAGTAAAATGCGTGCCCTGATTGACCATCGGCTCGATCGCGAACACGTATCCGGCCTTGATCTTCTGCCCGAGTCCCGGCCGCCCATAGTTCGGAATCTGCGGATCTTCGTGCATCCGTCGCCCGATCCCGTGCCCGACGTAATCGCGCACCACCGAATACCCGTTCGCCTCGGCGTGCTGCTGGACGGCCCAGCCGATATCCCCGAGATGATTTCCCGGGCGGCACTGCTGAATCGCGCGCTCCAGGCATTCTTCAGTCACTTGAATCAGCTTGAGCTTATCTTCATCGACCTCACCGACCGGAACCGTCGTCGCAGTGTCGCCTACGTAACCTTCGAGCGTCGCACCACAGTCGATCGAAAAAATGTCCCCGTCTTTCAAAACATAGTCCGACGGGAACCCGTGCACGATCTGGTCATTGACCGAAGCACAAATTGAAAACGGAAAACCGTTATAGCCCTTGAACGTCGGCAAGGCACCCGCATCACGAATCATCTTCTCCGCAGCGCGATCGATCTCGAGCGTCGTGATGCCGGGCTGAACCATCGATCGCAAGTGCGCCAGCACCTGCCCGACGAGTCTGCCCGCAGCCCGCATCTTCTCCAGCTCTTTTCTTGACTTGCCGATAATCATTTTAAAACCGGGCTCATCTGCGGCAGAGCTCGGACGATATCCTCGTAGATCGCTTCGGGCTCGCGCGTTCCATCCACCGCGTGAAGTAAACCCGCTGCCTTGTAATACTCAACCAGTGGTCGCGTTTGCTCTTCGTATGTCGCGAGTCGCGCCCGCACTGTCTCCGGGTTGTCGTCCGCGCGCTGCACCAGCTGTGCTTCAGGATGCAGATCGCAGACGTTGTCGTTGCGCGGCGGCTTGAAATAGATATTGTAAATCTCGTTGCAAACCGGGCAATTGCGCCGTCCGGTCATACGCTTCTCGAGTAGCTCCAGCGCCACGTCGATCAACACCGGGATGATGTCGTTGCCCTGTTCGGCCGCGAGCTTTTCCAGACTCTGCGCCTGCGCGGGCGTGCGCGGAAAACCGTCGAGAATGTAGCCGTTCTTGCAGTCGTCCTGCGCCGTGCGCTCTTTGACCACTTGAATTGTCAAATCATCGGGAACCAGTTGTCCGCGATCCATGATATCGCGAACTTCCTGCGCGAGCGGAGTGTCGGCGTGTTTCAGCGCACGAAAAATATCTCCCGTGGAGATCTGAGGCAAATGCAAGCGTTCTTGAAGCAAGCGCGCCTGCGTGCCTTTTCCGGCACCAGGCGCACCCATCAAAACTATTATTTTTGCCATACGGAATCAGGCACGCCGCCCGCGCAGGCGACCGCCACTACCAAGGAAGCCTTCGTAATTGCGCATCACCAGCTGCGCTTCGATCTGCGCCACAGTGTCCATCGCGACGCCGACGAGAATCAGCAACGAGGTGCCGCCGAAATAGAAGTTGTAGCCCATGCCCGTCGGGATCCATGAGAGACCGGGCGTCGTAGTGACAAACGATTCCACCGCCGAGCCGATGAACGGCAAGCGACCGACCTTGAAACCGCTCAACATGAACTGTGGCACGAACGCGACCAGCGCGAGATAGATCGCACCGACTGTCGTCAATCGAGTCAATATCGTATTGAGATATTCAGCCGTCGCGCGGCCCGGACGGATGCCGGGCATGAAGCCGCCGTGCTTGCGCAGGTTGTCAGCCACTTCTTCGACGTTGAAGACGATCGACACGTAAAAGAACGTGAAGAAGATGATCAGCGACAGAAAGATCAACTCGTAATACGGATCGCCCGGATGGAAAATCTGGAAGAAGCCGTAGACCTTCGCCCACAACGTGTTCGGATTGTTTGGATCTGGAGGAAACGCCGCGAATACACTCTGCGGCATCGACAAAACTGACGAAGCAAAGATCACGGGGATCACGCCGCCCATATTGATCTTCAGCGGCATGGTCGTTTGCTGGCCGCCGACGACCTGGCGCCCGACGTGACGTTTCGCGTAACTGACGGCAATCTTTCGTCGCGCCGCTTCGACAAACACGATGAATGCGATGATGGCAACGAGAGCGATCAACATCGCGATGACGCCGATGACTTCCATCGTGTCGCCGCTTTTCGCCTTGCCCCAAACCTGCTCGACGCCGCGCGGCAGACCGATCACGATACCGGCGAAGATCAGCAACGAAATACCGTTGCCGACGCCGCGCTCGGTGATCTGCTCACCCAGCCACATGATAAACATCGTGCCGGTGGTCAGGGTCAAAACCGTGCTCAGACGGAATCCCCAGCCAGGTGCGCCGACGCCGTTGACTTGCAGCCAGTGCGCGACAAACGAAGTCTGGATCGCAGCGAGCACTACGGTCAGATAGCGAGTCCACTGGTTAATCTTCTGCCGGCCCATCTCGCCCTCTTCCTGCAACTTCTTGAGCTGCGGCGAGACGACGGTCATGAGCTGGAGAATGATCGACGCGGTAATGTAGGGCGTGACGCCTAAGGCGAAGATGGAGATCGTGCGAAAGTTTCCGCCGGAGAAGAGGTCAAGCACGCCGAGCAGCGTTCCCGCGACGTCGCGCCAAACTTCTTCGAGGCGCGGCCGGTTGATACCGGGAGCGCCGATGTGCGCGCCAAAGCGATAGACGGCGAGCAGACCGAGTGTAAAGAAAATGCGCCGGCGCAAATCCGGCACATTGAACATATTACGAACCGCGGCAAAAAACTTTTCCATTACTGTTCTCCTGCCGGCGATCCCGGGCTATCCGGCAATCTCGACTACGGCACCGCCAGCCTGCTCGATTTTCTGTCGAGCACTCTTCGTAAACCGGTGCGCTGAAACACGAAGCGGTTTTGAAATCTCGCCATTCCCAAGCACGACGACATCGTGCTTAGCTTTCTTGATCAGGCCGCGCGTATGCAACAGCTCCGGCGTGATCTCTTCGTTCGCATCAAAATGTTGATCGAGAGAGGCGAGACTGATCTCGAGCCACTGCTTCTTGAAGATATTCGTGAAACCCCGTTTGGGCAAGCGCCGGTGCAGCGGCATCTGGCCGCCTTCAAAACCGATCTTGCGCGAATAACCGGAACGCGACTTCTGTCCCTTCTCACCGCGGCCCGCGGTCTTGCCCAGACCTGAGCCTGGCCCACGTCCGACTCTCTTCTTCTTGTGGGTCGAACCCTTCGCCGGCTTTAGACTATTAAGACTGATAGCCATCCTGAACTCCTAATAGGTTTTTCCTATTCTACGATTCTTAACAAGTGCGGAACCTTTGCGACGGCACCGCGCATCGAGTCGTTATCAGGACGCTCGACCACCTGATGCAACTTGCGCAAACCCAGACTGCGCACGATCGTCTTGTGCGTCTTTGGCGAAGCAATGAAGCTCCGGTAGTACTCGATGCGAATTGTTCCTTGTGATTCTGTGTTGCTGTTAGCTCTACGCGGCATAACTTTTACATCT
>DASTTS010000425.1:0-6723 GCA_035760085.1 Pyrinomonadaceae bacterium
GTGCTGATCGATCCTCCGGAAGGAAACATGGTTGACTATCTCGAGTCGCTTGAATGGATGAGCGTATTGCCAAATCTTTCCGTTCTCTTTGGCGGACATGGCCCAGCGATCGCAACTCCTTATCAAAAGATCGACGAGTACATTCAACATCGTTTTGAGCGTGAAGAAAATATCCTGGCAGCCGTACGCGCCGGCGCCACGACCCCCAAAGAGATTGTTGCCCGCGTCTACACTGACGTTTCCCCCAAAGCACACGCGATGGCCGAACGCGCCGTGCTCGCCCACGTGGAAAAACTCCGCGAGGACGGCGTGATTGACGAGGCAAGCTTTAACAGGATTACAGGATTTGCAGGATTATCCTGATAATTCTGTTAATCCTGTAATCCTGTTAGAATCTCTCCCACACCAATATGGATTACCCAAGAACCCTTAACGAACTCAGGGCGGCCAGGTATCAAACCCTCTCGGTCAAAGACGAGCTGCGTCGCAATCTAATAAATAAACTACGCAGCGGCGAAAGGCTGTTCCCCGGCATTGTCGGTTACCAGGACACCGTCATCCCGCAACTGATCAACGCGATCCTGTCGCGGCATAACATCATCCTGCTCGGCCTGCGCGGCCAGGCGAAGAGCCGGATCATTCGCCTGCTCACCGATCTGCTCGACGAGCGCATCCCGATCATCGCCGGTTCCGAAGTCAACGACGATCCGTTGCAACCAATCTCTGCTTACGGCCGTCGCATGCTCGACGAGCACGGCGATGCGACACCAATCGACTGGGTCGGCCGCGACGCGCGTTTCGTCGAGAAACTCGCCACACCCGACGTCACCGTCGCTGACATCATCGGCGACGTCGATCCGATCAAAGCGGCGAAGGGTGGTCACCTGCTGAGCGACGAGCTGACGATTCACTACGGTCTGCTGCCACGCGCGAATCGCGGCGTGTTCGCAATTAACGAGCTGCCCGATCTCGCCGGAAAGATCCAGGTCGCGCTTTTCAACATCATGCAGGAAGGCGACGTGCAGATTAAGGGTTATCCGGTGCGCCTCCCGCTCGACGTGATGCTCATGTTTTCGGCGAATCCCGAAGACTACACCGCGCGCGGAAAGATCATCACGCCGCTGAAAGATCGCATCGGCGCCGAGATCCTGACGCACTATCCGAAAGAGCTGCCGGAAGCAATTGAAATCACGCGCCAGGAAGCCTGGACTGAACGTTTCGACGACGGCGATCGACTGGTTGTTCCGGAGTTCATTCGCGAAGTTGTGGAGCAGATCGCTTTCGAAGCGCGGGACGATAATCACGTCGACAAGCATTCCGGTGTTTCGCAACGAATGCCGATCACGGTGATGGAGTCGGTAATCTCGAACGCCGAGCGACGCGCACTGCTCACGGGCGAAGACGTGGTCGTGCCGCGTATTTCAGACGTTTACGCGGCGATTCCGTCGATGACCGGCAAGATGGAGCTCGAGTACGAAGGCGAACAACTCGGCGCGAATCGCATTGCACGCGATCTAATCAAGCGCGCGGCGGGCGAGATATTCGAGGGCTACTTTGTCGGAATCGATTTTTCGCGGACCGTGCAATGGTTTGATGAAGGAAACAAACTATTGCTCGCCGACACTGCTGCCGCGGGCGAGTGTCTGAACCTGATCGAGGCCGTGCCGGAGCTGCTCGAAACCGCCATGATTCCTTTCGACTTCCGCCGCTCCGACATCGCCGAGCTTGTCTCCACGTGCGAGCTCGTACTCGAAGGCTTGTATGCTGAAAACAAGATCACGCGCAACGAAGAAGGTGGTTACGCTGCGGTCACGAAAGCGAAGAAAGATCGTCGCGGCATGATCTACGATGACCTGACGGAAACCGGTAAGTACAGTTAGAAATCCGCGCATTTTATCCGCGTTAATGAGGTTCAAGTATTCCAAATTCCAGGGGTTTGACGTGTTCTCCATCAATCTGGGTGAATTGATGGACAGCATGTCTGATGCGCTGCTCGATTCCGGCTACGACGACGACTATTACTGGACGCGCCAGCGAAAGCAGACCGACACTTCACTCGACTCCCTCCGCCGCGCATTGCTACAGGCGCTGATGAACCAGGGCCTCGTCGACGAGCAACAGATCGCGTCGATGCTCGCGCAAAACGAGGGCAAGTTTCGCGGCTCGCTGCTGGAAGAACTGTTGAATCAACTGATCGAGCGTCTCGTTGAAGAAGGCTATCTAACCCTCCGCGAAGAACAACCAAAACGCGCCGAGCGCCAGCGCGGGATGCGCGGCCCGGGCGAAGTGTCGGAGCCGCTGCCGCGTGACGTTCGTTTCGAAGTCACTGAAAAAGGCCTCGATTTTCTCGGCTACAAGACACTCAGAAATCTGCTTGGCAGTTTCGGTAAAAGCGCCGCCGGACGTCACGACACTGTTTACCTGTCCACCGGAGTTGAAGCCGCCGCGGCGAGTAAACGTTACGAGTTTGGCGATACGATCAATCTCGACGTCAACACCACTCTGCTCTCCGCGATTCAACGCGAAGGGTTGAAAGTTCCGCTCAACCTAGAGTATCGCGATCTGCACGTTCACCAGTGTGACTATCAATCATCGTGCGCGACCGTCGTAATGCTCGACTGTTCACACTCGATGATTCTCTACGGCGAGGACCGTTTTACGCCGGCGAAGAAAGTTGCACTCGCGATGTCGCATCTGATTCGCACGCAGTATCCGGGCGACTCCCTCAAGGTAGTTCTCTTTCACGATGCGGCCGAAGAGTTGCCGCTCGCAAAACTCGCGACCACGCAGGTGGGTCCATATCACACGAACACCGCAGAAGGCCTGCGACTCGCTCGGCGCCTGCTTCAGGCACAACGCAAAGAAATGAAGCAGATAGTGATGGTAACTGACGGCAAGCCAACCGCCTGTTTCCTGGAGGGCGTCCCGGCGGTAAAAAGTAAAACGAGCGCAACGGCAAATCCCGCTCGTCGTCTTTATAAGAACTCCATGGGCGGCGATCCGTTCGTAATGGCGGAAACGTTCAAGGAAGTTCAGGCGTGCCGCAAGGCCGGCATTATGATCAATACGTTCATGCTGGCCAGCGATTATTATCTTGTCGATTTCGTAAAACAGATGTCTGCCATGACGAATGGCAAAGCTTATTTCGCCAACCCCGGCAATCTGTCACAATTCGTACTGATAGATTTTCTCCGCCGCCGGACTCGACGGGTCAAGTAACACCACGCCCGCGTCAGTTCGCAGCAAGGAAAAGCTCTTCCTATGCGCAACCGTGTTCTCCTACCGTATCTGATCCTCCTGCTCGGCTTCTGCTTTACGCTGCTCGTTTACTACTACTTCTATAAACTTACATACGAACAAGATCAGATACGCTTCAACAGCTCGGTGCAGGAGATCCAGGATCAGGTGCGACTGCGGATCGCAACCTCCACGGCCCTGCTGCGTGCCGGCACGGGTCTTTTCGCTGCCAGTGATTTTGTTGATGCGCGAGAATTTGAAAGCTTCGTTACCGAGATTGAGCTCGAGAAAAACTATCCCGGCGTTGAGGGCATCGGTTACACAGTCAAGTTCGCTCCCGAAGACAAAGCCAGGGTAATTGACAGCATGAAGCGTCAGGGCGTCTCTGATTTCAAAATCTGGCCCGATGATTCTCCTCGCAGCGAGTACCACACGATTATCTACTTGCAGCCCAACACAACCCGCAACAAAGGCGCGATCGGTTATGACATGAGCACCAATGAAACGCGGCGCCAGGCAATGGAGGCCGCGCGTGACTCAGGAAAACCGTTTGCCTCGGGACGCGTACATCTGGTCCAGGAAAAAGATCTTCCTGTGGCCAGCAGGCAATCCGGCTTTCTGATCTATGTGCCGGTTTATCGCAAGGACGCGCCGATTGATAATGAGCAGGAACGACGCGATGCGCTGCTCGGCTTTGTTTACAGCCCATTGCGCGCTAAAGACTTTCTCGAAGCCGTGACAGGAAGCAAGAAGTACGATGTGAACTTCAACGTTTATGACGGCACGGAAGAGAAAGCTGACAAATTGCTCGGGTCCGTCGGCGACGAAGTCTCTGCTAAGCCAACCTTTACTGACGCGAAGCAACAGGAGATCGAGGGGCGCATATGGACTCTGACTTTTGTCACAAATCCCTCCTTTGAAACCCATTCGAACCGTTATCTTCTCAAGTACACGCTGATACTCGGTGGGCTTCTCAGCCTCCTTTTCGCTGCGGTCACGCGCTCCGAGATCCGCGCTCGCTCACGCGCAGAGCACGCGGCAGACGAGCTCAAAAAGTCAGAAACCACAATTCGCAACACCCTTCAGCAACGTGAACGCACCGAAGAAGCATTGCGAACAACCTCAGAAGCTTTGCGCGATGCTGACCAGCGTGCGCTCCTCGAATACGAACGTTTGCTGGTGAGGATCAAGGCATTTGCGCAGGCGCTCGGCACCGCGCGAGAGTTGCACGCGGTTTTCAAGGCGCTGCGCGAGTTCACCAATGTGTCTGTTCCGTGTAACGGCTTTTTCGTTTCACTCTACGATCCGGCTCGTCACGTGCGGACTGCATGTTATGGATGGGCCGATGGTGAAGAGTTGGATGTTTCGAAATTGCCGCCGCAACCGGTGACGGCTTCCGGTCCGAACAGTCGCGCCGTGCGCACGGGTGAAGTGATCATCACAAACGATTACATGCGCGCGACACAGGCGAATCCCGGCGTCATTGTTGGACCAGACAACGGCCTGCGTCCTGATTCGTCCATGGCGGTGCCGATGGCGGTAATGGGCCGGATCATCGGCACGATCGAAGTGCAGAGTTACCAGAAGAACGTTTACCAACCGGAACACGTCACGGCGATGAGCATGGCGGCAAATCTCACCGCAGTTGCGATCGAGAATGTGCGCTTACTCGAGCTCGAACGCAGCGCGCGTCAGGCGGCAGAAGAATCCAATCGTTTGAAAGACGAGTTCCTGGCGACGGTTTCGCACGAGTTGCGCACTCCGCTGACGGCGATACTGGGCTGGGCGCGATTGCTCGAAGGCGGCACGCTCGACGACTCCGTCACGCAACAGGCTGTTGAAGTGATCTGGCGCAACGCCAAAGCGCAGGCACAGATCGTTGACGACATTCTGGACGTGTCGCGCATCATCACCGGCAACCTTTATCTTGATCTGCATCCGTTGGAAGTGGTGCCGGTCGTGGAGAACGCGATCAATGTAGTGCGGCCGACGGCTGACGCGAAGGGAATCAAGATCGAAAAGTATTTCGATTCGACACCCACGATGATTTCTGGCGACGCAAACCGGCTCCAGCAAGTGGTTTGGAATTTGTTGTCGAATGCGGTGAAGTTTACTGACAGCGGCGGGCGTGTTTGTGTAAAGGTCAGACGGGTTGGCGGCACAGTTGAGGTGAGCGTTTCGGATACGGGTGACGGGATCAGTAAGGAGTTTCTGCCATACGTCTTCGATCGTTTTCGACAGGCTGACAGCACAACAACTCGACAGCACGGCGGGCTCGGACTCGGTCTCGCGATTGCACGGCATCTCGTCGAGATACATGGCGGTACGATCAAAGCGGAGAGCCGTGGTGAGGGGCGCGGAGCGACGTTTACAATCAGGCTGCCGCTGATCGAGGCAACGGCGAAGAGTTTCGTCGACAAGGATCAACTCAAGCTGTCGCGATCACCGCAGTTATTATCGGGTCTGAACGTTCTGGTCGTCGATGACGATTCTGACACGCTGACGTTGATGGCAACTGCTCTCAAACGACGGCATGCGAACGTGATAGCGGTGTCTTCGGCGGGCGAGGCGATCCAGGCGATCACGCGCAAGCGACCGGATGTGCTCGTTTCTGACATTGCGATGCCGGACGAAGATGGTTACGGTTTAATTAAGAAGATTCGGTCGCTGGAGAATGGCGTGTCGGAAAACATTCCGGCGGTGGCGATCACGGCGTACGCGAAAGACGAGGATCGCGAGCGTGCGTTGTCGGCGGGTTTTCAGATTTACCTGGCAAAACCGGTGGAGTTGACGGAGCTAATTTCCGTTGTGGCACGCGCGGCGAAGAGAGACTTTTAGACAGGATTTGCTGGATTTTTCAGGATTTACATGTTCCATCTTGGAAAATCTTGTAAATCCTGTCTAACCTTTGTCTGTAATGACACGGTTTCAAATTAACAATATTAAGCTTGCATACATGGATACCGGCGCCGGCCGCCCGATCGTGCTCATTCATGGCTATCCGTTCAACCGCTCGCTGTGGACCGAGCAGATCCCCGCGTTGAGCAATAGTAACCGCATCATCGCGCCGGACCTCCGCGGCTTTGGTGATAGCGACGCTTCGCCGGATGTAAGCACGATGAATCGTCTCGCGGCGGATGTCGCCGCCTTGATGGACCATCTTGAGATTCCGCGCGCCACCATCGGCGGCTTGTCGATGGGCGGCTACGTGGCTCTGGCCTTCTACAAACAATTTCCTTCCCGCGTGCGTGCGCTCGTTCTCGCCGACACGCGCGCCCAGGCCGACACCGAAGACGCAAAACAAACGCGCGCGCAACAAGCAGAGAAAGCGTTGTCGGAAGGCATGGCAAGCATCGCTGACGGGATGTTGCCCAAGCTGCTCACGCCGGAGACAGTGAGTAAGCGTCCGGAGATCGTGAAGTTTGTTCGCGACATGATGTTGCAAACCAAGCCCGAAGGCGCCGCGGCCGCGCTGCGCGGAATGGC
>DASTTS010000426.1:0-5526 GCA_035760085.1 Pyrinomonadaceae bacterium
CTGAGTCGTATTTTTTATCTAACAACTCAGGCGGGCGCAGGAGCTTCTTTGACGACAAGTATTCCGCAACGACAATACGTGCCAGCTCTGCGGGATGAAGATGCTCGGGAGCTTTTTCGGTGGACCATTCGAACGCGGGGAACCATTTAGACGGGTTCGCGAGCGGTTGTTCTTCATCGTCCATATGGGCGATGAAGTCGGTCCAGATATCGTAAACGGCTTCCATGTGGTAACCGCGTTCCTGCATGAGCGCGTAGCCGTTTTGCCAGCCGAAGCGTACCAGACAAATGCTGCCTTCAACGCGCAGGCCCGCGGCTTCGAGTCGCTCAGCGGCTTCGTGCATACACGTCCCGGAGCTCACCGAATCGTCGATCAGGATCACGGGCTCATTCGGATCGATCACGCCTTCGATCAATTTCAACGAGCCGTGCTGCTTGCGTTCTTTGCGCACAAGGAGGCCGCGATAACGATTGTGCTGGAGTAGACACGATTGCAGGATCGGAACGCCGGTTAGACCATAGGTAGCGATTTGACGACCGTCGAAACGTTTGAGTAGTTCGAGGATGCACTTTCCGGCGAGCTCGGCGCCGCGTGGAGAGAGCGTGACGGCGAGTGAGTCGAGCATCCAGCGCGCAGAAGTGCCGTCGCGTGAAAGGATGGGCTGCGTCTCGCTACGATAGAGAATGCCGCTGCGCTGGAGCAGCTCGAGTAACTCCGCGCGCGCGGACCGAAAACTCTCCGGCAGCGACGCAATGGTCGTTGAATGTGCTTCACGCAGCATGATGAGTTAAAACCGTTAGACAGGATTTACAGGATTCTTCAAGATTAACATGTGAATCCTGAACAATCTTGTAAATCCTGTCTAACACACTGTCAGATATACGGATTTTCGGGGAGAGCCAGGCTGAGATACCGGTTATCTAAATGGATCATAAGGTTCTGTTCAACGAACTCTGCGAGCGCGCCATCAACCCACGGCGCATCCTCGAACCGCGCCGCAATGTCCTTACGACTGCGTGCATCAGCACAGTACTCGTAAAGCGTCGCGTAATCATCTGCGTACTTCAGCACGCGCGGTGAGCAGTTTCGTCCATCCTCGATCAGTATCGTCGCCCACGCTTTTCGATACCGCAGATACGGCCGCGGACGCTGGTTCCAGCGAAGCTGCCATTCGTCGACTGCCTCGAAGATTTGATCGTACTCGCGATCCGCAAGCGTGTTTCCCATCTCATGCTCGAAGTAATAAGAGACACGATTCAGATCGAAACGATCCTTCGGATACAAATAGTCATAACACGGCGACGGCACGAGACTACTGATCGACTGCGATTCAGGATCGGTGTACATCGGCGAGCCACGATCCGCGCGCGCCTTCGCGATCGCCCACGGCGCCTGAAAATGATGAATCTTCGCGATTACATCACACTGCGCGCGGTAATCGTCAGCAGTCTCACCCGGAAAACGCAGCAGAATGTTGTAAAGATTGTTGATGCCGTAGTAAGTGGACCACTTGATCAACTCGAGATTGCGCACGCCCGTCGTGTGTTTCTTCATCAGCTTGAGAATGTGTGTCGAGAAACTCTCCACACCCGGCTGAATCGAAAACAGGCCGCCCTGGCGCATGTGCTTGAGCTGCACGCGCGACAAACTCGGCCGCACCTCGTAATGCAGGCGAATATCGGTGTTCGCCTCGCTGAGCTGGCCGAATAGCTTGTCGATGTATTCAGGCTCGATAATGTTGTCGATGGCGTTGAAATCGAGAATGCCGTAACGGCGCGAAAGCTCGTCGAGCTGCTCGATCACATTCTCGACGCGCTTCGATCTGAACTCCATTCCCGCACGATTCAAACCGCAAAACGTGCAGTGATTCTTTACACCCCACCAACAGCCACGCGCAGTCTCAATCGGTAACAAAACTCCCTGCGCGTTGTCGTAGTACTCGTATTGGCCTTGTTTACGCGCGTAGAAATACTCATCAAAATCGGGCGTCGGGGTCTTATTCATGTCGGCAAGATTGGGTGCGCGGCCGTTGTAAACCACGCGATCATTCTCGCGCCACATGATTCCCGGCATTCCCTTCATCGACTCGCCGCTGTAAATACGTCGCACCGCTTTCGGGAATGTTTCATCGGCGTCGCCGCAGTGAATGTAATCCACTTGCGGACAGCCGTTCATGATCTCTTCGGCGATGTCGTCTTCAAACGTGGCTCCGCCCATCATGATTGGAATGTGCGGGTAACGTTTCTTCAACGCACCTGCGAGCGCGATGCTTGCGAGTGTCTGTTGAAAGACAACCGAAAAGCCGATGATACCGAAGCGACTCCAATCGACACTGTTGATACAGAAGTCGATAAAAGCCGGCGCCGCCGTTTCACGCAAACTTCGCAGATCGTCGAGCGTGCAGCCGGCCTTTTGACAGATGCCTTCGAGGTTTCTGCGATAGATCTCGAAGTATTCGTCGTTGTTCGCAAAATCGCCGAAAGCGGCTTTGGTCCAGAGCCACTCGCCGACCATGCACGGATACACGTCGGCCAGTGTTTCGTTGATACGCCAGCCGACGAACGTTCCGAAGTACATGAAGAGTGAAAAGGTTTGGACCGGAATCCCTGCCTTTTCGAGTGTCGGCTTGAGTAGCGCAAGCTGAAACGACGGAAAGCGCGCCGAGAGCGTCGGCATGCTGATTAGTGCTACCGGTTTCAGATCTGTTGACATTTCACTGTAACCAGGCCACGGATAACACCGACGCTATCCGTGGCCTCCCCCGCGTTAGTACTTCTTCGGACTACCAGGCGCAACCTCAGGAATTGGTCCTCGCGTCTTGTCAGGCGCGATTTCCGGACGAACCTCGGCCCTTCTCTCCGAGGCAATCTCCGGTCGTAGCTCCGGCGCGACTTCAGGAATTGGTCGCGGCGCTTTCGAAGGCGCAATTTCCGGCTGTATCTCCGGCGCGATTTCCGGTTGAACCTCGGGTTTGATCTCGGGTGCGATCTCAGGGTTGATCTCAGGCGCAACTTCAGGAATCGGCCTGGTCTTACCCGGGTATGGCTGCTTAATCTCAGGCGCCACTTCCGGTATGGGCCTAATCTCCGGCGCGATTTCCGGTATTGGTTTAATCTCGGGTGCGATTTCCGGAATCGGTCGAATCTCCGGTGCGACCTCGGGTATCGGAGCTATTTCTGGCCTAATTGAAGGTTTGCCACTCGTCATTTTGTCTGTCATGGATAATCTCCCAAAGGCTTATGCCTGATTGCGCACAGTTGAATGAGGCACGGAATATTGAGTTTGATTTCAAAGTGAGAGCCGACAACGGGGCAGACCGTTGCGACTGAAAAAGGTTTCGGTTAACGAGGGAACGCGCGCAGCGTAATGCCAAACGATGGTCCTGTCAACAGAAATTGTCGACGTTGCAAAGCACAGTACCGAGCGCACCGGGTTACTTCATCTGAACCAACTGATGATCGTGAAACGCTCGCCACTCGTCACCGGCAAAACTTCATGAAACGTCTCAGCCGTAAACGCGACGAGTAGACCAGTCTCACCTTCGAGGCCGAACGTCGTATCTTGATCGTAAAAAGTGAGAGCGCCGCCGCTGAAACAACCGTCTTTCGGTTCAACTGAAAAATCGTTCAGGAAAACAACGATCGAGATCCGCCGGATGCGTAAGTGATCGAAGTCGAGTTGCCTCGTGTTGCCGTCCTGGTGACGCACAAAAAAGTCGCCTTTTTCGTAACGGAGAAACTGCGGTCTCTCACAATCGTGGAGCGTTTCACCGAAGTGTTGTTCGAGGGCTGACTTCTGTTGCAACAGTCGCGCGTGGATGTCAGTAAAGGTCTCGTTTGCGGGATGAACGCTCGTGGTTTTGCGAACTGTTTCGTGCACCAATCCCTCGGTACCCTGAATGTAAACTGGTGCTTGCGTGGTGGGCGCTGCGGTCAGCTCCGCTCTCAAATTCGCGCACGTCTCAGCGTCCAGAAAATTCCGGAGCAGGAAGAGATTGAAATGGGCTGCCGGAGCCGGTTGGGACATTGCCAGTCTCACTTTTTGAACACAATTCTATCTTCGAAGACGCAACAATCAAGGCCCGTGTTGAGCAAACACGCGATCGCATCGGCGGGCGTTTCAATGATCGGCTGGCCCATGCGATTGAACGACGTGTTGAGCAGGATTGGGACGCCTGTCTTTTCGTGAAACTTGCGCACCAGATCGTAAAATCGGCCATTGTTCTCGCGCGTCAGTGTTTGTATTCGACCGGTGCCGTCGACGTGTACGATCGCGGGCACCTCGTTTCGCTTTTCAGGTTTTACATCGACGACGCGAAGCATGAACGGGCTTTCGGGTGTCGTGCCTTCGAAATCAAACCAATTCGCCGCTTCTTCCAGCAACACCGCGGGTGCAAATGGACGAAACGGCTCGCGCATCTTCACGCGGCGGTTGAGTGTGTCTTTCGCATCAGGCTGACGCGGATCGCAGAGAATGCTGCGTTGTCCGAGTGCTCGCGGGCCGAGCTCTGAGCCGCCGTTGAACCAGCCGATGATCTTGCCGTCGCATAACAAGTCAACCGCGTCTGAAATCACGTTTGTTGAGTTAACAACGTTCACGTTTTCGCTTCCGTTTAGTGCGGCCGAGACATCTGCGTTCGTGTAATCTCGTCCGGGAGCGTCGTGCAGAATCGGTCGTCGTGAATTGTGTTGGGTGAGTTGCCAGAGACCGTGATAAGCCGCGCCGATCGCAGTGCCACTGTCTTCCGCTGCGGCCATGATGTAAACATTTCTGAAACCTGACTCGCGGATGATTCGCTCGTTGGCAACACTATTCAATGCGACACCACCGGCGTAACAAAGATTGTCGCTGTGGCAAAGTCCGCGCAGGTGCTTCACCAGATACAGCAATGCATCTTCAAGCGCTGATTGGACGGATGCGGCAAGCGCGGCGTACGCCTCCTTGTGATTGGGCCAACGCTCGTTGAAGCGAAACCGCAGCGGCACTGTGTCTTTGAAATGAAACTTTCCGTTCGCGATGTCGAAGAAGTCGGTGGTTGGAAATGCCGGCTGCCTGTACGGCGCCAGGCCCATGACTTTTCCGGCTTCCGAGACTTCGCCAAAGATCTGCTGCGCGGCTGACGAAAACATGCCGCCCAAACTTCCAAACGACGGCATTTCTCCGTCGCGCATCAGCAGCCACGCGCCACGATCAACGGCGTGCTTTTCCAGTGGCACAATGCTCGTGCCCGACGCGTGGTAAAGCGAGATCGTTTCCCAACTATCCTGAGAATTGCCGTTGAGAACTTTCAGCTCGTCTGAGGTGAAGTCAGCGACAGGCGAGCCCGCGCCATCGACGATGAGCACGGCCGATTCGGCAAAGCCTGATGTCGCGAAAACGCTGACGGCGTGTCCGTAATGATGCGGAATCGTGATCGTCGGAATTCCGTGTGTGACAACTTTCAGAAAAGGATCGAGTTTGATGTCGTGAGCCTTGTCTGTCGCGCGGCCTTGAATACAGAGAACGACGAGACTGAGATCAGACGGC
>DASTTS010000427.1:0-3669 GCA_035760085.1 Pyrinomonadaceae bacterium
AATCACCTCTTGCGTTTCGCTGCGCCGTTGCGCCGCTGCGTGAGAGATCCTAATGAATGATCAGGGCGTATTGTCGTCCAGGCGCGTAGTTCACGCGGCGCAGCTCATGCATTCTTCCATCATCGAGCCTGCCCTCGACGATCTCATACCCGAGTAGCGCGAACACCCTGCCACGCAGAAACAGCGGTCGCGCGTTTCCATACCAATCAACACACGACGCGCGGCACTGATCGTCGATCGCTTTCTCCGGCTGCGATCCCAGCTCACCAACCTCACGAAACTGCAACGAGTCGTTTCGCAAAAACAAAATCGCGGCTGAGTTTTCAAACAAGTGCCTGTAACCCGCACGACCCGGCACGCTGATCGGCAGCCCCAGCATTCCCGACGCATCGCCATCCGGCTTGTAGAAGAACCCGTGACTCCGCAGCTCGCCCTGCGACGCATCCCGGCGCGTGTAGCGCGAGATGATCTCGGGCCACTGGGCCAATCTCAAAGAAGAGAAGTGTAAGTCTTTACCATCAGTGCCAACTATGACCGCGTCAGTTCCCATCTGCTCGATGCGGTCCACTCCGTGCACGAGTTTTAGCTGGTGTGAGTTGCCGCGCGCCCAGTCGACAAGGAAAAGGTTCCACTTGTCCGTGTTCTCCTTCGGATATCCCCAGCCGCTGCCCGTTCCGTAAATCAGGTAACGACCAACGAACCGGTTCTGAAAACCGTAACCTTCCGGTTTCGGCAGTGTGCGATAACTCGACGACGGCACTACCTCACTGCCATCCGAAAAACTCATGATTGGAACTCGCAGCAACGCCACATCACCCGCTGCGACTTCCGCGCGCCACATGCCGTCACCCGTTCCCCGCGACTGCACCAGCACGTTCAGATACTGATCTTCACTCTGCAAGAATGAAAACTGATCGACCGGACTGCCCGACGCACGCAACGCACTTGGACCAGAACCATCGAGCGGCATGCGGAAGATGATCGAGTTGTTCTGTTGCTTGCCTCCCCACGTGCTGGCCCAAACATAGACTGAATCAGGTGAAACGTAGAACACGTGTCCCGGCGGTCCGATTACGCTCGTTGCCTGGCAATCAAAACCACCGTTCGCAAGATCGCAAACAGTAACGGTGTGCAGCGCAGTGCCGTAGTCAGAGTTGAACTCTGTTTCCGGACGGTAGATGCGCGTCGCCGGAACGATACGTTGAAACTCTGCCGCGGTCGCGCCTTTGTGCCACCTGCGAACCGCGGGAAACGATTGAATCGGATTTTCAAAGCCGTCGTAGAAGAATTGCGGAGCGTAAAAGATCAGTTTGTTGCCGATGAGACGACTGGCGTAGTTGCGCGAAGAATAGTAGTCGTTGGAACGCAGGTGATAGGTCGAACGATAAGCGAGCTGGCCGTCGGAGTTGATGTCGAATAGTCCGACTTCGGTGCCGCCGCGCTGGTAGCTGTAGCCGATCACGACGATCGTGTTGTCGGAGACAAGCATCTCATCGTACCAGGTGCCTGAAGGCTCGATCTCAGGACCAAAAGCGTCGACACTCGAGATCGGTTTCAAAGCGCCATCACCAATCGCGACTGTGAAGAGACGCCCGCGACGCAGTACGACCAAATGATCGCCATGCACCTTAACAATACCGCCTTCATCCACTCCGGCGTGCTGGGTGTTGGTGACTGATTCGGCTTCGAGTTTAGCCACTGGAGCGGGCTCAGCCGCAGCAGTAACTGGACCAGCAGCATCGTTTGCCACCAATTTCTCGTCCCTGCCGCGCCGCCGCGATTTCTCTGCGAGGGTGCGAAAGTAGCGCAGCAGTTCCTGCTCGGAACCGAAGGCTTTCATGGTCTTTTTGAGTGGAGTCAGGGCTGCGGCGGAAACAGGTGGAATGGTGTCGGTGGTTGCGGCCGTACAGGCTAGCAGGCCGGAACTGGTTATCGCGGCGGTCAGCGCCAGGGTTAGGAGTATCTTCATAATGTGTGAGGAACGTGGAGGCTGAAGAAACTTGCAACGCGGATTGACGCGGAGAAACGCAGATTAGCGTTAATTCGCGTCAATCCGCGGCTAAAAATTATTTGCCGTCATCGGGTGGGATTACGAGCTTCTGTCCCACCTTGATCATGTCCGGATCCTTTAGCTGGTCGCGATTCGCGTAGAAGATCCGCATGTACTCGCTCGAATCCCCGTAGAACTGCTTACTAATCTTCGAGAGATTGTCGCCGCTCTTCACTTCGTACGTCTGACCGCCGCCACCTTGTCCGCCACCTGCGGCTGCGCCCATCGCGCGGCTCGCGTCGACACTGATGTCGGCAGTGATATCGTCCGCATTCGGATTGACGAGCTTGATCTGATCCCAGAACTTATTCTTTGCCTCGTCTGAAGGGGCGATAGCACGGACGAACAGTTTATTGTCCTGGATGTGAAGGTTTTGAAATTGGATGCGCTCGTTATCGGCGGTTGTAAGAACAGTTTGGTACTTCTGTTTCAACTCGTTGAACCGCTGCTGTGCGCCCTGTTGTTGCTCAGCATCCGACGCGCCGCGTCCAAACATTTTGTCGAAGAGTCCCATGATGATTTCCTTTCGCTAATTAATGATTAACAAGCAGGGGAAATTCGAGGGGAGAAGACAGGCTACAAGAAATCTGGGACGAAGCTTTGTGGTTTTTGTGCTTTTTTGTGACTACTTCAACATCTCTTCGATGAGGCGATCGACGTGGATGCGTGTCGTGTCGAGGAAGTGGATGCCGTTGTGTTCGTCGGCACGCAGTAATAACGGGATCTCGGTGCCGCCGAGGATGAGCGCTTCGATGCCTTCGCGCGCTTTGATTGCGTCGGCGATTTCGAGGAAACGCGCGCGTGTTTCGGGGAGAAACTGATCTTTCAATAGCTCACCGAAGTATTTTTCGTGAATGTAGTTTTGTTCTTCGTCGTTTGGGGTGACGAGTTTGATGTCAGTGCGGGAAAAAACTGTGGGGTAAAACGGTGCTTGCATGGTGTAGCGCGTGCCGAAGAGGGCGACGTTCTTGAAACCGAGCGACTGCGCGCGTTCACATGTTGCTTCAACAATGCTGATCAGCGGTAGATTGACACGTTGTTTTAGATCGTCGAAGACGATGTGAGGTGTGTTGGCGGTGAGGGCGGCGAAGTCGACGCCGGCTCGTTCGAGTATTGCGAATTGTTTGACGAGCTCATCTGTGACCTTGTCGAGCGCACCGGTGCCCATCCACTCGATCATCTGCTTGAGATCGATGCTGTTGATGATGATGTGCGGCGACGCGCCATCGGCCTTCTCGCGATACTGGTTCGTGAGCAGGCGATAGTAGTCGATCGTGGACTCGGGGCCAGTGCCACCGATGAGGCCAAGTGTTTTCATAAAGGCATTAGACAGGATTACAGGATTTTTCATGATAATCCTGAAAAATCCTGTCAATCCTGTCTACATTTACTGTTGTGTTGTCGTGCTCTTACTGGGTTCGCCAATGTCGTATTCCGGCTTGGCGACGCCCATGATCCACTTATCGAACCATCCAACAATGTGTTGCAACCGCTCGATGCGATGCCACGGCTGACCGGAGCGCGACAGTTCGTGCGACTCGTTCGGAAAACGCACCATCACCGTCGGAATTCGCCGGTACTTCAGCGCCCGGAACATCGCCTCGCCACCAGGCCCGGTC
>DASTTS010000428.1:0-4248 GCA_035760085.1 Pyrinomonadaceae bacterium
CTCGCGCATCAATCGCATCTTCGAAGGCACGAACGAAATCAATCGCATGTTGATTCCCGGACGCCTGATGAAGAGCGCTCTCAGCGGCAACCTGGCACTGCTTCCGGCAGCGCAGGCGTTGATGGACGAGGTGCTGTCGCCACAGATGGCGGGGTTTGACGACGATGATTCGTTACTCGCCGCGGAGCAGAAGCTGACGACCAACGCGAAGAAAGTCGCGCTCATGACACTCGGCACAGCGGCGCAGAAGTACATGTTGAAACTCGGCGATCAGCAGGAGATTCTGATGGGAATCGCAGACATCATCATGGACACGTATGCGATGGAAACCGCAATCCTGCGCGCGCGCAAACTTGCTTCGTCGCGGAGCAACACCGCCGTTGATCGTTATCTTGATATGACGCGCGTGTTCTGTAACGACGCCGTCGAGCGCATCGAAGCGAAGGCGAAAAACACGCTTGCCGGAATGTCGGAAGGTGATGAGCTGCGGACTCTGTTAGCGGCACTGCGACGCTTTACGAAGTTGCAGCCGATGAACACAATCGCTGCGCGACAGCGCATCGCTGATGATCTCATCGCCGCGAACAAGTGGATCTATTAGCTGGATGCGCGTCGTTCCGATCTCACTGCCGACACCTTTTTATATCGGTCCGGTAAACGTCTATCTCATCGCCGAAGATCCGTTGACGATCATCGACACGGGTCCGAAGACGAAAGAAACGGTCGAGGCACTGCGCGAGGGATTGCGCAAAGCCGGGTTTCTCGTTTCCGATCTGCGTCGCATCGTACTCACACACGCCCACGAAGATCATTGCGGGCTCGCCAGGTCGCTGCGCGACGAAGCGAAGAACGCCGAAGTCTTTGTACACAACTGGGAGACAGGGCATCGTCACAGCCGTCTTGAATACGACGAGCACCGCACGTTACTCGTGCGCGCGGGTGTTCCGGAGGCAGAGATCGAGCGTATGCGCGGTCTGTACGAGTACATGCGCAGGTACGCGGATTCGTTTGGCGACGACGAATTCACGTCGTTGTGGGATGACGGTGAGCTGGAGTTTGAGTCTGGAAGTCTGCGCATTCTGCACACGCCCGGTCACACGCCCGGCTCGTGCTCGTTTTTGCGCGAAGCGGATCGCACAATCATCGCCGGAGATTGTGTGTTGAAACGGATTACACCGAATCCGGTGCTGTCGCCCGACCCGATCGATCCTTCACGGCGCTTTCCATCACTCGCGGAATATTTGGTCAGCCTCGCGCGGTTGCGATCGTTTTCGCCGACGCTCGTCTACGGTGGACATGGCGAGCCGATCCGCGATTACGAAGAGCTTTTCCATCGCTACTTCCGTGCGTTTCAGGACCGCCAGGGGCAGGTTATCGGGCTTGTTCCGAAGAACGGTGTGACGGCGTGGGACGTTGCGCTCAAGATGTTTCCTCAGGCTGATGATGTGCACCGGTTTTTGTCCGTCTCCGAAGCGGTCGCCCACCTCGACCTCGCCCAAACCGAGGGGAAGATCGCGTACGAACTCAACGGCCAAACCGAAGTCTACAAACCATTCTCTTAGCCGCGGATTTCCGCAGATAAACGCAGATCAGCGTTCATCCGCGAAAATCCGCGGCTAAAAAATTCTGGAACCGACCTGCGTAGCCTGCGTGTAACCGCAAAACTCTTCCGGAGGAAACTCGCATGAAAGCTAAATATCCCGTTGCTCTCCTGGCCTCTATTATTTTGGCCGTGGGCGTCGCAGTCGCTCAGCAACCCGCGCCGCCTTCGCCACCCGACGAACCGATGGATCAGACGTTCTCGATTTTCATCGATGGTGGTGGCTTCCTTGGAATTTATGCGGAAAACATTAGCCGCGAGAACATGGGCCGCTACCACATGAACCAGGTGCGCGGCGTTGGCGTCACGCAAGTGATCAAAGACAGTCCGGCCGAGAAAGCCGGCTTGCGCAAGGACGACGTCCTCCTTCGCATCGACAATGAGAACGTCACGAGCGTGCGCAAACTCAATCGCGTGGTTTCGGAGCTGGCTCCTGACCAGAGTGTGAGAGTGAGTTTTAGTCGTGGCGGTTCTGAGCAGGAAGTCACGGCGACGATCGGCAAACGCAACAACTCCAGCTTCGCCGGCGATCTACTACGCGGCGACCCGAAGATTTGGAAATTTGAAGGTCCGGATCTGAAAAACTTTAAGTGGGAAGGTCCACATGGCGATTTGTTTGAGAATAATGGCAACTTCTCGTTCTCGCTCGGCAATAGCCGGAGGATCGGCGTAAGTACGATGGAGCTCACGAAGCAGCTTGCCGATTTCTTTGGGATCACCGGTGGCAAAGGCGTGTTGGTGACTTCAGTTACCGATGATGGACCAGCAGCGAAGGCGGGTGTGAGGGCCGGCGACGTAATCACTGCGATCGATGGTGAAGCGGTCGATTCGCCCGGCGACCTCTCGCGCGTTATTAATCGTAAGAAAGAAGGAGATGTTGCGCTCACCATCGTCCGTAACAAGTCGCAGCAGACGATTCGTGTTACGCCGGCTGAAGCACGGTTTCCGGGAGCATTGGACCGCACGCAGATTGGACGACGGATCGTGATTCCACGAATCAACTTTCCCGAGATTGACATCGCGATGCCGCGAGTAATGATTCCGACGATGACCATTCCATCGATCAACATCAACATGCCGCGCATCCGCCTCACGCCGCGCACTCGTATTCGGACTGTGAACGGCCCGATTTAGTTGTGAGTTTGATAGGTCCTACACGTCGTGTAGGACCTATTTCTCCTCAAGGATCAGCCGCGCTTGCGTGAAACCTCATGGTTGTGTGATGATCCAAAAGCCATGGGAGCCGTCATAAAAAGCCCTGATCTTTTGAGGAGTGCATAAAGAGTGAAAGCGGAATTGCAGAAGTTAATCGCTTTGCAGAATCTTGATACGACTATACGGAAACTAGAAAAAGACCAACAAGCGACACCCGAAAGGCGCGCCGAGATCGAGAGAGAGTTCGATCAGCGCGCCTTTGAAATTAGGGCGCTCGAAAACCGCCGCGACGAATCCAAACACACGCGCGCGCGCCTTGAAAACGAAGTCATGGAACAGCGAGGCCGCCTTGAACGGGCCGAACGAAACCTGATGTCGTCAAAGAAGCCGGATGAGTACACCGCCGCCATCCGGGAAGCAGACGCAGCCCGCAAACAAATCTCAGCCCTCGAAACACAAATCCTCGAACAAATGGAGCAACTCGAACAAGCCGACACAGCTTTGAACGAACGTGCCGACGAGATCGCCACCATGAATTCGGATCGCGAGACAAAGCTGAAGGCGTTTGACGAAGAGTCCGGGACGATCGGTGAGCGCCTGGCGACAGCGCGCAAAGAGCGTGAGGAAGTGTTTGCGAACTTGCCGAAACCGATGAGCGCGCTGTATTCGCGCATCGGCGCACGTATCCGCGATGGGGTAGCAGTCGCGGAGGCGCGGAACCGTTCGTGTAGTGCGTGTTTCATGTCGCTCAGACCGCAGATGATGGCCGAGATCCGGCGCGGGGATGAGATCATCACGTGCGATAACTGTGGGCGGATACTTTACGTCGCACCGGCGGAACCAGCTAAGGCGGATGCTGCGAAAACACAGCCGAACGTCGCCATAAGTTAACGATAGTTTTTAGACAGGATTTCAGGATTTACAGGATTTACAGGATCATCTTGTAAATTCTGTAAGTCCTGAAATCCTGTCTAAGGTTTTTTCCAGGGGGTTATCACATGCGGATACTGGTAACGGGCGGCGCGGGGTATATCGGCAGTGTCGTCAGCGAAGAATTAGTAAACGATGGCCACGAAGTAGTGGTCTACGACAATCTTTCCAAAGGACATCGCGGCGCCGTTGTTGACGGCGCCCGTTTTGTTGAGGGCGATCTCTTCGAGGGAGACAAGCTTCGCCAAACGTTAAGCGACAACCGCACAGATGCGGTCATTCACATGGCTGCGTCTTCACTCGTGGGTGAGTCGGTACAGAAGCCGGCGAAGTATTATCAAAACAACGTCGTTGCGGGATTGGTTTTACTCGACGCGATGCGAGATTGCGGTGTCAGTCGCATCGTGTTTTCTTCAACGGCGGCGACGTATGGCGAGCCTGAGGCGCAGCCCATCTTCGAATCAGCGCCGACCAATCCCACCAATACTTACGGCGAAACAAAACTCGCATTCGAACGCGCGATGCACTGGTATGAGAATGCGCACGGGCTTCGGTATGCGTCG
>DASTTS010000429.1:0-18997 GCA_035760085.1 Pyrinomonadaceae bacterium
TTTCGCGTCAGAGATTGGACGCGAATTGCGCGGTCGCGAAGCGCAGTTGAGTCCTGAAGCGATCGTGGCGATACAGCAGCATCACTGGCCCGGGAACGTTCGTGAGCTCGAGAATGCGATCGAACGGGCGTGCATTATCTCGGACACGCTCATCCTTCAGCCGGGCGACCTCGGGTTGATGCCGCCACCCGCCGGCGCCGAAACACTCGAACAACTCGATCTCTCTGGAACCCTCTCCGACGTGGCCCACCGCGCCCTCCGCCTCGTCGAGCGCCGAAAAATCCTCGCTGCGCTCGAGGCAAACCAGGGCAACAAAAGCAAAACTGCCGAAGATCTGGGCGTCAGCTACAAAACCCTACTCAACAAGCTCAAGGATTACGAACTTTAGACAGGATTACAAGATTTCTCAGGATTCACAGGATATCTTGTAAATCCTGAAAAATCCTGAAAATCCTGTCTAATTAGCACTCTCACCTCTACAGTAGCTAAGTCAATCAAGGACAAGGAGTCTCCTGAAATGCCCCAGATTTTTCAACGCGTGATACTCGCCTCAGCGGCGTTCGTGATCATGGCACTGGCGTCATCCACCGCCTGGGCCGACCCCATCACGATCACCACCGGCAATCCCGGCAACCAAAATACCGATAACGTCTTATTCAACAACGGCAGTCTCGTCCATTCCGGAACGCTCGTGCAGGGCGACTTCAACGGGGCGGGCGCGGGCTTTATCGTTGATTTCACGTCAGCTTCCGGCACCGGCAACCTCGGCGTCAGCGGCGGCCAGGCCGTGCTCGTCGGCGGCACCGGCAACACACCGTTTTCGAACGTGACCGTCCAACTCGAAAACGGCGCCACATTCACCCATCTGATTCTGAACATCGACGTCACTAACGGTTTACCCCCGCCGACGTCAGTCCAGTTCACAGTCAACTACACGCTCGCGGGCGGCCAGGTCTTCAACCAGGTCTTTACGGTCGACGCAAACGGCCAGAATTTCTTCGGTATCGCAGCGGCGGAAGGTGCTGTTATCAATAGTGTTACGGTCCAGGGCTTGAACGGAACGACCTTCGCGGATATCAATCAGTGGCGTCTCGGCGGCTTTGCTCCTGCCACCAACGAGGTTCCCGAACCCGCGAGCTTGTTCCTGCTCGGTAGTGGCCTCGTCGGCACTGCGGGCGCGCTTCGTCGTCGCCTCAAGAACCGTGGACAGAATAAACAGGACTTGCAGGATTAACAGGATCAAGGAAAACAGGAGACTTACAAGCGATGTACAGCACCCCCATCATTCTTCCCCTTGATTGGACGGGCCGGATTTACGTGCTTGAGGACGAACAAGGGCAGGTTGTAGGAACGGGCTCGCGCGAGGTTTGCGAGACCCTGATGTTCATGATGCGCGCCGGCTTGTCGCCCGCAAGTGAAAACGCGCAGGCAAACACCCGCAGCAATGTTCGCGCTGCAATAACGATCTAGCTTTTACAAACACGCTCCTTCTGCTCTGGAACAGGTCCACCGCCTGTTCCAGAAATTTTTTTTAAAATTCTCTGGAGAACCCGCTTCATTGAAAATATAAACTAGATATCCTGGAAAAAACGGACGGTTGGTGCAGCGGCGGGCAGGCGGGGCGGTTGCTCTGATCTGCGTAAATCGGGTCTGAAAGATCCGCCCGATCCGCGGTTTTGCTATCATCCCACTCGTGCAACCCGTACTCTCCGCTGAACAGATCCGCGAGATTGACCGTCTTACCGTCGAGAACTATCACACCCCTTCCCTGCTCCTGATGGAAGCTGCGAGCAGCGCCTGCTTCGCGGCCATACGCACACGGCTCAACGACAACCTCGCGGACCGCAAAGCCCCGATTCTCTGTGGAAAAGGTAACAACGGCGGCGACGGCGCAGCCCTCGCGCGGGCCCTGTCACGCGCGGGCATGCACTGTGGCGTCGTCCTCTTCGGTAAAGTTTCGGAGACGTCCGGCGACGCGCGCACGAATTTCGAAGCAGTCGCGCGCCTGGCGAGTTTTGCGGCCGGATCACCCGAGTCGCCACCGCCACTGACGTTTATCGAGTGTGAGGGCGTCGCAGCGTGGGAGCAGATGGCGAAGCCGCGTCGCGCTTACGACGTCATCGTTGACGCGCTCTTCGGAACTGGTCTGACGCGCCCGCTTGAGGGCGTATTTCTCAAAGTGATCGAGCATCTGTCGATGCTGCGTGAGGCGCGTGAGCGCATTTCAGGCGCACGCCCGCTGGTGCTCTCGATCGACGTTCCTTCCGGATTGAATGCTGACAAGTCGAGCCCGATTGGACCGGCAGTCGAAGCCGATCTGACAGTGACTTTCACGGCGGCCAAAGCGGCGAATGTGCTCCCGCCCGCCTGCGAGTTTGGTGGCGAGTTGATCGTCTCGGATATCGGTTCGCCGTCTTCGTTAATTGATGCGGCGCAGCCCTGGTTGTTTGTGACGGAGGCCGAAGATGCGCGGCAGTGGCTCATTAGCACGCGCTACACGCCTGATTCGTACAAGAACACACACGGGCACGTTTTGATTGCCGCCGGCTCGCGTGGTTACGCCGGAGCAGCCGCGCTCTGTGGGAACGCAGCGATACGATCCGGCGCGGGTCTGGTGACGATCGCGACGCCGGTTTCCGCGCAAGTGTCTGTTACGAGCAGCGCAATGCCGGAAGTGATTACCACACCCTTAGCGGAGACAGATCGTGGGGCTGTGAGTGACGAAGCTTCAAATCACTTGTTGTCACTCGCCGAAAAGGTCACGGTGGTGGCAATTGGACCAGGATTGACGTCTGACGACGAGCGCACGCGACGCTTTGTTCGCACCGTCGTCGAGCAGCGCACCACACCGTGTGTGATCGACGCCGACGGGCTCAACTCGCTCGCGCCCTGGCCGTCCACACTCAAAGGCTCCGATCAGCATCCGCTAATCCTGACTCCGCATCCCGGCGAGATGCTCCGCTTGATGGGTGCTGAAGAAAAATCAGCACTCGACGACCGTGTCGCGGCAGCGCGCGAGTTTGCGACGGCTCATCACGTCATACTGGTTCTCAAAGGCTCGCGTCCACTGGTGGCCGCGCCCGACGGTCGCGTGTTCATCAATCCCACCGGCAACGCTGGACTCGGCACCGCAGGCGCAGGCGACACGCTCACGGGTCTCATCTCAGGCTTCGTCGCGCAGGCTTACGGCACGTTGAAAGATCGCGCTGACGCAATCACCGCAACCGTCGCCGCGCTCTACGTCGGCGGCCTCGCGGGTGACTTCGCTGCTAAGAAACTCGGCATGCGCACCATGCTCGCGTCAGACATCCGCGAACACTTCACGGACGCCATTCGCTTCCTCGATCCCCTCGGCGAACAACCGTGATGTATAATCAGAGGCTTAAAATTCGTAAGGAGACTCACTAGATGCCATATCCGGAAATCATGATCCGTCCGATGCGCGAAGATTTGACGCGGCTCGGAGTTGAAGAAATGAAGACTGTGGAAGCGGTCGATGAGACGATTCAGAATAGTAAGGGCACGTTGATGGTCGTGGTGAATTCGATCTGTGGTTGCGCTGCAGGAAAGGCACGGCCCGGTGTGGCGCTCGCGCTTCAGAATGAGGTGAAGCCGGATAAGGTCGCGACGGTTTTTGCGGGTGCGGATATCGAGGCAACAGAGCGCGCGCGGAGCTATTTCACTGGTTATGGACCATCCTCGCCGTCCATTGCGCTGCTCAAGGATGGCAAGCTCGTTTACATGCTCGAGAGGTACCAGATCGAGGGCCGCGACGCGCAGCAGATCGCAGGAGAGTTAACGCGCGCGTTTGAAGAGTATTGTTAACGCGGATTTGCGCGGATGAAAATCGGATTTTTCTCTGTGTAATCCGTGGTTAAATTTACCTTAACAGCTTGACCAGCTCGGAATGCAGCAGCACCACATCCGGTGACTGCTGCAACGCCAAAAAATAATTCTTCTGAAACTCACTCCCAGTTTCCGCGGGCGAGAGCAACGCCTTCGCCCGTTCGATGAACGCCTTCGCATCAGCCTCAGTCGCCGGTGATTCGGCGTGTGGATCGAGCGTCTCGTCGATCTGCACGATCAATTCTGAGAGGCGGTGTAACCAGTCAAACCACGGGTCCTTCAACACGAGCTGTAAAAACTCGTAACTATTCCCGATCCGCCCGCGTGCACGCTCATAATCCCTGCGCTCAAGATCCAGCAACGTCTTGTGCAACCTCAACAATCCCTGCCGCAACACCTTCAAACTGTCTCTCGTCGCATCCGATGCTCGTTCGTTTTCCATAAACCTTCCCTCTTAGCTCGCTATGTTATGATCTCGCCGATGCCTGGCGCCATCTCCCTCAACACTCCGATTGAGGATCTTCACAGTTTCAAGATCGCACGTTTAGGCCAAATTCTCTGTCACAAACTTGCGAAAGCCCTCGCTGCACAAACGCACAAGAAAAACTCCGCCGGCGTCACCGTTGAGGATCTGCTCAACTACTTTCCGATGCGTTACGAGGATAGATCTCGTCCGGCTTTGATCAAAGACCTGCACGACGGCGTCGAGGCTTCGCTCGAGCTCACCGTCACCAGGACGAATGGCTACGCAGTAAGAAATCCACGCGGTTACAGCAGGTCAGGACTCTACATTTTCGAAGTCTACGGCATCGATGGTCCAATGACTGGTCGCGAAGTGATCGTCTGGTGGTTTGTTTCGGGTCGCCGCGCCTACGACATCGTGAAGTACTACACGGCGAAACTCAGGCGCGGCACGCGTTTTATCACTTTCGGTCGCTGGGAATGGGAAGCACGTCGCACCACTTTCAAGTTGAGACTGCAAAACGCTGCCGACGAGCTCGAAATCCTTTTACCTCCGACAGAAGAAACCGTAGACGATCTCGAACAAACCGAAGAGAACCGGCCGGATCCAGCGCTCGCCTCGATTCACGTCGGGCGCAGAGTGCCTGTGTATCGCAAGCTCGGTGAGTTTAACTCGAAGCGCGTGCGCGAAATTATCCACGCTGTTCTCGCGCTGTTGAATGATCGGAGCGTAGACGAAACACTGCCCGCAGATCTGCTACACCGCGCCGACTTGATCGGCCGCGCCCGGGCAGTGCGCGAGATTCATTTCCCACCGCCCGACGTTTCGATGGACGATTACGAACAGTCGAAGAGCGCGGCGCACGTGCGGATGATCTTCGAAGACTTCTTCTGGGTAACGTTTGCCATCGGCCTGAAACGTGGCCAGCGCGAGAAAGAAGTGAAAGCTGCGCCCCTGCGTATCGACAAGAGCGTCAAAGATCACATTGCGTCAGTGATGCCGTTCAAGCTCACGCGCGCACAACGAAAAGTGACTGCACAGATCTTTAACGACATGCAGTCAAGCGCGCCGATGAATCGCCTGTTGCAGGGCGACGTCGGCAGCGGCAAAACGATCGTCGCCGTGATCGCGATGATCGCGGCGATGGAAAACAACTTGCAAACCGCACTTATGGCGCCGACCGAGATTCTCGCCGAGCAACACGCGCGTAGCATAAAGCGACTGCTGGCAAGAACGCCGTATCGGATCGAGTTGTTGACTGGCTCACTGCGACCCGCTGAGAAACGACACCTGCAAAATGCGTTGAAGGAAGGCGAGGTACATGCGTGCATCGGTACGCAGGCGTTGATCCAGGAAGCAGTCGCGTTTGAGAAGCTCGGGCTCGTGGTGATTGACGAGCAGCATCGCTTTGGTGTGATGCAGCGTGCAGAACTGCGCGCGCGCGGGCTCAATCCGGATGTGCTCGTGATGACGGCCACGCCGATTCCCCGCTCTCTCGCGATGACGGTTTACGGCGACCTCGACGTCTCGATCATCGATGAGCTGCCGCCGGGCCGGACGCCGATCGAAACGCTCGTTTTTGGTGAAGAGCAACGACAGGAAGTCAAAAAACTGATCACGCGCGAGGTGAAAGCTGGTCGACAAGTTTACGTTGTTTATCCGCTTGTCGAAGAGTCGGAGAAGATGGACCTCAAGGATGCGACTCGTCGTTACGAGTACCTGCGCGACACCGTTTTTCCCCGACTCTCGGTCGGCTTGTTGCACGGCAAGATGAAGCCGGCTGAGAAAGAGAAAGTGATGAGCGCATTTGTTGCAGGCGAGATCAAGATCCTCGTGTCGACGACGGTGATCGAAGTTGGCGTTGATGTGCCGAATGCGTCGGTGATGATTGTTGAGCACGCCGAGCGCTTTGGTCTCTCGCAGCTTCACCAGTTGCGCGGGCGTGTCGGTCGTGGCGCGGAAAAGAGTTACTGCATACTGCTGACGAGCGACAAAAAGACCGTGATTGCCGAAGAGCGACTCGGCATCATGGCGCAAACCAGCAACGGATTTATCATCGCTGAGAAGGATCTGGAGCTGCGCGGGCCGGGCGAGTTGTTGGGGACGAAGCAATCGGGATTGCCTGAGTTTCGCATCGGAAACATCGTGCGCGATCAGGCGATACTCGAGCAGGCGAAGAAGGAAGCTGAGTTTTATCTTGCGAAACCGAAGTCAGTGGTGACGGCAAAGATGGTTGCACGGATTAAAGAGGATCCACGTTTCGGATTAGCACGGATCGGGTAACGTATGCGGATCATCGCGGGAGAGTACAAGGGAAGGAATTTGAAGAGTCCGCCGTCGCTGAATGTGCGGCCGACGTCGGACCGGTTGCGCGAGACGCTGTTCAATGTGATTGCGCCGCGGATTGAAGAGGCGCGATTTCTGGATTTGTGTGCGGGGTCGGGCGCGGTTGGGATTGAGGCGCTTTCACGTGGGGCGAGCCATGTTACGTTTGTGGATCGATCGCGGCGGATGTGTAAGTTGATCGAGGCGAATGTCGAGTTGTGCCGGATTCCGGAGGAGCAGTGGGATATTTACTGTTCGGAGGCGAATGAATTTTTACGACAATCGAAGGATGAACGCTGGGACATCGTCTACTTCGATCCGCCCTACAAAGACGACTATGTCAAAACCCTCCAGCTACTCGGCAACAACGATCTCGTCATCGCCGAGCACCATCACAAAACCGACCTGCCTGATACGATCGGCGAGTTGAACCGGACTAGAATCCTCAAACAAGGCGATTCGGCACTGAGCTTTTTTTCTTTGTCTTGATCCCGTCACGCGGGATCTAGTGTGGGCCTTATCAACCCTCTATCGTACTCATCGCCGTTACGGCGCGTTTTTCGTACGCCGCAATAGTAGCGATGTTTTTCTTCTCCACCTCCGTCAACGATGCCTCGCTGAAGTTTGGATCAGCCTTGTACCAATCAAAACTCGAGAAATACTTCTGGAGCCATGGCTCTTTGAAGACTTTGCCGTGACGCGCGTAAATCTCCTGTCGCATCTGGCTCGCATCTTCGAGGAACAATCCTTCGAGGATCGCGCGCGTAATCGGCTTCGTGCTCAGCTCCTGGTGAATCTTGTTCTCGAACTTGACGATCGTCTCAACGTTGAGTTTGTCGTTGCCGGAAAGTTCTTCGTCTTTGAAGTTTTCGTCAGGCGCGTACCACGGCTGGAAGAAGAAATACTGCTGCAACCACTCGGCGCGAAACATGCGACCGTGCCGCGCGTAAATCTCGTTTCGCAGTAGCCGCAACTCGTGCAGGCTTAACCCGCGCAACATCGCATCAGTAATCGTGCGATTCTCGAAGAACTGCATGTCGCCTGGCAACACCGCCACATTGCGCTGCTTTTTCTGCGCGTCGCTCAGGATCTGGAGATTCTTTTGCTCGATGGCGGAGAGCTTTTTCGCGTCGTACTTGTCGCTGGGAAAGTACCAGTAACGCTCTTCGAAGTACTGCTGTAACCACGGCTCATCGGCGAACCGCTTGCCGTGAATCGCCTCGACTTCCGCAAGTAACACCTTCCACTCGGCGCCGCTGTGCTTGCCGAGTTTGCGCGGTGTGATCTGGCGGTCGCGCCAGTAACGCATGTCGCCGGGTTGGATCGTTACGTGTTTGGCAGCTTCGGCGATGCGAATCAGATCGAGATTGCGGCGCTCCATGTCGTTGAGCATGGAGTTTTTGAAGTCGGGATTGGGCTTGTACCACGGCTGCTCTTCAAGATAGAGCTTGATCTCGCTGTCTTTGAAGACGCGGCCGTGACGGCCGAAGATGATCCCACGCAGCAGCTTGAGATCATACATTTCGAGCTTTTGAATCTGGTTCTGTTTGAGTGAGGTTTTGCTGAAATCGAGATCTTTCAGTGGGTCTAACGTGTCCTGGGCCAGAGCGACGCAGGAAAGCAGACATATAAATACAAGCGGGGCCAAATATCGGGGGCGAACAAACATGGGTTCCTCACTTTTAAACCGCGGATAAACGCGGGAAAAGACGGATTTCAGCCGAAGATGTCGCGGACCTTGTCCACCAAACCTTTGCTTTCAAGATCCTTGTTTTCAACTTCCGCCAACTGCTCCAGCAAGCGACGCTGTTCGCGCGTCAGCGTGGTTGGCGTGATGAGAGTCACTGAAACAAACAAGTCGCCTCGACCGCGCCCGCCCAGTGCAGGCATTCCTTTTCCTCGGAGTCGAAACACGGTGCCGGTTTGAGTGCCCATCGGGACTTTCAACTTCTCTTCTCCATCGAGCGTCTTCACCATGATGTCGGCGCCCAACGCGGCCTGCGCGAAGGTGATCGGAACCGCCTCGTACAGGTTGCTACCTTGTCGCTCAAACTGCTCGTGCTCGGCTACGTGGATAACCACGTAGAGATCACCCGACGGCCCACCCTGAGTGCCTGCCTGCCCTTCACCAGATACGCGTAAACGAGAGCCGGTTTCGACCCCTGCCGGAACTTTTACTTCCAACTGTTTCTCGCGCTCGATCCGTCCGGTGCCATTGCAGTCCGTACACGGGTTCTTAATGACCTTTCCCGTTCCGCGACAAACGTGGCACGTGCGCGCGACTGAGAAGAATCCCTGCTGGTAACGAACCTGGCCAGTGCCCGCGCAAGTAGTACAGTTTTCCGGTTGACTGCCTGCCGCCGCGCCTGAACCTTTACAGGTGTCGCACGACTCGAGTCGCGGAATGCGGAGTTGGGCAGTCATTCCGTTCGCAGCTTCTTCGAGCGTGATCTCCAGGTCGTAACGAAGATCGGCGCCGCGTTGTGCGGAGCTACGGCGTGATCCGCCACGCCCGCCACCAAACACATCTCCAAAACCAAACAGGTCGCCGAGGATGTCTTCGATTCCACCAAAACCGGGCGCGCCCCACGAGCCCGCGCCGGCGGCGCTGCTCGAAACTCCTGCGTGACCAAAACGATCGTAACGTTGGCGTTGCTGGGGATCGGAAAGTACGCTGTAGGCTTCAGCGGCTTCCTTGAACATCTCTTCGGCGGTGGCGTCGTTAGGATTTTTATCCGGGTGATATTTGACTGCGAGACGCCGGTAGGCGCTCTTAATTTCCTGGTCCGTAGCGGTGCGGCTAACGGCTAAAACTTCGTAATAATCTCTTTTTCTCATGATTTGTTAAGTATCTTGTTAATTCTGAAAATCCTGAAATCCTGTCTAAGTCTTTTACAGGATTTCAGGATTTACAGGATTATCAAGATTCACTATTAACTGCATCTGCCTCTGGATCCAACATCGCTGACGTGAGTTGGCCCGCGACGCGCTCCACCTTACTCGTAGCAATTTTCAGTTCATCCAATTTGTCTGACTTAATCGCGGCCTCGGCTTCCGTGAAGACCTTCTCCGCGCCATCCTGCTCGATCTCCGGCAGTAAACCACCAAACTTTGTAAACGACTTCTGCGTGTTTCGCAGCAGCGATTCCAGCCGCGTCCGTAACACGAGCACCTCTTTCAAGGTCTTGTCGCTTTCCGCAAAACTGTCCGCCTCGTGAATCAACCGGTCGATTTCTTCCGGCGTCAGACCCGACGTCGGGATGATCCGCATCTGCTGCTCACGGCCGGTCGCCTTGTCCTGCGCGGAAACTGACACGATACCATTTGCATCGACTTCAAACGAAACCTCGATCTGCGGCACGCCGCGCGGGTTGGGCGGAATCCCGACGAGCTCGAATTTCCCTAACGATCGATTACCTTCCGCCACTTCACGTTCACCTTGCAGCACGTGAATTTCCACGGACGACTGGTTATCAACGACCGTCGTAAACGTCCGGCTCTCACGCAAAGGAATCGTCGAGTTTCGTTCGATGATTTTCGTGAACAGACCGCCACGTGTCGCGAGGCCGAGACTCAGCGGCAACACGTCGAGCAGCACGATGTCTTTCACGTCGCCATTCAACACGCCACCCTGGATCGCCGCACCCATCGCCACCACTTCGTCAGGATTGATCTCCGAAGACGGCTTGCGACCAAAGATCTTCTCGACCGTCCGCTCGACGATCGGCGAGCGGGTCTGGCCGCCGACGAGGATCACTTTATGGATGTCTGTCGGCTGTAACTTCGCGTCTTTCAGCGCCGTCTGACACGGCTCGATCGTCTGTTCGACTAGATCACTGACGAGTGTTTCGAACTGTTCCCGCGTCAGGGTCTTGTTGAAATGCTTCGGACCGGTCGCGTCGGCGGCAATGAACGGCAGGTTGATCACGGTTTCGTTTGTAGTCGAGAGATCGCACTTCGCGCGTTCCGCGACTTCTTTCAGCCGCTGCAACGCGAGTCGATCCTGCCGGAGGTCGATATTCGTGTCTTCGAGAAACTGTCCCGCCATCCAACTCATGATCCGCTCGTCGAAATCTTCGCCACCGAGAAACGTGTTTCCCGACGTTGAAAGCACTTCGAACACGCCGTCGTTCATTTCAAGGATCGAGATATCGAAGGTGCCACCGCCCAGATCGTAAACCGCGATTCGCTCGACGTTTGACTTGCCGAGACCATAAGCGAGGGCAGCCGCCGTCGGCTCGTTGATGATGCGCTCGATCTTCAGGCCCGCGATCTTGCCGGCGTCTTTCGTCGCCTGTCGCTGCGTGTCGTCGAAGTAAGCGGGGACGGTGATGATTGCGTCAGTCACCGACTCCCCGAGAAACTCTTCGGCCGCGGCTTTGAGTCGTTGCAAAACGATTCCCGACAACTCGGGCGGGCTGTAGTTACGACCCTGCACGCGCACACGCGCATCGCCATTGGGCGAATCCACGATCTCGAACGGCGCGCTCTCGCGCATCTTCCCAACTTCGGGCGAGCTGAACTTGCGGCCGATCAGTCGCTTCACCGCATGAACGGTGTTTGCGGCGTTCGTGACGGCCTGGCGTTTCGCGATCTGGCCTACCAGCCGTTCGCCCTTTTCGGTAAAGCCAACGACGGTCGGCGTCGTGCGCCCACCTTCTTTGTTCGGCACGATCTGCACCGTGCCGCCTTCGAGGACAGCGACACAGCAGTTGGTCGTCCCTAAATCAATTCCGATCGCTTTTCCCATTGTTTAATTAGCCACAAGAGGCAGAAAATCACTTGCGCGTTGCAACCTTCACGAGGGCGGGTCGAATGAGTTTATCCCCGAGGCGGTAGCCTGCGACTAACTCCTGGATCACGGTGTCGGGCGCGTAGTCGTCAGTCGGTTCAGTTACCACAGCCTCGTGAATATGGGGATCGAACTTTTCACCCACGGCCGCAATCGGCTTGACGCCGAGCGCATCCAGCACGCCACTGAGTTGCTTGCTGATGAGATCCACGCCGCTGAGAAAATGACGAAACTCGTCTGACTCCGCCGCTTCGACCGACGCTTCAGTCTCCAGCGCCCGTTTCAGATTGTCCACCACCGGCAGGAGTTTTGCTGCCACATCAGCAACCACGCGATTGTACGTCTCAGTCCGTTCCCGTTCGACACGCTTGCGATAGTTCTCGAAGTCTGCCTGGCGGCGCGCGAGATGTTCCTTGAGCTCCGCGTTTTCAGCTTCGATCCGCTTCAACTCGGAACGCGTCGCAACCAGCTCCGCCTTTTCCGGGCCGCCCGCTGACTCATCCGGCTCGACGTCCGTAGCCGAAAAAAGATCTTCTTCCGTGAGATTCGCGTCGGTCAGGTCAATCTCCTCGCCTGCGTCGTCGAAATCTTCGTCGGGCTGGCGCTCGGCCGACCTGATTTCGTCGTCAGCGTCCGTGAACTTGATTGGGATGCGATGCGAACCCTTGTCGCGTCTGTCTGATGTCATTAGGAAGGATCGATTCTACGACTTAACGTGCAGTTTGTTCGCCCAGTCGATGTTCAATCAACCGCGCCATGTAGTTTACCATAGCCATTATCCGTGCATATTCTATTCTCATCGGGCCAACAACGCTGAGCGTGCCGATGGTATCGTTCGAACCGACTCGATAAGGCGCAGTGATCAAAGCACAGTCGCGCATCGAGCTGGTTGGATGCTCGCGGCCGATGACGACGTGCACGTCGCCCGGATAGCCCGCCGCATCGTGAACACACTCGTTGAGTATTTTGATTAGTCGCGACTTCTCTTCAAACGTCCGGAACAACTCGCGCATCCGCTCGATGTCGACAAATTCCGGTTTTGTCAGAATGTTGGAAGTGCCGTCGACATAAACTCCGGCGCTCGTTTCCTCCCCTTCAAGACTCCGCTCACACAACAAAATCGCGTTTTGCAACATGCGGTCGTAAAGCGCCTTCTCTTCTTTCATCAACTCGACGATCTCCGTGCGGATCGCGAGCAGGCTCTTGCCGCTGAACTCTGTATTTAAATAGCGTGCGGTGCGATCGAGGTCGTCCTGCGTCAGATCGTCTGATATGCGAATCACCTTGTTGTGGATGATGTTTGCCGTTGAGACCAGCACGACGAGGATGCGCTTGTCCGGCAGCAACACGAACTCAATGTGGTTCAGACGGTTGTCCGCGAGCGACGGCGACACGACGATGCCGACGTTCTGCGAAAGCGCTGAGAGCACGTGCGAAGCTGTTTCCATTAGCCTATCAGGCGACGAACCCGCATCGATCGATGAGAACAGATGGTCGATCGCATTCAGATCGGTGCGCGAGAGACGTGCTTCACCGAGAATGTTGTCGACGTAGTAACGATAACCCTTGTCAGTAGGCACGCGACCAGCCGAAGTGTGTGGCTGCTCGACAAAACCAGCCTCTTCCAGATCGGCCATGACGTTGCGAATCGTCGCCGGACTCCAGCCGAAGCCATGTGAAAAGCGATCGGAGAGCACACGCGAGCCCACTGCCTCACCAGTAACGAGGTGTTCCTTGATCAGGGCGGCTAACAAGACTTCCGCGCGGGAGTCTAAGCCGGCCTGCTCAGTAGTTTGGAGATTTGAGGTACGCCGAGGCATTGCTGGGCAGTATACAAACTTATCCACAGATTGCACAGATTAGGTCGGATCTGCCCAATCTGTGGAGACTCAACTGTTGAAATGACGGGACTTACGCTCGTCTCCCGCCAAAGGTTGACGGGCTGCAGCCACCATCCTTAAGATTAGTCACCCGATTCCGCTGTTTGCCTCCGGTTACCGCAATGAATGAAGTAAGAAAATATTTCGCCGACGCATTTCGACATATGAGCGGGAATGGACGTGTGCCTGCGATTGAGGTCCGCTTTTATCCTTACGCCAGGCTGAACCATACCATTCGTTTGCGGTCCAGGCGCGTTTACGTGCGGCTCTCGGACATCTGTAAAGACGCGCCGCCCGAAGTTTTGCGCGCGCTCGCCTGGATTCTCGTAGCGCGACTGCTCGGCAAGCGAGTTTCGACGATTCACGAGCGAGTTTATCGAGATTATTCGCTGATGCCTTCGGTTATGCGTTTGTCTGATCTGGCACGACGTGGGCGCGGCCGAAAGATGATTTCCACCGCGCAGGGCAAGGTTTACGATCTTGATCGAATGTTTGCCAAGTTGAATCGTCATTACTTCGACGACGCGATTCCAAAACCGACGATAACGTGGTCGCAGCGTCGCACCAGGAGCATTCTCGGTCATCACGATCACGTTTACGAGAGCATCACCATCAGTAAAACTCTGGATTCGAAAGACATTCCGGAGTGGTTTGTGGAGTACATCCTTTATCACGAGATGCTGCACATCAAGCATCCGGCACGTTTGATCAACGGGCGGCGCTATTACCACACGAGCGCATTTCGGCAGGACGAGCGCAAATTTCCGTACTACGAGCAGGCGCAAAAGTGGCTCGATCGTCTCGCACGGTTGCGCCGCGTCCCGCGTGCCCGCGCCGCGTAACTCTTGGAACTATTTGCGGGCCATAGCGTTTCTATAACCGAGGTAGGTGGGCTCCTCAAAAAGGGCGGTTTCTCTGGAAGATGTTTTCAGGAGGCCGCCCTTTTAATATTGTAAATCCTGAAAATCCTGTAACCCTGTAAACAACTGAGTCGGGAACATAGTCTTCAAACCGGATTCCAAGATTTGCATGATTTACAGGATTCCCCTTAAACTACGCGTTTTGTTAAAGCCCTACCTTTTTTGACGGAGACTTCAGTTATATGGCTATTCCTGCTACACAGATTCGCCGCGGTATGGTTATCGTTTTTGAGGGCCAACCGTGCAAAGTGCTTGAATTCAGACATCACACGCCCGGCAACCTGCGGGCGATGATCCAGACCAAGCTGCGTAATATTCGTACCGGCGCTTCATTTGAACATCGTTTTCGTTCCGCTGACACTGTCGACCGCGCTTCACTCGAACAGCACGAGATGGAATATCTCTATTCAGACGGCTCGCACCACCATTTCATGAACACTGAAAACTACGAGCAGACGGCGCTCAGCGAAGAGGAGCTCGGCGACGCGTCCCCGTGGCTCACGCCCGGCATGAAGATACAAGCGGAGTTTTATGAAGGCTCACCAATCGGCATCGATCTGCCACCGTCGATGGAGTTGACTGTCACTCAAACCGAACCAACATTGAAGAGCGCGACAGTCTCGAACGTTAACAAACCGGCCACTCTCGAAAATGGCGTGACCATCACCGTGCCTCCATTTATTAATGAAGGCGACCGCATTCGTGTGGATCCTACGGAAGGGCGGTATATCGAGCGAGCGAAGTGAGGGCGTATGTACCTGGCTTACAGCCTGCTGCTATCACTCGGCCTGATCGTTCTGATTCCTCACTTCCTTTTTCAAGCGCTGGCGCACGGCAAATACATCGCCGGATTGCGCCAGCGACTCGGCTCTGTTCCTCCAGTCAACGGAAAACCGGTTATCTGGCTGCATTGCGTTTCGGTTGGTGAGACTCAGGCGGCACGACCGCTGGCTAAACGTTTGAAGCAGCAGTTTCCGCATCACGATCTGGTGGTCTCGACCATCACGCTTACCGGTCAAACTCTCGCGCGCGATGTCTTTCGCAACGACGCTGCAAGCGTTTTTTACTTTCCGTTTGACTGGCGTTGGACCGTTCGTCGCGCCTTGAAGGCAGTTAATCCGGCGGTCGTGCTGATCATGGAGACCGAGCTCTGGCCAAACTTTCTGCGCGAGTGCAAGACACAACGAATTCCCGTCGCGCTTGTGAACGGACGAATTTCGCGTCAGTCGTATCGTCGCTATCGACTGATAAAATTCTTTCTTCGTCGCGTGCTCTCGTCGCTAAGCATCGCCGTGATGCAATCGGAAACTGATGCTGATCGACTGCAAGCGCTCGGCATGCCGAACGAAAAACTCTTCAACGCCGGGAATCTCAAGTTTGACGCCGAGCTCGCGAGCGAGTTAACGAACAAGACGGAAGAGCTTCGAAAACGATTTGCTTTTGACGCGAACGTGCCATTGATTCTTGCGGCCAGCACACACGCGCCCGAAGAACAGATCATCGTTGAGACCATTCAAAAGCTCAGACAAAAACAACCAGTGCGGCTGCTGCTCGCGCCGCGACATCCGGAGCGTTTCAACGAAGTCGCCGCCTTGCTGCAAAAATCGGGATTGAGTTGGATTAGAAGAACAAATCCGGCTGACGCCAGCGATGCCGAGGCAAGCGTCGTTTTGCTCGACACGATCGGCGAGCTGCCGGCTACTTACGCGCTCGCCCAGATCGTCTTCGTCGGTGGTAGCATCGTCGATAAAGGCGGACACAACGTGCTCGAACCCGCGGCCGCAGGCGCGACCGTCGTGACCGGAGCACACACACACAACTTCCACGCGATCGTTGACCTGATGAATGAAGCGGGCGCACTTGTGCAACTGCCGGCGCTTGAAGACGCCGCCGCGAGTGATGAGCTTGCCTACGTGTTCGAGAAGCTGCTTGCCAGCCCCGCAGAGCGAGAGGAATTGGGCCGGCGCGCAAAACAACTGATCACGGCTAACCAGGGCGCCGCCGATCGGACTATGCAATTGATCGCACCGCCCATTCTTGCGGCCAACGCTCACACCTCATGAAATCAATCGTTCTTCCTCCATTGAGTTTGCTATACGGCGCCGTCACGCGCACCCGGTTATCGTTGTATCGTCGCGGTACTTTCCAAACTACCAAACTCGATCGGCCGGTGATCAGCATTGGCAACATCACGACGGGCGGCACCGGCAAGACTCCGCTCGTCGAGTACGTCGCGAAGTTGCTCGCCGCGCAGGGTAAAAAGGTTTGCATACTGACGCGCGGTTACGGGCGAAAAGATCCGCACCTCCAGGTGATCGTGTCCGATGGTTATGGCGTGCTCGCGTCGCCCAGCGAAGCGGGTGATGAGCCGTACCTGCTCGCGACAAAACTCACGGGAAAAGCGGCAGTAATCAGTAGTGCTGATCGAATCGCAGCGGGCCAGGAAGCGATCAAAGACTTCGGCACCGAGGTTTTTGTTTTAGATGACGGGTTTCAGCACCTGCGACTCGCGCGCGATCTGAATATCGTGTGCATCGATGCGACGAATCCGTGGGGCGGCGGGCGGCTGCTGCCTTACGGCCGGTTGCGCGAGTCGCTCGAGGGGATGAGGCGAGCTGATTGTGTGGTGTTGACGCGATGCGATCAGGTTGAGAGCGTCGCTCGCCTGCGCGAAGAAGTTCTTGAGCTGACTGGTGGGAAGCCGATCTTTGAATCGCGAATGCGGCCCGTGCGAGTGACGTCGTTGAAGAATGGGCCAGAGACTATTGCGGTGCCCGGGCGTGTTGGTGCGTTTTGTGCGGTTGGTAATCCGTCATCGTTTTTTGAGACGTTGAGAGAGTTGGGGTATGAGTTGGGGCTGGAGCGAGCGTTTGCCGATCATCATGTGTATTCGCAGAGTGAGGTTGAGGAGTTGGATCGGCTCGCGAAGCAGACCGGGGCGATGGCGCTGATCACGACGGCGAAGGATGCGGTTAAGTTGAAGGGGATGGCGTTCGAGCTGCCGTGTTACGTGTTGGAGATTGAGATCAACATCGATGAGACGGACGCGTTTTTGAAGTTAGTTTTAGACAGGATTTACAAGATTCCTCAGGATTAACATGTAAATCCTGGAAAATCTTGTACATCCTGTCTAACGGTTTTCTGGTGTCGCTGTTGGTGAGGGCTTTTCGGCTGGTGGTTTCGTCGCTGAAGGCACGGGAGGCGGAGCGTTTTCAGGGACGACGCTGCGCGTGGGCTCGGGCAAGGCGGGCGCTTTGCGATTGCCGTTAACGTTGCTGTTCTGGTTCTGGTTTGAGTTCGTGTTCGCGTTCGCGTTTGCGTCCGGAGTGAAGTCTTCGGTCGCTGCCGGCGAAGCCTCAACACTCGCACTCGGACTCGCAATCGCCGGCGGGCTTATCTGGCCACCCGACGGTATTCCCTCTTCACCTTTGCCCGTCGCCGGCTGTGCGGGCTGCACCGGCTGGCTGTTGGGATCCGCCGCGAGCGACGGTACCTGCTGATTTGTATTCGCCTCGCCCGGTGTCGGGTTTTTCGTCAGCGCATAAATCGCCACAAAAACCACCAGCAACCCGATTACCGAAGGAATCAAAACCTTCACGGGATTGAAACCCGTCGCCGCAGGCGCGGGCATCGGAGCGGACACAGGCACCATCACCGGTTCGCGTCGCGGCACAGCCGCAACCGGCGCGGGCGGCGGCAGCACTTCCCTCGGTCTCACCACCGTAACTTCATCAGGATCGGGTGTCTCCACCGTGTTCGTCACTCCAACGGGCCCCACACGATGAATGGTCATGCCCGCCGCGATCGTCAGGTCCTCGATTAACTCCGCGACGTTCTGGTAACGATTGTCTCGAACCTTGGCCATCGCGCGTGCGACCACTCGCGCCACTGACGCAGGCAAATCGCTTCGTTCCTCGAGCACCGACGGCACCGGTTCCTGCAAGTGCTTCATCATCACCATCGTCGGCGAGTCGCCCGAGAAAGGCACATGGCCCACCAGCATCTCGTAGAGGATCACGCCGAGCGAGTAGATATCCGAGCGCGCATCGATCTCGGAATCCTGCGAGCACTGTTCAGGCGACATGTATTGCGGCGTGCCGATGACGAGATTTGGTGCAGTCAGGCCCGTGTCGACCTCGCCCTCCGGCTCGTTGATCTTCGCGATGCCGAAGTCGAGCACTTTCGCGTGATCGCCCGTCATCGTGTCGAGCAACATGATGTTGTCGCTCTTCAGATCGCGATGGACAACACCCTGCGAGTGCGCGGCGTTGAGCGCGTCGCCGATCTGGCGGGTGATGTCGACCACGCGTGCGAGCGGCAAGGGTCCTTCATCACGGATGACATGCTTGAGCGTCCTGCCGCTCAGATACTCCATCACGAGAAAGACGTGTCCGCTTTCGTCTTCACCAAAATCAGTAACACTAATCGCATTTGGATGTGTGATACGCGATGCAGCGCGGGCCTCGCGCGAGAAGCGGGCGACGATCTTTTCGTCGGCAGCAAATGAAGGACGCAGCACCTTGATCGCAACTGTCTTGTCCATCAACACGTGACAGCCGCGATAAACAGTGCCCATGCCACCTTCGTTCAAACGTGCGTCGATGCGATATTTTCCGGCGAGCGTGGTGCCGACGAGCGAGTCGGGATCTCTTTCGAGCGCGACGCCATCCACCGGGCAAAGCGTCGTCGCATCAGGATATTCAACTCCACACTTCGGACACGTCTTCATCTAATGCATTAAACCCCTAATCATCTGAATCTTGCAAATCTT
>DASTTS010000430.1:0-7935 GCA_035760085.1 Pyrinomonadaceae bacterium
GATGTTCGGTACGTAGTTGCGTGTTTCCTGCGCGATGTACGGATAGATCATCCAGAAGTTGGCAGTGCCGGCGCGCGAGATGGCGCGGTCGATATTTCCCGCGCCCGTGTTGTACGCGGCCATTGCCAGTTCCCAGTTGCCATTGTAACGCCTGGCAAGATCTTTCAAGTGACGAGCAGACGCGCGGGTCGCCTGTTCATAACTGTTGCGCTCGTCGATGTAAGCGTTCTGGCGCAAGCCGTACATACGACCGGTGCTCGGAATGAACTGCCACAATCCTGAAGCTGACGCCCACGAAACTGCTTTCGGTTTCCACGCGCTTTCAACCTGACCCAGCCAGGTCACATCGAGCGGTACACCTTCCTCAGCGAAAATCTTGCGCGCGAGCCGCATGTATTGGCCTGAGCGGCGCAACCCATTCTCCATCGTGGAGCGACCACGCGACTGGTAGTAATTGATGTATTGCTGAATTAACGGATTAAGAGTGAAGGTGAAATTGACGTTCTTCTGAGCTTGTTCCAACGCGAGAATGTCTTCGCTTGAAACCTGCTTTTCAGACTCGGTCAGAACCAGCTTGCTCAACTCATCGAGTGGTGACGGTTCAAACTTCTGGTCACGAAATCCGATCTGCGGAGGCGGCGCAGGCTTCTGATCCTGCTGCGTATTCTGAGCAACGAATTGCGCGTTTACTGGAGCAAGCGGTTGCTGGAGTGGAACTTCCTCGCGATAGATCCGCTCGACGAGCTCGAGATAGTACGTCTGCAATTTTTGACTCGCGCGCACATCGAAACCAGATTCGAGAATCGAATCGATCGCTTTATCAAACTCTTCGCGAGCCTGTTCGCGCTTGTTGTCTTCGAGGTTGAGCTTGCCCCTGCGGAAGTGATCTTCCGCACGCGTCATGATCTGTGAAACGCGACCTTCGGATTGCTCGACTTCAGTTGGAATTGTTCGCGCAGATGAAGCTACAGGGATCTGAGCTACAGTGGTTGCCGCCGAAGCGGCGAGCGCCATTAGTAAAGCCACACAGGCTTTCAGACGAGGAAAGCTCGTTGAAGTCAAAATCGTCTTACTCCTAAGTTGTGCGGTATCTAATGGCTCCTCTATGACTTGGACTGCTGGACTCGCTGACAAGGAGCCAAATCACACCGGAGGTTACCACACGGTTTTTTCGGGGTCAAACAATCCCCACGGTTGAAACACACTCTCAAACAGTAAATTTTTCCACTAAGTATGTGGCCATGTTCACGCGTCAGACCTGCATTGGTTGCAAAAACCATTACCACGGATGCCACGGATTATCCGTGCAATCCCGTGGCTTGATTCAATACACGATAAAATCGGGCTTGTTTTGTAACAAAATAGCTAAACCTTTAAAAGAGCAACTTTTACCCCGTCAACGTCCTCGTACCCTCGGATGGAACGATGCTTGCCACCTTGCCCCGACTAAGGGCATGTTCTCCCTGTGTCAGAATCAAAATTTGAACAACTGATACCAGAAAAACCTATGTCTACAGTAGTTAAAACTAAAGTTCACGAATTCCCCAGGCCCGCGGAGATTGGCGCGGTCCCGTCGCGTTCACAGTTTTTCTTTAACCGCGAGCTGAGCTTGCTGGAGTTTCATGCGCGAGTCCTCGAAGAGGCGCTCGACGCGAGCAATCCGCTGCTCGAACGGCTGAAGTTTCTGTCCATCTTCGCTTCGAACCTGGACGAGTTCTTCCAAATTCGCGTGTCCGGTTTGAAAGAAGAGCTGGAAGACGCAAACCTGGTTTCGGCAGACGGATTGACGCCCGCCGAACAGTTGCGGAAATCGCGCGAACGAGTGCTGATGCTCATCAGCCAACAGGCACGTTGTTTACGCGAAGAAGTATTGCCGCAGCTACAGTCCGCCGGTATCTCTCTGATTCCGTATGAGTCGCTGTCGCGCCATGAGCAAGAGAATCTCAAAGATTATTTCATGGAGAAGGTCTACCCAATCCTGACGCCGCTGGCTGTGGATCCGAGTCACCCGTTTCCTTATATCTCGCCACTGAGTGTCAACATCGGGCTCATGGTCCACGCACCGGAAGATGGAAAACTCATTGGACGGAAGAAACAGGAAGCATCACGCTTTGTCAGGATCAAGGTTCCTTCCTCAGTGTCGCGCCTGGTGCCGGTCGGTGCTTCGGGAACTCGCTTCGTGCTGCTCGAAGAGATCATCGAGGCAAACATAGAAGTGCTGTTTCCCGGCATGATTCCGGGTGCATGCCATTTTTTCCGCGTCACACGCGATGCTGACATCGAGATCAGGGAAGAGGAAGCGGAAGACTTGCTGAGCCAGATCCAGGAGGAATTGCGTCGCCGCAGATTTGGCGATCCGGTGCGCCTCGAAATCTCGCCGGATATGCCGGCAGAGATGATCGAGTATCTCACCCAGTCTCTCGATCTCGAGCGAGACGACGTTTACGTTTTCGATGGTCCACTGCACATTCAGGACCTGATGGAACTCTACGACGCCGATCGACCTGATTTGAAAGACGAGCCTTTCTTTGCGTCGACGCCTTCGTGGTACGCCGATTACGACAACATTTTCGACGCCATCCGCGAACGCGATCGACTGTTGCATCACCCGTACGATTCGTATGATTGCGTCACTGGTTTCATCAACCAGGCGGTTGAAGATCCTGACGTTGTGGCGATCAAGATCTGTCTCTATCGCACGGGTCCGGATTCACCAATACCGCCGGCGCTGATTCGCGCTTGCGAAAAGGGCAAACAGGTAACGGCGCTGATCGAGTTGAAAGCACGGTTTGACGAAGAGCACAACATCGAGTGGGCTCGTAAACTCGATCACGCCGGTGTCCACGTCGTCTACGGTATTCTTGGTCTCAAAACTCACGGCAAGCTGACACTCGTAGTCAGACGCGAGGGCGAAACTCTCCGTCGTTACGTGCACGTCGCTTCCGGTAACTACAACCCGACCACTTCATGCACGTACACAGATCTCGGCATGTTCACTGTCGATGACGCGATCGGCAGAGACGCTACCGAGCTGTTCAACTATCTCACCGGCTTTTCGCAGCAGATGGACTATCGCACGTTGATGGTCGCGCCGATCGATCTACGTGAAAAACTGAACACGCTCTTCGATCGCGAGATCGAGCATCAACGCGCCGGCAGACCGGCACACATCATCGCGAAGTTCAACCGACTTGCAGATCTGCAAGTCGTCGAAAAGCTTTACGAAGCTTCGCGCGCCGGAGTGAAGATTGATTTGATCGTGCGCGGTATCTGCATATTGCGTCCGGGAATTCCGGGTTTGTCAGAAAACATCACCGTGCGCAGCGTCGTCGGTCGTTTTCTCGAGCACAGCCGCGTCTTCTGGTTCCAAAACGGTGGTGACGATGAGCTTTACATCGGCAGCGCCGACTGGATGGCCCGAAACCTGAAACACCGCATTGAGGTGGTGGCCCCTGTAACTGAGCCCCAAGCCAAACGCTATTTGCGCGACGTGCTTGATGCGTACCTGCGCGACAACACGAAAGCGCGTGAATTGCAGCCTGATGGCAGATACGTTCCTGTTGGTGACGGCGCGGAGCCGTTCAATAGCCAGGATTACTTTGTGGGCCGGCTAACCAGCGAGTGAACTGCTTTACAGGATTGCAGGATTCAGGACGGACATATGAATCACACGAGGAAGCTCGTATCGCTGATCGTCTTTGCGCTGCTGTTAAGCGTCACTTCAATTGAAACTGGTTTCGCTAAGCCGAAGAAAAAGAAAGAAGCTCTTACAGGCACGCCGGTCCTGTGGGAGCGTCCCAACGACATCGCATCGCGGGATCTTTTTCTTGGACCAGGCGGCGCAGCGATGCGTCCCGACCTGCGTCGCATCACGTTCATTAAAGAAGAGAAAGGCGGCTACTCGAAGAAGTATCGAGTGCGTGATGGCGCCGGCCGTGAGTGGGTGGTGAAGATTGGTAAAGAAGCACAATCCGAGACTTCCGCCGTCAGACTTTTGTGGGGACTCGGTTATTTGACCGAGGTCAACTATCTCGTGCCGCGCGTCACGATCCCCGGGAAGGGAACGTTCAGCAACGTCAGGTTTGAAGCACGTCCTGACAATTTGAAACGGGCGGGCGAATGGAAGTGGAAACAGAATCCGTTCGTTGGTACGCCGCAGTTGCAGGGTCTGAAGATCATGATGGCGTTGATCAACAACTGGGACTTGAAAGATTCCAACAACGTGATCCTGAAGGATGGCAACGAGCTGCATTACGCAATCAGTGATCTCGGCGCGACGTTTGGACATGCCAGCACGACGCCGCTTTTCTGGCGCTTCACGAGAAGCAGAAACAATCCGTCGAATTACGCGAAGTCAAACTTCTTCGAGAAAGTAAAAGGCGACCGCGTGGTGCTGCACTTCGGTGGGAAGAACCGCGGGTTGATGAACAACATCTCGATTCAGGATGCGCAGTGGATTGGTAGTTTGCTTTCGCAACTTAGCGATCGACAGATTCGCGACGCGTTTCGTGCGGCGAACTACACACCCGGCCAGATCAACTTGCTGACGAGCGAAGTGCGTGAACGCACGAGCGAGCTGCTGAGCCTGCGTCCGGCTGTACAGATCGGCAGGAAATAGGACGATCGGATATCAACTGTAGGGGCGGCCCTCCGTGGCCGCCCCAGCGCTATTTTTCAACGCTGGGGGGTGGCCACGGAGGGCCACCCCTACAGTTGCTCTTTGAAGATCAAATGCAAAGTCGGTTCTGATGGCTAACAAGAGACGTAAGCAGGAGAGATTCACACTTGTAGTCGTTTTTACGGGCGTGCTGTTGGTGAGTGCGCTTGCCGTCATCTACTTTCTCGGTGGCGGCAGGCGCATGACGCCGGAGACAATTAGGCAGAGCCCGACGCCTGATGCAGTCCTGGGAATACCATCACCCACACCGCAAACACAATCCAGCGGCGACAACGTCATCGATCGTTTATTCGGCACACATAACTCCGAGACGGACGCGAGCGGCACTACCTGGGCGCAAACGTTAGGGCGACTTTCGCTCAGCCTTACGCTCGCGGCATTGCTCGGAGCCGCACTCGCGTATCGGCCACGCAAACGAATACTCGTTCTCAAACGCAATCCTTACGTTTCGCAAACACAGATCCTGCTCGCCATCGTCGCGGCTGCATTAATGATGATCGTCGGTGATAACGCGGCACGTGCGTTTGGCATTTTCGCGGCCGTTTCGCTCGTGCGATTCCGAACCAACATTCGCGATCCGAAAGAGATCACCGTGCTTTTGATCAGCATGGCGCTGGGACTCGCGTGCGGCGTTGGTCGTTGGGATCTCGCGCTTGTTTTGGCGTTCTTCTCGTTGATCGTGCTCTGGATTTTGGAGTGGCGCGAGCCGGAGCAGGTCTTTCGCTCGATGGAGTTGAAGGTGACAACAGCAAACGTCGTCTCAACACAGCGAGCGCTAAAACAGGTGTTCAAGCAGCACGGTTTCGATAAAGAGTTGCGCGCGATCGATCGCGAAGCGACAGAAGATTCACCGGGCAGTATTGTTTATGTGGTTGATGTGAGCCCGATGGTGAGTACTGACGAGATCAGTGCTGATATTCTCGCGATTGATGGAGAGAACGTTCGCGGGATCGAATGGGATCAGAAGAAGAGCTACTCGTATTTGTATCAATAAAAATCCGTGTAATCGGCGGTCAATAACCACGGATTACACGGATCTTTTGAAGAGACTGATTTACTTTTGATTCGCGGTTGAAGTGGTAATGGTGGCGCTGGCTTGCTTGGTTAACAAATTCGCGGCGTAGTCCTGCACGAACTTCTTCATGTCGCCGTGACCCCAGCGTGAGTAGAAGTCAAATTTCTTCATCTCCGCGTAAACCTGATCATAGTTCCAGTTGTAAAGATTGAACCGGTAAACCGCACCCATCACGCCAGTGCGGTGACGTCCGCCCGCGCAGTGCACGAAAAACTTTCCTGTTTCAGGATTGCTAACGAGCTTTAAGAACTCATCGATTTTCGCCGTCTCCGGATAGTCCTTGTCGCTCATTGGAATGTTGACATACTTCATTCCCAGCGCTTCGACCTGCCGTTTTTCATAGTCTTTCGTCTTTATCTGCAAATCGATCACAGTCTTGACCCCAAGCGCCGCTAACTGACTATAGTCATTTTCCTTGGGCTGGCCGCCACGGAAAAACCGATCATCCATCTGACCAAAGTTTTTGATCGTTACAGTGCCGGTTTCGGTTGTTTGGGTTTCCTGACTGAAGGCTACGATTTGGGAAGCGAAAACTAACGAGATGACGCCGAAAAAGACAGATAGATAGCTGCGCTTGGAAGAACTCACTTGAACACTCCTTGAAATGGGTATTGCGACTTGTCTAGACGCGGTAACGTCAAACCGCGAATTGAGATTCGTCGCGCTACGCGATGGTTGTTTTTGCTCTTCTACGAACATGACCGAATTAAAATCAAGCAGCCAAAACTATGCAGGACGTGCGTTTGCAGCCTGCGGAACCCGTGGTTGGGGCCTCGGCGCCGGAGCGGCCGGCGGCAATACCTTCTCGCCCAGCGCTTCACGAAACACCTGGCGCATGTTGTCAACAAACACGAAACGAATGTCTTTGAATGGCTCTTTCGGAACTTCGTCCAGATCGCGACGGTTCTGCTGCGGAAGAATAATCGTTGTGACCCGCGCGCGTCTAGCTGCAAGTACCTTTTCCTTCACGCCTCCGATCGGCAGCACATTGCCCCGCAATGTGATTTCGCCCGTCATTGCTACGTCCTTGCGAACTGGTCGACTCGACAATGCTGAGACCATCGCAGTGGCGAGTGTTATTCCCGCTGACGGACCGTCTTTCGGAATCGCACCTTCGGGAATGTGAATGTGCAGGTCGTAGTTGCTGAAATCTTCCTCGGCGATATCGAGTTCTTTTGCACGCGATTTCGCGTAGGAATAAGCAGCCTGCGCCGACTCGCGCATGACGTCACCAAGTTGGCCCGTCAGAACAAGGTTTCCCTTGCCTCTCATGCGCAGTGCTTCGATGAACAGGACGTCGCCGCCGACTGCGGTCCACGCCAAACCGGTTGCGACTCCGATCTGATCCTTCTTCAACACTTCTTCAGGAATGATCTTCGGCGGTCCGAGAAACTCGTGCACACTCTTCAGCGAAACCCTGATTCCGCCTTTGTGACCTTCGGCAATCTTGCGCGCGATTTTGCGACAGATCTTGCCGATCTCGCGTTCGAGCTGGCGCAGACCAGCTTCCTGCGTGTACTGCTGGATGATCGTTGTCAGCGCGGTTTTCGAAACGTGAAGATCTTTGGCGGTGATGCCATTCTCTTCCATCTGCTTCGGAATCAGGTGGCGAATGGCGATCTCACGCTTCTCTTCTTCCGTGTAACCAGCCAGACGGATCACTTCCATGCGATCGCGCAGCGCGGGCTGGATCGTGTCGAGCACGTTAGCGGTCGTCATGAAGATCACGTTCGAGAGATCGAAAGTGACACCGAGATAGTTGTCGCGGAACGAATTGTTCTGTTCCGGATCGAGCACTTCGAGCAAGGCTGACGACGGATCGCCGCGGAAATCTGCGCCGACTTTATCAATCTCGTCGAGCATGATGAGTGGATTGTTTGTACCTGCCTGCTGTACGGCCTGGATGATCCGGCCCGGCATCGCGCCGACGTAAGTCCTGCGATGACCGCGAATCTCAGCTTCGTCGTGAACACCACCGAGCGAGAGACGCACAAACTTTCGATCGAGAGCGCGTGCGATAGAACGTCCCAGCGAAGTCTTACCGACTCCTGGTGGACCAACAAGACACAGAATCGGGCCTTTCGGTTTTTCTTTCAGCTTGCGAACGGCGAGCGCTTCGATGATTCGATCTTTAACTTTCTCCAGACCGTAGTGATCTTCGTTGAGAACAGTTTCCGCTTTT
>DASTTS010000431.1:0-11543 GCA_035760085.1 Pyrinomonadaceae bacterium
TATTATATTTTGTTTTTGTTAGGTGCGGCGCTCTTCATGTTTAAGCTAATAATTCGTTTTACTGCGCAGAGAGGAATCCCTGTAGGTGAAGTTGTATAAGTAGCCCTCTGTTAGTAAAGTCGAAGTGTACCCGCGGAAGAAGTTCGCACACCTGGCAATTCGGAATTGATTCGACGGAGGTCTGGACTTGGATAGTCAAGCCGATCAATTGTCCGCCCCGAGTGTAAGTGCGGCAACACCACGCGCCGCAGCGCCGGCCAAACCTGCGGCCCCTGCTGCCGTCGTGGAAACGAGCTCTGATCCTCCGGTTAACAAGATGCGCCGCCGCATCGTGTGGGCTACCGTCGCCGGCGCACTCACTACGTTCTTCCTGATGTTCGTGCGGTTTTTCCTGCCGCGCTCGATTCTCGAACCTTCCAGCATCTTTCGTATCGGATCGCCTAACGATTACGCGCTTGGTGTCGACACGAAGTGGCAGCAGCAATATCGCATCTGGGTGACGAGGACTTCCGATCGTCTCTTCGTTATCTACGCGCGCTGCACGCATCTCGGCTGCACGCCCGACTGGAAGGCCAGTGAAAACAAGTTTAAGTGCCCTTGTCATGGCAGTGGCTACGACAGCGAAGGCATTAACTTCGAAGGACCCGCGCCGCGACCGATGGACCGTGCAAAAGTCTCGCTCGATGCCGAAGGACAAGTCGTGGTAGACGTCGGCACGCTTTACGAGTGGCCGAAAGGCGAGAAGAGCGAATTTGACGACGATGGTGCGTTTATCAGGGTATAAGCCGCAGATTAAAGCTGATGGATACTGACCCAAAAGAGACAAAACAACTCACGACCGGCGCAGAAGGCGACAATCGCAGCCTGATCGAGAAGGTTAAGGAGACCGGCGGTTCGCTGAAAGAGCGCGCGATCGAAGAGGCGAAGGAATATAAGGATCCGCAGGACACGCAGCTCTGGAAGTCGATCTTCCGCGTCTCGCACGATCGCTCCGACCCGCGCAACCGTTCGCTCGCGATCCTTTCAAACGTCTTCCTGCACCTGCATCCCGCGAAAATCAATCGCGACGCGGTGCGCTACCCGTTCACGTGGGGTATGGGTGGTATCACGTTTTATCTCTTTATCGTGCTCACGTTTACCGGGGTGTTGTTAATGTTTTACTACCACCCTACAAAGGCGGACGCATTTCGCGACATTCTCTATCTCGAGCACGACGTACCGTTCGGCAAATTGCTGCGCAACATGCATCGCTGGGCCGCGCACCTGATGGTGATCACGACGTGGCTGCACATGTTTCGTGTTGTGTTGACGGGGTCTTACAAGCGGCCACGCGAGTTTAACTGGTGCGTCGGTGTGGTGCTGCTCGTGCTGACCTTGCTTTTGTCGTTCACGGGTTACCTTTTGCCGGACGATCAGCTTGGTTTCTGGGCGGTTACGGTGGGAACAAACATGGCGCGCGCGACGCCGATGCTCGGTCACGAAGGTCCGTTCGGGCCGCAGCTCGGGTTGACTGCCTACAACGACGTGCGCTTCGGATTGCTCGGCGGATCGATCGTCGATTCGAATGCTTTGCTAAGGTCATACATCTGGCACTGTATCGGCATTCCGCTCGTGGCATCGATATTTATGGCCGTGCACTTCTGGCGTATCAGGAAAGACGGTGGCATCTCCGGGCCTGCGCCGGTGATGCTCGAGTCAGAGATGAAGGCCGTCGCTAAAAAGAAATGATTGAAATCATGTTAGTCCTGTAAATCCTGTCATCCTGTTCAAAACTAACGACAGTTTTAGACAGGATTACAGGATTCACAGGATGTGCAGGATATATGCGAAGATTCATCAACAAGTGGACCATTCTCGGAGCGCTCTTACTGATCGTCGTGCTCTGGGCGATTAACGTCCAGGACTGGCATCAGTTGTGGATAATTTCGTCCGCGCCCGATAACGTGCCGATCGTCGCGATGCTCTTCCTCGTGCCCTTCTTCACCTGGATGGGCATCAGGCAGGCCGTCGCAAATGACAGGCTAATCGAAGAGCTCGAAGCCGATCCCAAAGTGGCGAAGACGCATCATCGCAAAGTCGAGCCCTGGAGACCCGGTTGGGCGCGAGAGCTACACGTTTGGCCCTACCTTGTTCGAATTGAATTTCTGGCCACCGTGATCGTCACGGTGGTTCTTTTTATTTGGTCCATCACCCTCAACGCGCCACTCGAAGAGCCAGCCAATCCAAATCTGACGATGAATCCGTCGAAAGCGCCGTGGTACTTCCTCGGCTTACAGGAAATGCTGGTCTACTTCGATCCGTGGATCGCGGGCGTGGTGATGCCGTCGATCATCATGGTCGGCCTGATGGTCTTTCCGTACGTCGACTCGAATCCACTCGGCAACGGTTATTACACGCTGAGACAGCGTCGCTTCGCGCTCTGGATGTTTGGTGCGGGCTTTTTGATGTGGATCGCTTTGATCGTGATCGGCACGTTTATTCGTGGCCCGGGCTGGATCTGGTTCTGGCCGGGACAGACGTGGGACCACAACGCCGTCGTGTTCGATAAAAACGTCGACCTGCACGACATGATCGCGCAAAGCTCGATCGGCAAGGCGCTTCATCTCGGGTTTCTCGCCGTAAACCCCGGGAAATTTATTTTCGGACTGATCGTGGTCAGCGGTTTCTATCTCGTGGGCGCGCTGTTCTTCCACTGGCTGATGACGGTCGACTTTAAAAAGATCAGACTGCCGCGCGGATTTAGTTTGACCGAGTTGCATCGTGCCTTGTTTCCGAAGAACGAATTCGAGCAAAAGCTGCTGGCGCGCACGAGCCTGCTGCAATACCTGACATTTCAGTTTTTCGCCGTGAGCGTGCTGCTGGCGATGCCGGTCAAACTCGTTTTGCGTCTGGCTCTAACCATCAAGTATGTGTGGGTAACTCCCTGGTTCAACATATGAGGAGCGTGGAGGGAAGATCATAGTGGCTGAATCACCGGGCCCTCGGGAGTCGTTAGTCAAAAGGGAAGAAGATTTACCGGCAGCGGATCCGATTGCGAGTCGATCCACCAGCGGCTGGATGCTGGTGAGCGCGCTGCTGTTGACGATTTCCATTGCGTGGGCACTGTACGACGAAGCGTTTGGCCAGCGACCGTGGAAGGGAATGCAGAAGGAGTTTGTCGCCCGCTACACGCGCTATCTCGACAGCATCAAGAACGACGCCGGCAAGAGCGAGACGGAGATCAAAGAGAGTCCCGAGTATCAACAACTCGAGGCTGATGAGAAAGCTGCTCGCGAAGCAGTTGAGCCGGAAATAAAAGAGATCGACACGCAGGTGGCGTCCGCTCAGCGCAAGCTCGACGCGATCACCGACACCTTCCAAAATCAGCGCGGTCGCCTCACTGTTATCAACTACAACGTCGAGACCACCGACGGCAAGGCGAAGGATCGCTGGCGTCGTGCTGCGGAAGATAAAAAAGCTGAACAGGTAACTGTCGAACTCCCTTCCGATGACGGAAAATCGGTCGAGGAAAAGAAATTCAACTACGCTCAACTCGAAGCGCTTTACGATCAGCTCCGCGATGAAAAGGCAAAAGGCCTTGGACGTAAAGCCGAGCTGCTAAAAGATCCATCCGAAAAGGGGAAGAAGAAAGACGAGTACCTGCGGAATCATCTAATCGGTCTTGGCCCGGTGGCTATCGAAGGTCTGAAGACCAAGATGAACAGTTACGACTACTCGATCCTCGGCCACCAGATCAGTGTCAACGCTTACAACATCGTCGATCGCTGTGAAGTATGTCACGCAGGCATTCGTGAGCCCTTAGACATAAAGCCCGCGAGCATGAAGGACGCACACGGTAATGAAGACTCGCTATCGCGTGCGTTCGTTAGCCACCCCAACAGAGAGATCCTTCAGATCCACAATCCCGAGAAGTTTGGTTGTGCGAGTTGTCACTGGGGCAACGGCCGTGCGACGACGAGTGATATGAAAGGACACGGCCGCCATCGTTTCTGGCTGTGGCCCATGTTCGAGAAAGAGAACACGGAAGCTGGTTGCCAGCAGTGTCACGCGCGCGATCGCGTTACGCAAGGCGCGGAGACGTTGAATCTTGGTCGCGATCTTTTCGCACAGCGCGGCTGCATGGGTTGTCATCGTTACGAAGGTTTCGATCGCGAAACGGATGCGCTGGCTGCAACCAATCAACAGATCGGTCAGCTTCGCGACCAGATCACCGCGAACGAAAAGCAGATCCTCGCTGATACGAAGGCGACTGAAACCGTATCGGACGAAGAGGTCAAGAAACTTTTGGCTCATGCCGAGAGCCTGCGCGTCACGAATAGTTTGCTGGCTGCGCGTATGGACCAGTTGAACCTGCAAGCGAAGTATCAGATGCAGGACGTGAAGAAGGTTGGACCAAACCTCAAAGACGTCCGCGTCAAACTGCGCAAAGAGTGGCTGCCTGTCTGGCTCGAGAATCCTCAGGGCTTCCGCCCGGGAACCAAGATGCCGACGTTCTGGCGTTTCGCGACATTTCCGGAAGGCACAGCCAATGCTCCCGCCGCGCACATGCGCGACAAGGACAGCGCAGAACAAATTCAGGCTATCGCTGCTTATTTATGGCAGGAAAGTTTCGATACCAAGCTGCCGGCACAGCCGCAGGGCAACGCGGGACACGGCAAGGAACTCTTCGAGAGCCGCGGTTGCCTGGCGTGTCACTCGATCGGTGAAGGTACAAACAAGATCGGTGGCGATTTTGCTGCAAACCTTCAGCACGTCGGTCAGAAAGCAAACTTCGATTACATCGTGCGCTGGATTCACAATCCACGCGAGCGCGTTGCGCCTTACTGTCCCAAAGAGAAACGCGATCTGACGCCTGACGATTACGCGAAGAAGAATCTGCCGTTCCAGTTTGACACTGAACTCCACTCACGCTGCCCGAACGATGGCGCGGAGTTGCAGGTGCAGAACATGACGGTGATGCCAAACTTCCGTCTGTCCGAGTCAGATGCGCGCGACATCGCCACGTATCTCTTCTCGCTCGCTTCGCCTCCGAGTTATGCATCGGCAGCTTTCGTGGATGATGCAAACCTGAAAGAAAAGGGGCGTCTTTTGATCAAGCAGTATGGCTGTGCCGGATGTCATGAGATCAAAGGCTTCGAAGAGGAACAGCGTATTGGTAAAGAGTTAACCGTCGAAGGTGCGACTCCGATCGAGCGACTCGACTTCGCGTTGCAAACAAAGCGCGCGGAAGAAGGCCATGACCCGCTAAATCTCCACGGCAAGCCTGCGGGCGAGAATGGCGGCGAGACGGCTCAGAAGAAGCACGAAGAAGAGAAACCCTGGTACAACCACAAGGGTTTCTTCGAACACAAGGTCACGCAGCCGTCGATCTATGACGAGGGTAAAGAAAAGGATCCGAAAGATCGACTGCGCATGCCGCAGCCGTATCTGACGGAGCAATGGCGCACTGCGCTCACGACCTTCCTGCTGGGCAGCGTCGGTGCGGAAGGCTCGAATGTGCCGAGCACGCTTTTCTTCAACCCGCAGGATCAACGACGACAAGACATTCAGAACGGCTGGTGGGTGATCAAGAAGTACAACTGTATGGGTTGTCACCAACTCCAGATCGGACAACGCTCAGTGGTGATGGATTTGCCGTTCTACCAGACACCGGAAGGCAAGGATCTGTTGCCGCCGCGACTGACGAGTGAAGGCGCACGTGTCGATCCGACATGGTTGCTGCGATTCCTGCACGATCCGTCGTTGAGTGGTGAGAAGACGCCGGAGCAGGCGCAGCAGATTGCAGCTTTGCCATCGCCGAGTCCGCAAGCAACGAGTTCACCGCAACCAGGCGCGAGTCCGGCTGCTGCGAATAATCAAGTAGGTAAGTTATTGCCGCAGCCAGGTTTGGATCGCAATGGTGTGCGTCCGTATCTACAGTTCCGCATGCCGACGTTCAACTTCTCGCCGAACGAGTTGCAGATCCTGGTGCGGTTCTTCATGGCGATGTCGGGCCAGCAGGATCCGTACATCAAGGAGATGCTGCCGCCGTTGACGTCGCAGGAGCGAGTGCTGGCGCGACAGTTGTTTACGTCCGGCACGCCGTGTTTGAAGTGTCATATCACGGGCGATCCGTCACGTGATGCGAAGGCAATTGCACCAAACTTCCTGCTCGCGGCTGAACGCTTGAAACCTGATTGGACGTTCCGCTGGCTGCTGGATCCGGCGCAGATTAGTCCGGGAACGGCGATGCCGAGTGGACTATTCCGCAAGGAGGGCGATCGCTGGGTGTCTAGTGGCACGCTGCCGCCGGCGGCGACGGGTTATGAACATGATCACGCGCGTTTGCTGGTGCGTTACATGTTCCTGATGAATCCGGATGAGCAGCGACAGTTGCTGGCAGCAGGTCCGGCAACGACCGCCGCGCCTACGGCGACCACGACGCAGCATCATGCACGCGCGAAGAAGAAGCGATTGAATCACGTGCGAACCCGCAGGCGTGCCGCGCTGGGAAGTTATGCGGCGCGTGTGTTGAGGTCAATGTGAGCGCCGGAATTCGACGACAGTTTTGAACAGAATTTACAAGATAAGACAGGATTTTCATGTGAATCCTGTTCGAATCTTTGTAAATCCTGTCTAATAGGCCCCTAAACCAAAGCGTGCTACAGTTAACGCGAAAGTTATCTTAGTTTGGAGGAGTTGATCATGAATAAGCAGACAAAAGTCTGGCTTGTGTTATCGATTGCACTGTCTCTGCTAGCTCTTGGCTCGGCGTGTACCGGCGGTGGCTCGAACAACAATACGGGCGGCACGAACGCTAATACTACAGCCGACGCCGCACCTTATAGCGGTCCAACGGGGACGATCAGCGGCGTAATTTCATTTAACGGCACACCGCCTGCCCCGAAAAAGATTGACACGACGGCCGACCCGGTCTGCGGCCAGAAGAATCCGAATTTGATGACCGACGACACCATCGTTAAAGATGGCAAACTCGCCAACACGTTCGTCTATATCAAAGAAGGCACCGTCGACGCCGGCAAGAAGATCGGCGAGTATAGCTGGCCGGTGCCACCGACACCGATCAGGCTCGATCAGAATGGCTGCCACTACGCCCCACACGTGCTCGGCATCCAGGTCAACCAGAAACTCAGTATCACCAACAGCGACGCCACCCAGCACAATATCCACCCGACACCAAAGCTGAATCAGGAGTGGAACCAGACGCAGGCGAACGGCGCGCCTCCGATCGAGAAGACCTTTACACGGGCTGAAGTGCTGATTCCGGTGAAATGCAATCAGCATCCGTGGATGAAGGCTTACATCGGCGTGTTGAAACACCCGCTCTATGCGGTGAGCAGTGACGCGGGCGCATTCGAGATCAAAGGCGTTCCGCCAGGCAAGTACACCGTCGTTGCATGGAGAGAAGGCGGCGCGAATGGTGAAGAGAAGACGATGGAAGTAACTGTACCGGCGAATGGCAGCGCGAAGGCTGACTTTGCGTTCGGTGCGGCAGCCACGAGCTCGACGAAGCCGTCGCTGCAGATGATGCCGGCGCTCGAGCTTCCGTCCATGTTGCATAAGCACTAGGTTGTTGTTTGAAAAGCAGATCTCACGCAGCGACGCAGCGGCGCAAAGAAAGCCGTGCTGACGTTGCGCCACTGCGCCGTTGCGTGAGACTGCTTTATTGAATTACACGAATGAACCGGGGTCTTAATCGATTTGCTATCTTCGTCGCTTGCGCGACGTTTTTCTTGATCATCGCCGGTGCGCTCGTCACCAGTAACGACGCAGGACTGGCGACGCCTGACTGGCCACTTTCAAACGGGCAGTTCTTTCCGAAGATGGTAGGTAACCTGTTCTGGGAACATGGTCACCGCATGGTCGCGACTACCGTCGGCATGCTGACGATCGGGTTGATGATCTACATCCTTGCGAAAGAGAAGCGCAGTTGGGTGAGGAAGCTTGGAATCTTCGCGCTGCTGGCTGTGATCGCGCAGGGATTGCTCGGTGGGTTGACTGTGAAACTGATGCTGCCGCTGGCAGTCTCAACCGCGCACGCGACGCTCGCGCAGCTTTTCTTTTGTACGACAGTGAGTCTCGCGGTTTTTACGTCGCGCAGTTGGATGCAGGCGACACCGCTGCCGGAAGAGAAGGGGACTTTGCCGCTGCGCGTTCTTTGTACTGCGGCGCTCGTCACTATCTTCCTGCAACTGATTATCGGTGCAACCTTGCGTCACTCGGCGACGTGGGATCAGCACCTGCCGGCCGAATTGATACTCGCGCACATCGGCGGCGCGCTTGCGGTAACGATCGCGCTCGGCAGTGCGAGTCTTGCGGTGTTACGACGGCACAAGGATGTGAAGTTTTTGACCCGTCCGGCTGTGATCGCGCTGACGTTGTTGTTGGTGCAGTTGTCGCTCGGGATTGCGGCGTATATCACCCGCCTGGGTTCGCCGAACGATCCGCAACCGTTGAATCCGATGATCTCGATCACGGTGGCGCACGTGGCGTGTGGTGCGCTCGTGTTTGTCAGCACGATTGTTTTGACGTTGCGGACGTATCGAGTTCTGCCTGCACGTCCGGCATTACGTGAGTCGTTTTCACAAGATTACAGGATTGGACAAGATTTACATGTCAATCCTGAATAATCATGTAATCCTGTCAAGGGTTTCTTAATGGAAGAGTTTGCAATTGATTTACGAAGTTCGGCGGTCGCGGTGGTTGAGCGGACGCCTTTGTCGTTCCGTGAACGAGTTGCGGCCTACGCTGAGCTGACCAAGCCGCGCATCACGTTCCTGATCGTGCTGACGTCCGCTGCCGGCTTCGCGCTCGCATCGCGTGGTGCGATTGACTATGTCGCACTTTTCAGATCGCTGCTCGGTATTGCCCTTCTATCATCGGGTATCGCCACGCTGAATCAGTACGCCGAACGCGATCTCGACGGCTTGATGCGTCGCACCGCAAATCGTCCGCTGCCATCAGGCAAACTGGCGCCGTGGGAAGCACTCGCTTTCGGCGCAGGCATCACCATTCTCGCGGAGATCTACCTGCTCGTGCTAGTCAATCCACTCAGTGCGCTACTCGGACTGACTGTCATCGCGGGCTACGTCTTCGCTTACACGCCACTGAAAACGCGCACGACATTATCAACACTCGTCGGCGCATTTCCTGGCGCAGTGCCACCGCTGATCGGTTGGACCGCCGCGCGCGGAACGATCAGTCTCGAAGGCTGGATACTTTTCGCCATTCTCTTTCTCTGGCAGTTCCCACACTTCCTGGCGATCGCGTGGATGTATCGCGAGGACTACGGTCGCGCCGGCATCCTGATGCTGCCCGTCGTCGAACCTGACGGTCGCGTCACCGCGCAACAGATCGTCGTTTACACGCTGATGCTGTTGCCGGTCAGCCTGCTGCCAACCGTGATGGGAATGTCGGGACGTGTTTACTTCGTGGGAGCGATCGTGCTCGGCTTGCTGTTTCTTTACAGCAGTCTACGAGCGGCATTTTCGATGTCACGACAACAAGCGCGTCGCTTGTTGCTGGCGTCAGTACTCTACTTGCCGCTGCTGTTTCTCTTGATGGTTTTGAATAGTTAGGCCGCAGTTACAAAAACAGATCTGAACTAAGCAAAAGGAGATCGTAACCGATGGGACGAGTTCTTGCGGTTATTATCTGGATTATCACACTGCTCTCAGTGCTGCTATTCGTGGCCGGTAAGTGGTGGTTTCCAGAAGGTATTTCCGAGCATGCTCCAGCTCTCGATCGCCAGTTTCTGATTACGATACTGGTCGTCGGAATTTCCTTCACTGCTGCACAAATCGGGCTCGGCTGGATGGTGTGGAAGTATCGCGACACCGGGGTGAAGACCGACCGCGCCGTTTACTCGCATGGCAGCAATCGACTGGAAGTGCTCTGGACCATTATCACCGCCGTGGTTTTCATTACCCTCGGCTTGATGGGTCAGAGCGTTTGGGCCGCGCTGAGATTGCACGACGCACCGCCGGGATCCTATACGGTTGAAGTCGTTGCGCAGCAGTTTCAATGGAACTTCCACTACGCGGGCAAAGACAACAAATTTGGTCGCACCGATCCGCAGTTGATTGACGACAGCGCGCTGAACTTCGTCGGGCTCGATTCATCAGATACGGCTTCAGCGGATGACTCGGTCACGGCGGCGCTCGTGATTCCAGTCAATCGTCCGGTCGAGCTGCGCCTGCGCTCGAAAGATGTGATTCACAATTTCTGGGTACCGCAACTCCGCTTCAAACAGGATCTTGTTCCGGGCATGGAGATCAAGGTCCACTTCACTGCGAACAAAGTCGGAAAGTACGAGCTGGCCTGTGCCGAGCTGTGTGGCCAGCTTCACTTCAAGATGAGGAGCTACATGCTCGTGCTGCCTGAAGCAGACATTCAGGCGCTCCAGGCTATGCCGCAGGAGCAGTTCCAGGCGCGCGTCGCTGAGCTGCTGAACCAGTATCAATTGCCGAGCTACTAGGAATAGGTCCAATTGGTCCTGTAGGACCTATTACACAAAATCGAGGAGACAACGATGTCAGCTGAGACTCACGAGGGCGTTCACCGGCACCCGGCGCCGACGGGATTCATACGGAAGTACATCTTCAGCATCGATCACAAGGTTATCGGCATCCAGTACATCATGCTGGCGCTGGCCGCCGTGGTGGTCGGCATGATCATGTCACTTCTCATGCGCTTGAATCTGTCGTGGCCGGGTACGCAGTGGCCCATACTGGAGACACTGTTTCCGACGGGCGCGCCGGGCGGCGTGATGAATCCCGAGTTTTACCTGTCACTGGTGACGATGCACGGAACGATCATGGTGTTCTTCGTGCTCACAACTGCGCCGCAGGGCGGGTTCGGCAACTACTTTCTCCCGATCCAGATCGGCGCCGAAGACATGGCGTTTCCGTACCTGAACATGCTTTCGTTCTGGGTGACGTTCGTCGGCTTCATCGTCATCCTGCTCGCGATTTTTGTTGAAGGCAATGCGTCGATCGGACAGTGGTTCGCCGCACTCGGGCCGTCATTCACGGGTGGCAGCGGCACTGTTGGTCCAATCGGTGGCTGGACGGGTTACGCACCGTTGAGCGCACTCGGCAAGATCGCTGGTCCGGGTCAGGGCGCCGGCATGAACCTCTGGGTGATCAGTATCGCGATCTTCTGCGTTGGCTCGTTGCTGGGCGCGCTAAACTTCATCACCACCTTGCTCAACATGCGCACGAAAGGCATGTCGTTGATGCGCATGCCGCTCACTTGCTGGGCGTGGTTCACGACTGCGGTGCTCGCGTTGTTGTCGTTTCCGGTGTTACTTGGCGGCGGCATCCTGCTGCTTCTCGATCGTGTCGCAGGCACGAGCTTTTTTATTCCGAGTGGACTTTACGTCAGCGGTTTGCTTTCCGGCTCAAACCCGAATTTTCCGTTGCACACGGGCGGTTCACCGATCCTCTGGCAGCACCTCTTCTGGTTCTTCGGCCATCCCGAGGTTTACATCGCGATCCTGCCCGGCATGGGCGCCACGTCACACATTCTCGCGACGTTCGCAC
>DASTTS010000432.1:0-9790 GCA_035760085.1 Pyrinomonadaceae bacterium
CGAGAAGCTAGACGAAAACGACGAGGACTACGTGATCTACTTTGCTGACGACGGCAGCCCGCGTTTGCGCGTGAGCCAGCAGTATCAACAGATGCTGGGCCAGGGCGTCAGTAACGAGACGAAGAGTTTTATACGGGAGAAGATGCGTTCGGCAGTCGATCTGCTGCGAAACATCGAACATCGCCGGCAGACGATCTACAAAGTGGTCGAGTCAATCGTGCAACGCCAGAAAGAGTTTTTGGACCACGGCGTTCAGTACATCAAGCCGATGATGTTGAAAGACATTGCCGAAGACATCGGGATGCACCTCTCCACTGTGTCGCGCGTGGTGAATCGGAAGTATGCGCACACGCCGCAGGGCGTTATTGAGCTGCGACGGTTTTTCACCGAAGGCATGCTCAATGAAGAAGGCGAGGAGATCTCGACGCGCATCATCAAGTTGAAGATTAAGAAGTTAATCGAAGAAGAAGATTCTCATAACCCCATAACAGATGATCAGGTTGTTAAAATCCTGGCTAAGGATGGAATCAAGTTATCGCGTAGAACTGTCGCGAAGTATCGCGATCAAATGCAAATCCCCGGGTCGCGCGAGCGTCGCGCAGTTGTGTAAAGCCCCTCTACGCACCACGCGAATCAAGGTTTAGTAATACTTCTGTTGCGTCAGCCTGACCCGCGATCGGCGGGCCGGCGCATTGCTATCTCTTTCACCGGTTCGAGAAGGGAAACGACTGATGAAATTTGAATACACGGGTAGACATGTTGAAGTCTCGCCGGCAATCCGGCGTCATGTGGAAGATCATTTCAAGAAGCTCGATCATATTTTCAACGGCGACACGACCCTCAACACGCACGTAATCATCGATGTCGAGAAAAACCGTCAGATCGGAGAAATAATCGTTAACTGGCGTGAGCATACGTTGACGGCAAAAGACACGAACGCCGACATGTACATGGCGTTGACACGGGCGATGGCGAAAATTGAGAAACAAGCGGTCAAACTCAAGAAGAAGATCATCGACAGGAGTCAGAGCGGGCGACCAACGAGTCACATTGCACCGCAACCCGATGGAAACCTGGAGGCGACGCCGCGCCCGCCACGCATCATTCCCGCGCGCCGTTACGCAGTGAAGCCAATGACCGCGGAAGAAGCCGCGCTGCGATTGTCAGACGAAGCGGACCAGTTTCTAGTATTTCGCGATGCCGACACATCGCGCCTCGGTGTTATCTACAAGCGAAACGATGGCAACTACGGCCTCATCGAACCGTAAAATAACCCACGGATTACACTGATCTGTGTAATCCGTGGCTAAAAATATTCTTACCTGACACCGAGAATGTGAACTGCCCAGACGATACAATCGCCTTGTGACTGGTACCGCACCCGGTAGCTGAGTCCGCCGCCTCCCGCAAGGAATTGGCCGTTCCCAAACACATCCGTGTGAGTATCCCAAAGCTTGTTCAATGGCTCGCCGTCGTAACCATTCCAATCCGAGTCTCGATTGAGACCCGCAACATCCCCCTTGATCTGAATTGAGCCTAACGTGACCGGATTCTCGATCCACGTTCGCTCGTCGCTGATAGCCGGGATCGATCTTAGACCACAGTTCGCCCCGCCCACCTGTCCGTCCGCGCCAATCCGGCTGTGTTTCAGATTAGGCAGGTTGCCATTGATCGCAGGCACGGTTGCATGGACGACTGAGTGTGGACCAAAGAACATCCGTGGCCCGAGTGAGACGTAGATCTGTGCTGCTTTGGGAATACACGCGTTCGAATAAAACACGATGAGACTGGCGCCTTCTGAAAGCGTCAAAGCATTCCCCGGCCCGGCACAGTTTCCATCACCCCACGGGCAGCGACCATTCGTGATCGCAGACTTCAAACCTCTGATGCGATAGTCGCCGTTGATGCCGGCGACGATTTGACCGGTTACATTCGCGATGTAGCCGAAGTATTGACCGGCTCCATTCCAGCACGGCTGTGCAGTCGCGCCGTACGAGTTACCGTTGACGTTTGCGAGGACGCCGCAGTCTGGTCCAAAGGCGATCGGATACGGTGCGAGTGCCGGAGGCGCTGCAATTTCGCCCCACACCAGCACCGCGCTGAGTAGAACCGAGCCCGGCGGCACGCCGCGCAGCCTGATAACTCCCGTTCCGGAGTTGCGCGTGGCTACGCCCGCGACTGCGTGATCAACTCCGCCCGGTAACGGAATCGGAACGGCCTTGAAAGAAACCGGCACCGGACCCGGTGTCGGAGAGTCGCCGGCTTGTTCCGCGGCCGCACGTTTCTCGACTTCATCCGCGTCGAGATACAGATCGACATCTGTTTGCGCAGATGTCTCGTTGGCGACAATTGAACTGAGACCGTCGCTCTGTGCCTCTGCCAGTTCTGCTATTGTTATCGTATCGCCATTGGCTTTTTGTGCAGACACTGTGTCTGGAACCACACCCAATTGACTTTGAATTGAGCTCATAGTCGCGGCGAGTGCGAGGAGGCCCAGCACCACGACGATCGAAATTAGCCTGTGAATTCGCATTTGATGTTCTCCTTTCGGCGCACGAGTGCGTGCTTTTGCGGGCTAAAACCTGTGATCGAAGGGAGGTAAGGAGTCCCGGTCTTGGACCACATCGACCGTTGGGACTTTTTTAGTTTTTGTGGGCGAGGAGATCAGGCTATAACGATGAGTGAGCGATTACAAGAAAACTTCTTAGGCTGATTTTGCTATTCATTGGCGAATTATTAGTGTTTGTACTTCGTGTACCTTTTGTGGCTAGATACACCACGTGAGCAACATCCCCGATATCGTAATCATTACCGGCCTCAGCGGGTCTGGAATGTCTTCCGCGACGAATGCGTTTCAGGATCTCGGATACTTCTGCGTCGACAATCTGCCGGTCACGATGCTGCCAACCTTCGGACGTCTCGTCAACGACGACGACGAGAAGGGAATTCGCCGCGCCGCGCTCGTGATCGACATTCGTGAAGGCGAGTTTCTCGCTGACTTTGAAAAACAGCTCGAGGCGTTGCGCGCCTTAGGTTTGAAAGTCAGCGTGCTTTTCTTTGAAGCTTCCGACGACGTCCTCCAGTATCGCTTCAGCGAAACACGCCGGCCACATCCGGCGGAAAAAGGACAGGGATTACTCGCCGCGATCGGAGACGAGCGGCAGGCGATGTCGAGTATTCGCGCTCACGCCGATCAGATCATCGATACATCTGAGCATACAGTTCACTCGCTGCGACGTTTTCTGCTCGAGCGATTTGGTCTTGATCGCGAAGGCGCGCCGATGCGCGTGGAGGTGATGAGCTTTGGTCACAAGTATGGCAACCCGGGCGACTTGGAGTTATTGTTTGACGTGCGACACCTGCCAAACCCGCACTTTGTTCCCGAGTTGAAGCGTTTGTCAGGTCACGATCGCCGCGTCGTCAAGTTTCTGCGGTCGCACGATGAGGTGGCGGAGACGTTGAAGCGGTTTACGGATTTGCTTTCCTACCTGTTGCCGCTCTACAAACGTGAAGGCAAATCCTACGTGACCGTGGGTATTGGCTGCACGGGCGGGCGCCACCGCTCCGTGATGATCGCAAACGAGCTGGGGCGTTCACTGCGACGCGCCGGTTTTGACGCGCACGCATCTCATCGCGACGTGCGCAAGACAAGAAAATGAAAGAATCGAACTTTCTCCCGCAAAGGCGCAAAGGCGCAAAGAAGACGCAAAGCGTTTCCGAAGCCGTTGAGCTTTCTTTGCGCCTTTGCGCCTTTGCGGGAGAAAATCTTCTCAAATGACAGATACGAAAAGAGTGGCAGGCGTGATCGTGAGTCACGGCCAGCTCGCGGGCGAGTTGCTCGCGGCGGCCGAGATGATCATTGGGCCAATCTCACACATCGCCGCCGTTTCCATCGGCTGGCACGACGACGTCGACGCTGCCCGCGACGAAGTTCAACGAGCCATCACACGCGTCTCACAGGGCGCGGGTGTGTTGTTACTCACCGACATGTTTGGCGGGACGCCCACTAACATCGCGTCGATGTTTCTCGAAGAAGGTGCGGTGGAAGTGTTAACTGGAGTAAATCTGCCGATGGTGATCAAGCTCGCGACCGCGACCGCCGAAGAGTCGCTCGCCGAGATCGCACCCAAGATTCGCGACCAGGGACGGCAGGGCATTTATCTCGCCGGCGCCTTGCTCGAACCACCTTCCAAAGCCGGAGCTGACTGAACGTGGCTGAACGACGAGTCCAGGTCACGAGTCGTCTTGGCCTTCACGCACGCGCCGCCGCGAACCTCGTACGCCTGGCGAGCCAGTTTCAAAGCAGTCTCACTCTTTACCGTCTCGATGGCCACGCCGAAGCAGATGCTAAATCCATCTTGAGCATTCTTTCACTGGCTGCGAGCCGGGGAACGGAGTTGAAAGTTGTGGCGCAGGGCGCCGACGAGCAGGAAGCGCTCGATGCGCTGGTTGGTCTTTTCTCGCGTGATTTTGACGAGACCGAGAAGGTTGATAGTGAGCGATTTACTCGCGCGACGGATGAGTTGCGCGCCAGGGGTCTCGGTGTTTCGGACGGGATCGTGATCGGGCGCGTGTTACGGCTTCAGGAAGGCACACGCGACGTCTATCGTGCGCACATCGCGGATGCGGATCTCGAACGCGAGCGGCGCAGGTTTCGGGTAGCTGTAAGGCTTTCGCGGCGGCAGCTCGAAGCCATCAAGGACCGCGCGGAGAAGGAGCTCGGACGCGGGCACGCTTACATTTTCGATGCGCACCTGCTCTTTCTCCAGGATGCGAAACTCACGCGCGATGTGGAAGACTACATCGTCAAGGAGCACTCAAATGCTGAATGGGCCGCGAAAGTCGTCGGCGATCGACTACTCTCGATTTACACTCAAATCAATGATGAGTACCTGCGCGAGCGCGGCTCAGATATCGAAGACGTGATCCAGCGTTTGCTCGCGAACCTCACGGGGGAAGGTCCGAAGTATCCTGACCTGTCGGAAGATGCGGTAATCGTTTCGACTGATCTATTGCCGTCAACGATTGCGGAGTTGAATCTCAATCACGTAAAGGCGATCGCAACGGACGCGGGTGGCTGGGCGTCGCACATGGCGATCATCGCGCGTGGGCTCGGTCTCACGGCGGTCGTGGGTTTGCGCGATTTCTATCACCGCACGCGCACCGGCGATCAGATTGTCGTCGACGCACATCAGGGTGAAGTGATTCTGCATCCGACGGCGGAGACGATCGAGAAGTACCGGTTTTCAGTTCACGAACCGTCACCGGCTGCCGGGACACAAACGAAGCTGGAATGTGGACCAGTAACCACTCGCGACGGTGTGCAGATCTCTTTGCGCGCGAATGTCGAGCTGCCGGCCGAGTTTCAGGCGGTGCGTGATTTCGGCGCGTGTGGTGTGGGATTGTTCCGTTCGGAGTTTCTGTTGTCGCGGCCCGGCCTGATGAGCTCGGAGGATGAGCAGAGTCAGGTATATAAGGCACTCGTCGAGGCGGCGGGTGAATACGGTGCGATTGTGCGGCTGTTTGATGTTGGTGGTGAGTTTGGACCAGACCTGAAGGAGCGTGAGCGCAATCCGGCGCTCGGCCTGCGCGCGGTGCGGTTTAACTTACGGCACAAGCAGCTCATGCGGACGCAGGTGCGAGCGATCTTGCGTGCGGCTGCGGCTGGACCATTGAGTCTTGTAATCCCGATGGTCGCAGATGTCGCCGATGTGCGGCTCGCAAAGCAAGTGATCGAAGAAGAGATCGAGCACCTCGCGAGTGAAAGTGTCACGTTTGCGAAAGTGCAAATCGGCGCGATGATCGAGGTGCCGTCAGCGGTGTTGACGGCGGAGAAGATCGCGGCAGAAGTAGACTTTTTTGAGCTCGGGACAAACGATCTGGTCCAATATACACTCGCCGTCGATCGTGGTAATGACAAGGTTTCCGACTGGTTTCGCACACTGCATCCCGCGGTACTTTACGGCATCAGCCGGACGATCGAAGCCGCGAAACAGGCGCAAATTCCGGTAATTGTGTGCGGTGAGATGGCGTCAACGCCGGCTTACGCTGTGTTGCTCGTCGGATTGGGTGCGGTCGACTTAAGTATGATTCCGGCGATGATTCCACGCGTCAGAACTGTCCTCGAGCAGATCGATGCAAATGAAATCCATCAACTAGCTTTGAAATGCCTGGCTGCCGCAACTGCCGATGAAGTCGAAGACCTCGTGAAAAATCTGTCTTTCTCCGCGTAAATCCGTGCCAAAAAGACTCGTCAACCTGTTAGTCGCCAAATCAATTCTCGAGACGATTTTTGTCGGAACGCTTGCGGTTGTCGTCTACACAAAACTGTTCCCGCCAACGTTTCATGGTTGGGGTGAAGCAGTTGTCGAAGCGCGAAGTATTTCGGGTTGGGCCGTAGACGATGCGAATCCCTGGCGGCGAGTCGAGGTGCAGTTGTTTATCGATGGCAAGTTTGTGGGAACACAGGTGGCCCAACTGTCGCGACCGGATGTCATGGCGGCGGGATGGGCCAAAGACGAGTGGCACGGTTACCAGTTCGTTGTGAGTGGTTTAGGTGAAGGAATGCATGAGGCGCGCGTGTATGCATTACATCAGAGTGGGACTCGATACTCGTTGCAGATGTTGGGTGACCCGATCAAATTCCAGGTGGAGGCTGGAAGCTGGCGGTAGTTATTTGAACTGATTACATGATTGACAGGATTGACAAGATATCAACCGTCGCAGCGTGGGAGATCGTGTCGGTCGTCGTTTCGTGTCTGATCGCCGAGTGGGTGGTCCTGGCGTTCGTTGGCACGAACAAAGTCGTGCTCGCGGTCCCTGTTGCGCTCGCGCTCACGCTGATGATTTTTTCTCATCGCATCTATGGTGAGAGTCCGCAGGATTTAGGTTTTCGTTTTGACAACTTCCTCGCTGCCGCAAAGCTCCTGCTACTACCGACGATCGTAGCGGTCGCGTTGATCATCTTTGTCTCGGGTTTCAAAATTTCCGACCAGCCATTGCGATGGAGATTTTTGCTGGTCCCGTTCTGGGCTTTGTTTCAGCAGTACGTGCTACAGGGTTTTTTGAATCGTCGTGCTCAAATCGTTTTTGGCGAAGGCTGGAAAAGTGTACTGCTCGTCGCGTTGCTGTTTGCGTTTGTTCACCTCCCAAATCCTTTGCTGTGTGTACTTACCTTTCTCGGCGGCCTCATCTGGGCCATAGTTTATCAACGACAACCAAACCTCTTCGCTCTTGCTCTCTCACACGCGCTTGCCTCTGTCACCGTCGCCGTTTTTCTACCACCGCAATGGACAAACAGTCTGCGCGTCGGGTTCAAATACTTTGGCTAGTTGGTGCTATACCCGTTTGAACACTGGTTTGCTATAATCCCCTCGCCTTGCAAGAGAACAGGTCGGGCGGTTGCTGCCGGCGAAAGCCGGGAGAGGAAAGTCCGAACACTACAGGGCAGCGAGCCCGCTAACGGCGGGGCGCCTGGCAGCTTTGCTGCGGGGCGACGACAAGTGCAACAGAAAACAAACCAGCCCTAAGCCGCGTGCGCGCGGCGGGTGATGGGTGAAATGGTGCGGTAAGAGCGCACCGGCGCGTGTGGTGACATGCGCGGCCAGGCAAACTCCTCGCAGTGCAAGACCAAATAGGGAGGCGTCAATAGGGCTGCCCGCCCGAAGCGAATTTCGGTTCGCTACGACCTCCGGGTAGGTCGCTTGAGCCAGCCGGCAACGGCTGGACTAGATGAATGATCGCCACTTCGATTTTAATCGAAGTACAGAATTCGGCTTACAGACCTGTTCCGCAATTGCAGGGTCGATTCTCACAAGATAAGAGGGGCGGATAGATGGCAAATCGCAAAGGCGTTTTCATAGGTGCGTACGTACCTAACCATTTGAAGGAATCACTTCGCCGCCGTGCGGCTGCCGAGCACCGAACGCTCTCACAGGAGATCACGCGCATCCTGGAAGAAGCTGTGCATGGTAAAGGCCTGCCGCCCGGAAGTCTTGATCGACGGACGAAGGAGTCGCAGCCGCGACGTCGCGCTACGGATCCGATGCCGCGCCGCCGTGCACAGGACGCACCGTACGGGACTGGCGCTGGAGAGTAAAATTTAGACAGGATGACAGGATTTGCAAGATTTGCACGATGTATCCTGTGAATGCTGAAAATCCTGTCATCCGGTCATGAAATACCTGATCATCGCGGCGCTCGTCAGCATTATTTTTGTACTCGTCTACTCCCGTATCCGCCCGTACCTGAAGTTAATTCAGCAGATCACAAACTCTCTCAATGCTCCACCTGAACAAAAGATTCAATCCCGGAATAAGCTCGTTCGTTGCGATCGGTGTGGTACGTGGATTCCCGCGGATCGTGCGATGAAGCTGAACTCAGGCTTGGCGACTTACTGCTCCGCGGAGTGTATGAGCCAGAAGCAACGAAAGGTCGCGAGTTAGGAAGAGTTTTTCTCACGCAGCGGCGCAACGGCGCAACGACATTCGAACGCTGTGCCGCTGCGCCGTTGCGTGAGTAATTCTTTTCAGGCTTCTACCGGCTGCGATTCACGGATAGCTCTGTCAGTATCCGTGAACCACAATACGATCAACCCCACCACGAAGAAGAAGATCAGCGAAAGCAGTGCCAGGCGATAAGATCCCGTGCGCGATACGACGAGGCTGAACAACAACGGTCCCATCCACGAAGTGCCTCGTTCCGAAACTTCATACAACCCGAAGAACGAAGCCTCCTTACCTTCCGGAATCATCTTCGAGAAGAGCGAGCGCGACAGCGCCTGCGATCCGCCCAGCACGATCGCGATCACACCAGCCAACACCCACGCTTCAGCCACCGAACTGAGAAAACCGTACGCATAGATCACGATGCCCGACCAGATGATTAGCGAGACGATGATCGCGTTCTTCGTCTTAATCAGGTAAGCGAGTCGCTCGAAAAGAAGCGCGCCTCCCACCGCCACGAATTGGACCATCAAAAAGATCTCGAGCAGGAACACCGGATTTCCCTGCGGGAAAAGCTCCTGTTCGAGAAAAGTGCTCGCGGCGACGATGACTGTCTGGATCCCGTCGTTGTAGACAAGGTAGCCGAGCAGGTAACGCGCGGTCAGTGGTAGTCGTCGTAACTCTTTGAAAGTTGAGATGAGCTCGGTGAAACCGGCGGAAAGATAAGTCTTGCCTGGCGGCAGTTGCTTTTTTGCAGGCCGCGATTTCAGGAGTGTGAAGGTGATTAAAGCAAAACCACCCCACCAAAGGCCCGCAGACAGCAGCGACAGACGAACTGCAAAACCCGTCGTCATACCGAATCGCTCAGCGTTCAGTACCAGCAGCAGATTGACAACCAGCAGCAGCGCGCCGCCGAGATAGCCGTACGCAAAGCCGCGACTCGACACTTTGTCTGCCTGATCCTCGGTCGTGATCTCCGGCAGGAACGCGTTGTAAAAAACGATCGATGCGCCGAAACAGATATTCGCGACGATGAATAGAACTCCGCCTGCGAGATAAAGATTGCCTTGAAGGAAAAACAGCAGACACGTGGCTGCGACGCCGAGAAAGCAAAACAGCGCCATCAGTCGTTTTTTCAGATTCGAGTAGTCGCCGAGTGCGCCGAGAATCGGCAACAGAAAGACCTGCGCGCCCACCGACATCGAGACACACAACGTCGGGAGTGACTTCGCTGTGACCTCACCGATTGGACCAAGGTCCAGCACGACGCCGTTCTCGCCGACGGCGGATTGGGCCAGGCGCGTCAGATATGGGCCAAACAACGCACCCACGACAGTAGTGGAGAA
>DASTTS010000433.1:0-5677 GCA_035760085.1 Pyrinomonadaceae bacterium
TGGGCGAAGATCCCTGCCTCGTTGTCTTGATTTGCGTTCAGTAGCTCGGTGACGAAGTTGTCGCCGAGGTCAGAGGCCAGACTTTCGACGAGCACACGCACGGTGTTCTGATGTGCATCAAGGGCAAGACGAAATCCAAAGCCAAACTCGGCATTGTCTTCAAACAGTGAGTTGGACCAGGCCGGACCTCTGCCATCACTGTTCGTGGTGTAGGGAGTAGTCGGGAGATTACCGCCGTAGATCGATGAACAGCCGGTAGCGTTAGCGATGAGCAGCCGGTCGCCAAACAGTTGCGTCAAGAGTTTTAGATACGGAGTCTCGCCACATCCGGCACACGCCCCGGAGTATTCAAATAACGGCTCGAGAAATTGTGAGCCTTTGTGATCGAGCCGCACGACGTCAGCGCGATCGAGCTCCGGGAGGTTGAGGAAGAAGTCGTAGTTGGTGCGCTCCTTGTCACGCAGTGGAGCTTGCGGCTCCATGTTGATCGCTTTGTGTTTTGGATTCGTTCGATCTTTAGCCGGACAAACGTTCACACACAGGTTGCAACCGGTGCAGTCTTCCGGCGCCACCTGAATCGTGAACAATTTTCCTTTGTATTCAGGTGCGCGGTAAGCCGTTGACTTGAAAGTTTCGGGCGCGTGGGTGAGCGACGATTCTTCGTACACCTTCGCGCGGATCGCTGCGTGCGGGCAAACCAGCGCGCATTGATTACACTGAATGCAGACCTTCGGATCCCACACGGGAATCTCGAGCGCGATGTTGCGCTTCTCCCACTTCGCAGTGCCGACAGGCCACGTGCCGTCAACCGTAAATGCACTCACGGGAAGCAAGTCGCCTTTACCGGCGAGCATTACCGCAGTGATTTTCTGCACGAAATCAGGTGCCTCTGCTGAGACGATTGGAGGTCGAGTTCGGGTTGACGTCACAGCAGCAGGCACCCGGATTTCGTGCAGGTGGGCCAGCGCCTGATCGACGACTTCGCAATTTCGTCTCACAACTTCTGGTCCACGTTTCCCATAGGTCTTCTCGATCGATTTCTTGATGTGTTGAATTGCCTCGTCAGGCGGCAGGACCCCGCTGATGCCGAAGAAGCACGTCTGCATGATCGTATTGATGCGCCCGCCCATTCCGACTTGTTTGGCCAGCGCATAGGCATCGATGGCGAAGAAACGAATATTTTTCTCAATGATCTGCTGTTGCAGCTCGCGCGGTAATCGATCCCAAACGGCGTCCGGATTCCCTGGTGCGTTCAAGAGAAACACAGCGCCCGAAGCGGCGTACTCGAGCACGTCGATCTTGTCGATGAACTCGAATTGATGACATGCTACAAAACCTGCTTGATCGATGAGGTAAGCTGAACGTATCGGACGTGGACTCGAGCGCAGGTGCGAAATCGTGATCGCTCCCGATTTCTTCGAGTCGTAAACAAAGTATCCCTGCACATACTGATCAGTTTCCTGACCGATAATCTTGATCGAATTCTTGTTGGCGCCTACGGTTCCATCAGCGCCTAAGCCGTAAAACAACGAGGTCGATACATCATCAGCTTTGGTTCGGAATGACGGATCCCAGGCAAGCGAGAGGTGCGTAACGTCGTCCACTATGCCAACTGTAAAATGTCGTCGCGGATGCTCCTTCTTCAACTCGTCAAAGACGGATTTGATCATCGCTGGAGTAAACTCCTTCGACGATAGTCCGTAGCGCCCGGCAATCACTCTTGGCCCAAGCTTGAAGTGATGATCCGCCGCACCGTCCGTCTCCCCTAGCGCAGTCATCACATCAAGATAAAGAGGATCACCGGGCGCTCCCGGTTCCTTGGTCCGATCGAGCACGGCGATCGCGCGCGTGCTCTTCGGCAGAGCAGTCAGAAAAGCTGAGGATGAGAAGGGTCGATAGAGACGCACTTTGAGTACGCCGACTTTTTCGCCCTGGCTCACGAGCTCATCGACCGTTTCCTGTACGGTTTCCGCGCCCGAACCCATGATCACGATCACGCGTTCGGCGTCGCGGTCGCCTTCATAGTCAAACAAGTTGTATTCACGACCGGTGCGCTCAGCGAACGTGCGCATTAGTCGCGCGACGATACCGGCACAGGCGTCGTAAAACGGATTCGCAGCTTCGCGCGCCTGGAAGAACACGTCCGGGTTTTGCGCGGTGCCGCGAATGACTGGGTTGTCGGGAGTGAGCGCACGCTGACGATGTGCGGCAATCGCGTCTTCGGAAATCAAAGCGCGCAGATCGTCGTCACTGATCTGATCGATCTTCGCCACTTCGTGCGAAGTGCGAAAGCCGTCGAAGTAGTGCAGGAACGGAATGCGCGACTCGAGACTCGCGGCATGAGCGATGGCCGCGAAATCATGGACCTCCTGAACGGAGTTAGAACAGAGCAAGGCAAAGCCCGTTTGACGGCAGGCCATGACGTCAGAATGATCGCCAAAGATCGACAAAGCATGTGTGGCCAGCGTCCGCGCGGTGACGTGCATCGTGAACGGCGACAGCTCACCCGCGATCTTGTACATGTTGGGAATCATCAGGAGCAGGCCCTGCGACGCCGTAAACGTTGTCGAGAGTGCTCCCGCTTGCAACGCGCCATGGACCGCGCCCGCCGCACCGCCTTCCGATTGCATCTCGGCAATCTCGGGAACGACTCCCCAAAGATTTGTTTTCCCACGGCTGGCCCACTCGTCACAGACCTCGGCCATTGGCGAGCTGGGCGTGATCGGAAAGATCGCGATCGCCTCACTCAAGCGAAAAGCAACTAAAGCCGCCGCCTCGTTACCGTCAACCGTGATTTTGTTATTAATCATTTCTTAGCCACAAAAGGCACAAAGATTAAAACTGGTTTCGTCGGGCGTGGGCCACGAGAGTCGCGACTGCACAACTGGCGATACGGGAGCGAACACTGTCGGCGCGACTCGTGAGAATCACGGGTACTTTTGCGCCCAGGACGAGGCCGGCGCTGTCGGCATTGGCCAGAAAAGTTAGTTGCTTTGCGAGCATGTTGCCGGCTTCGAGATCAGGTACGAGCAGGATGTCGGGATCGCCTGCGACCGTCGACTTGATTCCTTTAGTCTCAGCCGCCTGCTTGCTGATAGCGTTATCAAACGCTAATGGTCCATCGAGAACTGCGCCTTTGATCTGACCACGATCGGCCATCTTGCAGAGTGCCGCAGCGTCAATCGTTGACGGCATCTTGCTGGTTACGGTTTCGACAGCGGCAAGAATTGCCACCTTGGGTTTCTCAGGATTGTCGTGGCGCAAAGAGTTGACCAGATCGATCGCGTTCTGGCAGATGTCGACTTTGTCTTCGAGAGTCGGCGCGATATTGATCGCGGCGTCCGTAATGATGAGCACCTTGTGATATGTCGGAACGTCCATCACGAAGACATGGCTGATACGACGGCCAGTGCGCAAACCACCTTCGCGCGAGACAATCGCGCCCAGCAACTCGTCGGAATGAAGACTTCCCTTCATCAACACTTCCGCTCTGCCTTGTTTGACTAGATCAACAGCTCTCCTGGCGGAATCGACACTGTGCGGTGTGTCGATGATTTCGAGTTTGCCGAGATCGATGTTTGCAGATCGGGCCGCCTCCTCGATCTTGGCGGCAGGACCCACGAGTATCGGGTCGATGAGTCCTGCCTGAGCTGCTTCGACTGCACCAGCCAAAGCAGATTCCTCACAAGGGTGGGCCACTGCGGTTGGAATTGCTGCGAGACTCTTGCATCGCTCCAACAGCTTTTCATACTTACCCGTTCCTGTTTTCGCGCTCATCTCTCCTCCTCTTTGGCTCCCTTTGCACCCGTTTCTTTCAACAGCAACGTGAGCACGATCGCGATCAACACACCCACGAGCATCGGTCGAAACGCTCTCTGGAAATGCGGCAACTCGAGTTGCGACGCACCACCGGAAACTTGTTGAAGCTTCCAACCAAACACTGGACCAAGCAGCGCACTGAAAGTGAAGTTAATAAAATTGACGACGCCGGTTGCGGTGCCGCCAAACTGCGGTGGGTTCACTTCCTTGATCACCGTGTAAGGCAACATCGCGGCGCCCGATGCGATTCCGGCCACCAGGCCAAGCACGTATGGTGGGAGGACGTTTGATGGTCCAAATAGTATCCAGGCTATACAGTTGAAAAGGACGACGGCCCCGCCGATGATCACCGGTTTGCGATACCCGATTCGATCTGAAATCAGGCCGAGCAACGGGCAACCGATAATCCAGCCGAACGGGACGGTGGCCGAGCGCATCACAGCCGTGCCATAGTCGAGACCGTGCGCTTCCTGAAGGAAACGCACGCCCCAAACCATGTCGAAGATAGTGGTGGGAATGAAAAGCAATCCCGCGATGAGGCCGCACAAGATCGACTGAGGATTCTTGAAAACAGTGGCGAAGGCTGCGGTAGTACTCTTGAGCCATGGTCCTGACTGCGCGGGTGCATCTTCTTTCGGTATCAGAAAGAAAAGCGTAACGGCGATCAGTAGACCAAGCACACCCATTCCCAACCAGAAAGTTTTCCAGCTAAGGCCGGAACCGATCATTGGACCAACAACAAACTGGCCAGCCGACCCCCCGGCCATACCAAACATCTGCGTGGCGCCGATCAACGTTGCGGCCTTGGAAGCTGGAAAATTTTTAGTAGCGATGTAGATCGCGCCGACGAGTGCGAACACGCCGCCGGCCCCCTGCATGAATCTGCCTACGCTCGCGACCTGGCTCTGGCCCGTGGCAAACAGTAACGCTCCCACACCAACAATAGCGGCTGCGGAAGGGAGCAATCGTTGTGGTCCAAACCGGTCCATCGCCGCGCCGGCTACGAGACTGAACGGCGAGTAGCCGTAGTAGAACAATCCGACAATCGCGGCGACTCCGAGCGCACTCAAGCCAAACGCGTCCGACAACTGCGGCATCATCACGGCCGGTGCTGAGCGCAGGGCGTATTGGAAAAAGTAGTAGACGGCCGTCAACAGCCAGGCGACCGTCGCTAAACGCACGCTCCTCAGCGAATCACGCTTGCCGATGATTTCGATCGTTGCCGGCGTTTCCATGGAAATCCGTGATCCGTGATCCGTGTAATACGTGGTTAACAAAGCACTACCGACAGTGCCAGACCCGCTTCGCTGGTTTCCTTGTACTTGCTGTTCATGTCTTTAGCCGTTTGGGCCAGCGCCATGATCGTGGCATCCAGATCGACGCGATGTCTGCTTGCGATCTCGTTGCTGGCGATCGCATAAGCCGTCCACGCCTTGACCGCGCCGAAAGCGCAACGCTCGATACACGGCACCTGCACGAATCCGGCAACCGGATCGCACGTCATACCGAGATGATGTTCGAGTGCAGACTCAGCCGCGTTCTCGACCACGCGTGGAGCCGCGTCGTTCGCAGTCGCAACTAACGCTGCGGCCATCGCTGACGCAACGCCGATCTCCGCCTGACAGCCGCCTTCGGCCGCTGACAACGTGGCGTGATGCTTGCACAGGTAACCGATCGCCGCTGCTGCCAACATGCCTTCACGGATCTTCGCCAACGGCAGCTTCCGTCCACCTTCTCCCAATCCGTAAACCAGCGCCGGCATCACTCCTGCCGATCCACCTGTCGGAGCAGTGATGACGAGGTGACCGCGCCCGTTCTCTTCCGAGGCCGCGAGGGCGTAGGCTGACAAAACACCGAT
>DASTTS010000434.1:0-3953 GCA_035760085.1 Pyrinomonadaceae bacterium
TCAACCCTTTTTGATCCCAACACGTTCTCAGGCTCGAAACATTGCTTTATCGCCGCGCCAGCCTCACTCACCGCAAAGAAGCTGCGAAACCCGCGCGCCTCCACTACTCCATCAACCAAACTCAACAACAACTCATCGTCAGACAGATACGACCAACCCGCCTTCACCAATTGCAACGTAAGCGTAGACTTTCCACTGCCCGATGGTCCAATGATCATCACACCATTCTCACGCTCAGGGCCAACAACGCCCGCGCTGTGGATGTCAAATAACCCGTGCCGTCGCAGCGCCGCACAAACTGCAAAAGACGCCGCCCGTCCCAGCAATGGATCTCCGAAGCGCGGCAGCTCAGTAAACGAAACCGTCACTGAACTATCATTTTCGAGATGGACCAGCGCGCCGCCGAGATCCAGGTAGAGCCCCTGCCTCCCATCGATATAACACTTTCCACCTTCAGCAATTTCGAACGAGTCCAGATGGCGCGGGATGCTCTGCTGCGTTTCAGCGCGGGTGAAACTGATGCGAATGTCGGGTAATCGGTCGGGAAGGGATACTGGAGTAAGTTGCCAACCGGCAAAGAGATCTACGATCAGGTTCCGTAGTTCGAGATCAAGACTCTCGATAAATAGCAACCGACCGGCGACCGAGTAAAAAGCCCGGGGCGCCGGCCGGTCAAAGACCTGAATAACTTCCATGCAAGCGAACTTCTATTACTAGTTGGTTACGCCGCTAGTCGCCGCTTGAAAGAACGTGGTTGCCTCAAGAACATCAACCGGAACGGAGATTGTCGGTTCGACAAACGCCTTCTTGATCTCGCTGCACTCCCCGCTTACACCACTGTGCAAACCAGCGATTTCTTCCTTGATAATGTCATTTTGCTTAGCCAAGTTTAGCTGCCTCCTCGGTTAATGTTGCTAACTATATGTTCTCGATCGGATCGTGGCAACATAAAAAGTTGGCCCAGCCTCCGATTCTTATCGTAACGCCGATCTAGTACTCCGTAATTTTACTGAGTCGTTTTGGGCGGCTCAGCAAGAACCAGACGTAAAGCTCGTCGTTCGGCGCGTGTAAGATCGGCCCGAAGGTACAGCCGAATATGGGGGGACAGTTGCCGGACTACATCCTCTACAGGGAGCTTTGAGATTTCAGCATCAACTACCGCAACATTCTGTTCCTGAATGTCGACCGGTATACCAAGCTCTTCACCAATCTTCAGCAGCACTAAAGGCAACGGCTGCTTTTTTGCCTTAACAGACATTAAATTGTCTTTGAACTCGATCCGAAGCGGTTGTTCTTCGAGCTTCTTCTTTTCCTCGTCACTCGCCGGCTCAACTCCGTCTTCGGTGTTGCCTTCAATGAGCATCGATTGCGACGAATTATTTAAAACGGCAGTCAACGGTGGCTCGCCCTGGTTCACATCAAACAAGTAAATGCCGAGCGCTTTGGGCGGCGCGCCGGAGCCAGTATCGATCTCGTAGTCGACATAAACGGTCGGCGACATCAACTGCAAAGCAGGTTCGAGCGTCAGTTCGCTGAACTCGATCGTCAGCAGCTCGTCCTGCCGGTGTGGACCAAGAAAGACAGGAACTTTGAGTTGCTTCGAGAGTTCTTGCGCCACGTCTGACATCTTCGCCTTTTCGGCTTTGATGGAGATGTTCAGGATCGGGCGCGTTTTAATTTTTACGACGTACGGCAGCTTTGCGTTTGGCTTCGCGTCTGCCGGTTTCGCATCTTTTTGGGCCGACTTCGTGTCAGCATTTGATGTTGCAGGTTTTTGGGCGAGTGAGGTCGTGCATAGCCCGAGACAGACCACGACGGCCAAAGTGATACCCGTCGCATAGTGACAGAAACCCGTGCGTTTCAAACTTTTGTTAACCTTTTTCTTGCGTAGTTGAGCGGTTCTGCTCCGGCGACTGACCACGCCTCCCGTTGCCGTGAAGCTAACACGTGCAAAAAATTCCGTCAAATTTTCGTACGAAACAGACGAAACGGTCGCGTGAGGTAATAGGCGAAACTCAAGCTCGGTGGAAGCGAATGAGAGTTCAGATCGCTGTCAGTTGGGCGAAACATATAAAGAAGATAACGAGCGCGCGCGCTGAGCGTTTTGCGGACGCCGAGGTTGTATTTGAAGATCTCGCGCGACGTAGCAGGCACGTGTGTCGGTCCATTGAAGAGATGTTCGATGATGTTGTCTGCAAGCGATGACAAACGTGGATCTGAATCACAGCGTTGCTTCACTTCAGCGGGCACAGGTGCGTCGAGCAGTCGGTTAGCGAGGTACACGCCGAGCAGGAACATGCGCTCGGTGTCGGCACTCGCGGCACGTTCGAGGAGCGCGGTCCAATTGAGCGATTGTCGCGTGATCAGCTCGGCGACGTCGCAGATCCAACCGAGTCGTTCCCAGAGATGACGCGAGCCATGCACGCACAATGAGAAGAGAAGATCTTCTGCTGAAAACGTTTTGACTTGTGTTCCGTTGAGATCAAGCGTGATGAGATCCTGCCAGAGGCGCTCACCGTTTACTGTTGAAGCGAAGAGATGTGGTGCGACTTCCCAATGCAGCTCGATGATCAAGCGGTGATTGTCGCGCGAGAACTGCATGTTGTGTTGTGTGCGCAGTAACAGTTCCTGTTGGGCCAGCGAGAGTGACTTGGCTGGCATATAACCTTCATTTAGCAGGATCTCGCGCGCTTTCAGGACGTCGACTTTCCTGACGATCACGTCGAGGTCGACGAAGCGTCGCAATGCGATGTCGCCGTAGGCAAAGAGGGCGAGGACCGGACCTTTATAAGGGATCGCCTCGATGCCCGCTTTACGAAATAATTCAATCAGCCGGCAAAGCTCGGCGGTGAGTACGGTGTTACGCGCGGAGTTTTCGATGTAGTGCTGTTTGAATTTCGCGAGAACGTGCGCGGGTACGAGATCGGCTGCATGTTGCTCTAACTCCACATAGACCAGCGGCACGATTGAATGCCGGCGTGCGAGTTGAAAGAAATACTCCCAATCAACCTCACCCGCCGCCATCTCACGCAGCCGCACCACATCAGGCGCACTGGTCCGCGCGCAGCAAAGCAACAACTCAACAGTCACGCTTGTCACTTGATACGAGTGGCACTTTATTCATTGACTTTTAATACTGCGAGGAAGGCTTCTTGTGGGATCTCGACGCGGCCCACTTTCTTCATTCGTTTCTTGCCTTCCTTTTGTTTCTCGAGCAGCTTGCGTTTGCGCGTGATGTCGCCGCCGTAACACTTCGCGATTACGTTCTTCCCGAGTGCCTTCACCGTCTCACGCGCAATCACTTTGTTTCCGATCGCGGCTTGAATCGGCACTTCGAACAGTTGTCGCGGAATCAACTGTTTCATCTTCTCCGCGAGCGCCCGTCCTTTCGGCGCCGCGGTGCTGCGATGCAGGATCAGCGACAACGCATCAACGGGCTCGCCCGCCACCAGCACGTCAAGCTTCACGAGATCACTTTCCCAGTAACCGGCAAGGTTGTAGTCGAGCGAAGCGTAACCACGCGACACCGATTTCAGTCGATCGTAAAAATCGAGCACGATCTCGTTCAGCGGCAGCTCATACGTAAGCATCACCCGGTTTGACGTGATGTACTCAAAACCTTTTTGCATCCCACGCTTTTCTTCCAGCAGCGGAAGAATGCCGCCGAGATGCTCGTCAGGCGTCAAAATCACAGCGCGAATCACGGGCTCCTCGATCTTCGTAATCCGACCCGGGTCGGGCATCTTCGCCGGTGAATCGATCTCCAGAACCTGGCCGTCTGTTGTTGTAACTACGTAACGTACACCCGGCGCAGTCGTGATCAGATCGAGATTAAACTCACGCTCGAGCCGCTCCTGCACGATCTCCATGTGCAACAACCCGAGAAAGCCGCAACGAAATCCGAATCCGAGCGCTGCTGAAGATTCAGGCTCGTAAAAGAACGACGCATCGTT
>DASTTS010000435.1:0-7026 GCA_035760085.1 Pyrinomonadaceae bacterium
AACGCGGCACTGACAGCTCCGAAGCTTTCGAAGCTTACCTGCGCGGTCGTTACTACTGGAGCTCTTATACCGAAGTCGGTCTCGCCAAGGCGCTCGAGAGTTACAAGAAAGCTATTAAGCTCGATCCGGATTACGCGCTCGCTTACACCGGCATCGCCGATTACTACAACTGGCTCGGCGTTTTCGGCATTCGTCCGTTTGCAGAAACTTCCGCTGCCGCGAAACAGAACGCCGCGAAAGCCGTCGAGCTCGATTCGACTTCCGCCGAAGCATACAGCGCGCTCGGCTTCGCGACCGTTTGTCACGACTTCGACTGGGCCGTCGCGGAAGGCCAGCATCGACGTGCGATCGAGATCAATCCGAACTATGCCACGGGCCATCACTGGTACGCGTTCCACTTGCTGATGGAAGGACGTTTTGACGAAGCGATCGAGCGGATCCTGCGCACGCGTGAGCTCGATCCGGTTTCGCCGAGTGTGCTTCAGGCAGTTGCGTGGTCTTACTACCAGGCGCGTCGCTTTGACGAGTCGGTTGCGACTTACAAGAGCATGCTCGAAGCGGTGCCGGAGTTTCCCTATGGATTGGTTACGCAATCGTGGACGCTGAGACACACGGGCGACGTCAATGACGCTGTCAAAGCCGCGGAGAAAGCTTTGGATCTTTCGGGCGGCGGTGTGTTCTACATCTCGGCACTCGGCGCCGCATACGCAGCCGCGGGAAGACAGAAGGACGCGCACGCCGTGTTGGATCGTTTGGCCCAATTGTCGGTGCAAGGCTACGTCTCGCCTTATCAACTGTCGTTGATCTATCTACATCTCGGCGATCGCGAACGGGCGTTAGAGTTGCTTCAGGATGCGTATGCGATCAGAGATGCGTGGATCGTGTGGTTGGGAGTCGAGCCGCAGTTTGATCCGCTGCGCGGCGATCCGAGATTCGAGGGAATCCTGCGCGATCTGCGTCACCCGGCGCTGTATCGCAAGGCCGTGAAGAAGACCGCAGTTAAGGAGAAGCGACGCAAGCCTGGTTCACACATCGCGCCGATCACTACGCAGATCCTGATGCCGGCGCCTGACACGCAGGCCGGCGAGAATGAAGAAGCACGCCAGCTCTACACTGCCGGACGTTACTACTCGACACGCAGAACCGCGGAAGGTTTGCGCCAGGCGATCGAGCGTCTCGAACGCGCAGTTGAGCTCGATCCGGAGTTTGCGATTGCCCACGCCGAGCTCGCTGACTGCTACGCGTTGTTGAACTGGTACGTCGAACCGCCGCCACCCGGCGCATGGGAACGCGCAAAGGAATCCGCTCTGCGTGCCGTCGAGGCCGATCCGAACCTGCCTGAGGCCCACGCGTCACTAGGCTTTGTGCGCCTTCACTTCGATCGTGATTGGATCGACGCCGAGCGTGAGCTGCGTAAAGCGATTCAACTCAAGCCCAGCAACCAGGTCGCGCACCGTTGGTACGCCTACAGTTTATCGGCGATGGGACGTCACGACGAGGCTTACGCAGAGATCGAGCGCGCGCGCCAAATCTCGCCGCAATCAGCAGTGATCGCAACGGCGGTCGCCAACGTACTGTTTCTGGCGGGCAAGTTTGACGAAGCTGTGGCCCAGGCGCGCAAATCGCTCGAAACCGATCCGGGCGCAGTCGCCGCGCATACGATTCTCCGTTGGGCGTACGAGTTGAAAGGCATGCACAACGAAGCGATGGCCGCGTTTGAGCAGGAACGAAGCTTCGCGGGCGACACCCCGACGACACACGCGAAGCGCGCACACGTGCTCGCCGCGACAGGCAAACGCGAGGAAGCGCAGCAGATTTTGAATGAGATCATCGCGAAGCGTCAGCAAAACTGGGTGACAGCGTATGAGATCGCGATCATCTACACGTGGCTCGGCGACTTCGACAACGCGTTTCGGTGGCTCGCACAAGCCGAGCGCGAACATGCGGTTGGTTTCACGTTTGTGCGCGTCGATCCGCACCTCGCGAAGCTTCGCCTCGATCCACGTTTTGCCGATTTGATGAGAGAAACTGAAAAGACAATTCCCTGAAACCGTGTCATCTGTAGCCAAATATTCCATGAAGAATCACGAAGAACTGGACGCCTGGGTCCGTGAAGTTGTTGCGTGGCATTTCGATCCGGAGACGGGCTGCCCGTTCTGGTTGGACTACGCCAAAAACCTCTCGTGGGACCCGCGTAAAGAGATTCAAACGTACGACGACTTGTCGCGCTTCGGATTTTTTCAGGACGAGTGGTTGCGCGGTGGTCCAGTGCGTCGTTGGGTGCCGAAAGGTTACGCCGATCGACCTGTCTACACGTTTGAAACCGGTGGCAGCACGGGTGTGCCGAAGTCGCGCATTAATATTGACGACTTCCGCATTGACTACGAGGCATTCAGCGACACCCTGCCCAACGAATTCTTCCCGCGTGGCGCGGACTGGCTTTCGCTTGGGCCAACTGGCCCACGTCGCCTGCGTTTAGCAGTGGAGCATCTCGCGCAGCATCGTGGCGGGATCTGTTTCATGGTCGATCTCGATCCACGCTGGGTCATCAAACTGATCAAGATGGGCCAGCCAAAGATGGCCGAGCAGTACAAGCAACATGTTGTCGAGCAGGGTCTTACTCTATTGAAAGCGCATGATGGTATTCGTTGCCTGTTTACGACGCCGAAGCTGCTCGAAGCGCTATGTGAAAGAGTATCGCTCAAGAAAATGGGCATTACCGGCGTGTTTTGTGGTGGCACTGAGATGACACCGCAGTTTCATCGTTTCGCGGTTGAGGAGTTGCTGGAAGGTGCTTACTTCGCGCCGACGTACGGCAACACGTTGATGGGTCTCGCAGTTCACAAGCAACGCGATCCGAAAGACAACTACGCAATCATTTACTATCCGCCGGTGCCGCGCGCGATGGTGGAAGTTGTCGATCCGGATCAACCCGATCGCATCGTCGGATACGGCGAAACCGGCCGCGTCCGTTTGACGACCTTAACAAAAGAGTTCTTCATGCCGCGCTTCCTCGAACGCGACGAAGCCGAGCGTGAACCACCGTGCGATCAATATCCGTGGGACGGCGTCCGCAACGTCCGCCCCTTCTCCCGTTTTCAATCAACGGTAGTTGAGGGCGTGTATTAATCCTGTAATCCTGAAAATCTTGTAAATCCTGTCTAATATGCACATCCCAATCCTGCGCCACGGCACTCTCTACAAAAGCCTCGACATCTCGCGCGTCCCGCACCATCAAACACGCGAGCTCTTCGTCGAAGTAAGCCAGGCAAACGCAGGACTAATCCGCCGCGATCTCGCACGACAGGACATCGGCACAAAATCTCTCTCCCACTTCTCCACGCGCGACCTCGTCGACATCTGCTCACACGCCGCCAATCATTTCACTGACGATCAATTACCCCTCGGCGACGCAACGCAATCACCCGACGATTACGTGCATCAAGTCTCCGCGACGACGGGTCTGCCATACGTTCTCGCGCGCCGCAACATGCAAAAGATCAAAAGCATGTTTGCCAACATGGAATCTGTTATCAACGGTCTGACGCGCAACCTCGACTGGGCTCTGCTGGATCGCGGTTTCGGAGAATTCGACGGCCACGCACTCAGCTTCTTTCCGCGCACACAATCACTCGCCGCGGTTTTGCCGAATAATTCACCCGGCGTTCATTCACTCTGGATTCCCGCATTCCCTTTGCGCATTCCCCTCGTTCTTAAACCCGGCAGCGCGGAACCGTGGACGCCCTATCGAATAATTCAGGCATTAATTAAAGCCGGTGCGCCGCGCGAAGCATTCAGTTTCTATCCAACCGATCACGCCGGCGCTGCCGAGATTTTGCGAAGCTGCGGCCGTTCGCTCCTGTTTGGCGACTCTTCAACGACAGGTATGTGGGCCAACGACCCGCGCGTCGAGATTCATGGCCCGGGCTACAGCAAGATCATCATCGGCGAAGATTGCGTTGACGACTGGGAACAGTATCTCGACGTCATCGTCGCTTCGATCGCCGAAAACGGCGGCCGCTCGTGCGTGAATGCCTCCGCCGTCTGGACGCCTGCGCACGCCGAAGAGCTTAGCGAGGCACTTGCTAAACGTCTCGCGCAGATCGTCCCGCGTGCCGCTGACGACGAGGACGCACAGCTCGCACCATTCGTCGATCCCAACGTCGCCGCGCGCATCAACGCGATCATCGAACAGGGTTTGACCGAGCCGGGCGCGCGCGACGTCACCGCCGCGTATCGTGACGGCGATCGACTCGTCAACTGGAATAACTGTTCGTACCTGCTGCCCACGGTCATTCGTTCCGAACACGATCATCCGCTCGCGATGAAAGAGTTTTTGTTTCCGTTTGCGAGTGTCTTGCAAGTAGAACAGGATCAGATCGCTTCGCTTCTTGGTCCAACACTCGTCGTCACAGCGATCACGAAAGATCCCAAACTCATTCAAACGCTCGTCGCCTCATCACGCATCGACCGTCTCAACATCGGCGCGCTGCCGACCAATCAGATCAGTTGGGACCAGCCACACGAAGGCAATCTCTTCGATCATCTTTACGCGCGGCGCGCGTTCCAGCAGGCGGTTGCTGTCTGAGGGATTGAGGTGCGGATTCTTTATCTCACAGGCGGAGCCGGCCGTATGTATTGCGGAAGCTGCCTGCGCGATAACGCGATGGCCACCGAGCTGATGAAGCGTGGTCACGACGTGCTGCTCCTGCCGGTCTACACGCCGACGCTCACCGACGAACCGAATGTCAGTAACGATCACGTTGTTCTCGGAGGCATCAGTGCTTACCTCGAACAGTACGTGCCCTTATTTCGCAAAACGCCTCGCTGGCTCGATCGTTTATGGGATTCGAAAACCGCTCTGAATCTCGCAACCCGGCGCTCGATCTCGACCAATCCCAAGACGCTCGGCGAGATGACTGTTTCCGTGCTGAAAGGTGAAAGTGGTTTTCAGCGCAAAGAGATCGACAAGTTCATTGACTGGGTGAAAGACGCTGCACCGCCCGACGTCGTCAGTCTTCCCTACACACTGCTGCTCGGCCTTGCTGAACCGCTCAAGCAAACTTTAAACGCGCCAATCCTTTGCACGCTCCAGGGTGAAGATCTCTTCCTCGACAACCTTCAGGAACCCTACCGCACTGAATCACTGAATCTGATCCGCGATCATCTGCCGCACGTAGATCTGTTCTTATCCGTGTCAGAGTATTACGCGGAGTTCATGCCCGGTTATCTCGGCATACCGCGCGAGAAGATCCGCGTCGTCCCGATTGGCATAAATCCTGAAGGTTTCGAATTGCGCCACGCTGATCGCAGTGGGCCATTCACGATCGGGTTCTTCGGACGCATCGCGCCTGAAAAAGGCCTACACGTTCTGGCTGAGGCTTATCGGATTGCACGACAATCCGCAGAGCTACCCGAATCCCGTTTGGAAGCAGCCGGCTACATGGCGCCAGATTGCAAAGGATATCTCGAAGCGATTGAGCAACGCTTGCAGGATGCCGGCCTCGGCGGTGAATTTCACTATCGCGGTGTTTTAGAACGCGCCGACAAGATCGCCTTCCTACGTGGTCTCGACGTCATGTCAATGCCGGCCACATACGACGAGCCAAAAGGTGTTTCATTACTCGAGGCGATGGCCTGCGGTGTACCGCTGGTCCAACCACGGCGCGGCTCGTTCACAGAGATCGTCGAAAAGACAGGCGGTGGCCTGCTGGTCCAACCCGACGATCCTGAGAGCCTCGCCAACGGCCTTCTCCAAATCGCGCGAGACTCAAACCTCGCGCGCGATCTGAGCGCCAACGCCTTTCGCGGCGTGCGGGAGCACTACACCGCCGCACACATGGCTGATAAAGTGTTAGAAGCTTATTCAGATCCGCGTTTATCTGCGAAAATCCGCGGCTAAAATAAATGAATACTTTCGCTCCAGGCGACGATCTGATCTTCCAACTCGAAAGCGGCTTCGGACTGCTGCGCTTGTTGGCGATCGACGGTGAAGGCTCAGAAACAATTTGGCACCTGCTCGCCTACGACGAATTTTTCCCTGACGTCGAATCCGCCGAGCTCAGGTTGTCCGGTGGCGATCCTTTGCCTGTGCGCCAGGCACACATGGCGCTCACGAATCGCGCCTTCGAGCGCACACCGACTGCGCGTCTCGGCAATCGTCCTGTAGTAGACGATGAGTTAGTCGCATATAACGAATGGCTCAACGGCGAGCGGCAGGTCTCCGATCGCTCAGCACTCTTGATGCTCGGAATCCGTTAACTTCGAGGTATCCCTTTGCGTCTTCCTTTGCGCCTTCGCGCCTTTGCGCGAGTAATTGTTCTTCTTTTATTTGTTGGTTCCATAGCCCTCGCCTCTCGCGTCGAGCGCCTGATCGACACGTGGCGCCCGACACATTACCTCGTCAACATCACGCTCAACGATCAGCTCTCCGAAATCACCTCGGCAAGCGCGCGCATCTATCTGACGATCGTCAAACCAACGCGCGAGCTCGATATCGATTTTGGAGAACTAACCATCGATCGAGTCACTCTCGCAGAACGCTCGTACGAGTTTCACCGCAAGAACGGCAAGATCCACATTGACCTTCCCCAGGCTGCCAGCCCCGGTGACCCTTACATTCTGGAAGTCTTCTATCACGGCAAACCAAAGGACGGCCTGATTCTCAGCAACGACAAAGACGGTAAGCCTTCGGCCATTGGCGACAACTGGCCCGATCGCGTTCATCACTGGATCCCGGTGTTGGACCATCCCTCTGCGAAAGCCACTGTCACATTCAACATTACCGCGCCTGCCGGTCAGGAAGTAATTGCAAATGGCCGGTTGGACCACGTTGAGACAACCGCGAGCGGTCAACGCACGTGGACCTATTCGGAAGGTGTGCCAATTCCGCCGTACTGCATGATCATCGGTGTGGGCCAGTTTGCGAAATTCGATTTGGGACAGCAGAAGCCGACGCAGATTTCCTATTACGTGCCTCTTTCCGAGCGTGACCTTGCGGTGAAAGGGTTTTTGCCGGCGATGCCG
>DASTTS010000436.1:0-3699 GCA_035760085.1 Pyrinomonadaceae bacterium
TGGTGAGCGAATGGAGACTTTGAAAACACTCCATCTCGGAGGCGAGCAGTTGACCCGCAGCACGATCGAGCAGCTTTCCGGGTCGCTCGGTGATGACTGTGTGATTTACAACGGCTATGGACCAACCGAAGCAAGTGTCAACTGCGCCATCTTCAGCATGGGAGCCGTAACGGCAGCTCGCGAGCAGCAGGTAGACCACGTTCCGATCGGAAGAGTCACGGCGAATAACACGCTTTATATCCTCGACCAGAGTTTTGAGCCGTTACCGGTGGGCGTTTACGGCGAAGTGTATGTTGGCGGCGCCGGGCTCACCAGTGGTTACCTGCGGCGACCCGATCTGACGGCCGCGCTTTTCGCTCCGCATCCGTTTGGCAAGCAGGCAGGCGAAAGGCTTTATCGCACTGGCGACGTCGGGCGTTATCTCGAAGACGGGAACATCGAGTGTCGCGGCCGTATCGATCATCAAGTGAAAATTCGTGGTTTCAGGGTTGAGCCGGGAGAAGTGGAGGCGGTGTTGGTCCAACACCCGCGGGTTAGTGCGGCTGCGGTTGATGCGCAGGCAGATGGCGCGGGGAATCTGCGGCTCGTAGCTTACCTGACACCAGACGTAATGCCTGGACCAACCACGGAAGAGTTGCGCGTCTTCATGAAGCAAAGACTGCCGCAGCACATGGTGCCCTCGATATTTGTGACGTTGGACCAGTTGCCGCTGAATGCAAACGGGAAGCTGGACCGGAAAGCGTTGCCGGAGCCGGAGTTGAGTGGACGCGAGCAATATGCGGGGCCACGTACACCGGTTGAAGAATTGTTGGCGGGCATTTTTGCAGAAGTGTTGAAGCTGGAGAGAGTCGGGCGAGACGAGAACTTCTTCGAATTGGGTGGACATTCGCTACTAGCTACGCAGGTGGTGTCGCGCGTGCAGTTGGCGTTCGTAGTCGAGTTGCCGCTGCGGGCGTTGTTTGAAACCCCGACGGTTGCTGGATTGGCGGGACAGATAGAGCAACTGCGTCGTGCAGGCAATGGAGTGACTGTGCGGCGGCTGCAAGCCGTGGAGCGAAGCGGGAAGTTGCCGTTGTCGTTTGCGCAGCAGCGGTTGTGGTTCATCGATCAACTGGAGCCGGAGAGTGCAGCGTATAACATTCCGGCAGCAGTGCGATTGCGAGGCAAGCTGAACGTTGAAGCGTTGCGACGCAGTTTTGCGGAAGTGGTGCGGCGCCACGAAGTATTGCGCACGCGGTTTGTAACTGAAGCAGGCGAGCCGCAACAGGTGATCGGCAATGGTTGGAAATTCGAGCTGCCGCTCCTGGATTTGAGTCACTTGCCGGAAGTTGAACGTGAGACAGCGGCACGCGAGTGGGCAGCGCGCGAAGCAGCGCAACCATTTGTGTTGAGTGAAGGACCGTTACTGCGTTTGGCGTTAGCTCGCGTGAGTGAAGAAGAACACGTACTTGCCGTAACGATGCACCACATCATCAGCGATGGCTGGTCAGTGGGCGTGCTGATCAGAGAGGTGAGTGCACTGTATGAAGCTTACAGCCGTGGCGAAGAATCGCCACTGGCGGAGTTGGAAGTACAGTACGGCGACTTCGCAGTATGGCAGCGCGAGTGGTTGCAGGGTGAAGTGCTGGAACAACAGTTGGGCTACTGGCGTGAGCAGCTAACTGACTTAGTACCACTGGAGCTACCCACGGATCGTGCCCGGCCGGCTGTGCCGAGTCATGCCGGAGAAGTACTGACGTTTGATCTCAATGCTGAAATGACTGCCGGTTTACAGGCGCTGAGCCGGCGCTCAGGTGTGACGTTGTTCATGACCATACTCGCCGGTTTCCAGTTGTTACTGAGCAAGTACAGCAACCAGTCAGACGTAGCCGTAGGCACAGACGTCGCCAACCGGAACCGCGCTGAAACCGAAGGACTGATCGGCTTCTTCATCAATCAACTAGTGCTCCGTAGTGAAGTTAATGACGAGTTGACGTTCAGCGAGTTGTTAAAGCAAGTACGGACGACGACACTCGAAGCATACGAACATCAGGACTTGCCATTCGAGCGACTGGTGGAGTCGTTGATGCCGGAACGTGATCTGAGTCGCACGCCGCTGTTCCAGGTGAAACTCGTGATGCAGAACGCGCCGCGCGAACAGATGCAACTCACTGATCTGGAACTCGAGACTCTGCCCGTTGAAACTCAGCAGACGAAATTTGATCTGACTTTGTTTTTAGAGGAACGGAACGACCATATTGCGGGCAAGTTGGAGTATGCGTGCGACCTTTTCGACGCCGGCACTGTCGAGCGACTGATCGCGCACTGGCAAACCATACTCAACCATGTCGTCAGTGCCAGTCGAAGTCGAGTATCTGAGATAGAGTTGCTGCAAGAGTCTGAAATTCAGCAACTGTTGGACGACGGAACTGGTCCAATCGTCAGCCTCGATGAAACCAATAACCTGCCGGCTCTGATCGCTGAACAAGCGCAGGCGTATCCGCATCGAATTGCATTAGAAGAATTTGATCGACAATTGACTTACCAGTCACTGAATGAGTGCGCGAATCAGTTAGCGCGTCATCTTCTGGATCTGGGCGTCACGTCGGGCACAACCGTAGTTATTTGCATGAAGAGAAGTTTGGAGTTGGTGATCGGGCTGCTGGGTGTGCTCAAGGCGGGCGCGGCATACCTGGCGCTCGATCCCAACGATCCGGCCGAACGCCTGGCCTACATGCTCGATGAAACACAGGCGCCAGTGCTTTTGACGCAAGCGAGTCTGGTGGAGACGCTACCTGCAACGTTGGCCCACGTTATCTGTTTGGACGATGACTGGGAGACGATCGCGAGTTGCGACAAAGACAATCCTGATGTGTCAGTTCCCGGGGAGAACCTGGCATACGTGATTTACACCTCCGGCTCGACTGGAAAACCCAAGGGCGTGATGGTGACGCACACAGGCCTCGCAAACTACATCGACTGGAGTCGAACGGCTTACGAGGTTGAAAGTGGCAACGGTTCACCGGTGCATTCGAGCCTGAGTTTCGATCTGAGCGTTACCAGTTTGTGGACGATTTTGGCTGGCGGAGCGCGCGTGCAGTTGTTTGCTGATGGAGACGAGGCAGACCAACTCGGCGCCGAGATGAAAGCCGGCCGCGGATATAGCCTGATCAAGCTGACGCCAACACACTTGCAAGTCCTTGAGCAGATCGTTGGCGATGAACAAGTGCAACATGCCGCTGCCGCGTTGGTGATTGGTGGTGAGGCACTCCGGTACGAGAACTTGCGCGATTGGCAGCAGCGAATGCCCGGTTGCAGGTTGATCAACGAGTATGGACCAACTGAGACTGTCGTCGGCAGTTGCATTTACGAGGTTGCGGAAGGCTGTTCTCCGACGGGAGAAGTACCGATCGGCCGGCCCATCGCGAACACAGAAGTGTACGTGATTCATAAAGCGCAGCAGGTGTTGCCGGTAGGAGTTTATGGCGAGTTGTGCATCGGCGGTGCGGGACTGGCGCGCGGTTATCTGAACCGGCCGGAGTTAACGGCTGAGCGTTTTGTGCCGCATCCCTACAGCACGACGGGCGGAGCACGAATGTATCGCACGGGAGATGTCGCGCGCTGGAACGCCGGGGGACAACTGGAGTTTCGTGGTCGCGCCGATCATCAGGTGAAGATACATGGCTATCGTATTGAGTTGGGTGAGATCGAGGCCGCGTT
>DASTTS010000437.1:0-13606 GCA_035760085.1 Pyrinomonadaceae bacterium
CGCGATTCAACAAGCCGTTAACAGCTACAGCGAGGCGATTGATAACTACAACAAGATGAAACCCAGCGTCTACAAGTATGACGCTTTGAAAGGACGTCTACTCTGCTACGTAGCACTTAAAGACAATGCGAGTTTCGAGGCTCAACTTCCCGCCGTGCTCGACGAGTTTGAAAAACAGAGAGTGGATATTTTCGAAGAGCAGAATCGAAATGTTTTCTTCGACCGCGAGCAAAGCGTCTACGACCTTGCTATCGATCACGAGCTCGAAAAGCACGACGATATGAGCGCGTTGAATTACTCGGAACAGTCACGCGCTCGTTCACTGCTGAAGTCACTGACCGAAAACACGGTGAATGGCGTTGAGACTGCTTCCCCCTCGCCGTTACATCCCGCCGAGCTCCAGCGTCAACTTCCGGCCGGCTTGCAGGTCTTGCAATATGCGGTGCTCGAAGACAAGCTCGTCGTCTGGCTCGTGACCAGCAACAGGCTCGAAGTAAAAAGTAAGAATATTCATGCTGATGAGTTGCGCTCGCTGGTAACAGAATACGTCAACGGTATTTCCAGTGGTCCCGGTAAGGCCGGCAAGTTTCAGCCCGTTTCGCAGCGATTGTATGACGTGTTGATTGGACCATTTAAAGACGATCTGGATCCGCGTCGTGTGCTTTGCATTATCCCTGACAAGGCTCTAAGTTACGTTCCCTTTGCCGCGCTCATCTCGCCGGCGTCGAACCGATATCTGGTTAGCGACTTCTCGTTGCTTAGTTCGCCAAGCCTGAACGTCCTCGTGCGAGCCACGGCAACTGCGAAAGATCGCGCGGCGAGTGCCGAGACATTGCTCAGTATCGGTAATCCATCGTTTGATCGTCAGCAGCATCCGGAGTTGGACGATCTGCCCGCTGCCGCTAGAGAAGCGACCGGAATCACAGGTAACTATTCGAAGTCGTATCCACTGATTGGTCCACAAGCTGTCAAAAAGAATATCGAGCAGCAATTGCCTGCTGCCGGTGTGATCCACTTTGCGGGACATTACGTTACCAACCAGATGGAGCCACTTCTTTCGAAACTCATTCTCGCAAATCAAAAAGACGCCGGGGATGACGATTTAACGGTGGGCGAACTCGTCGACATGAAGCTACCACGCACGAAGCTGGTGGTTTTGTCGGCGTGTGAGACGAGTGGAAAAGATTACTACAACGGTGAAGGCCTGGTTGGAATCGCGCGAATGTTTTTGCGCACGGGCATTCCACTGGTAGTCGCGAGCCAGTGGTCAGTCGAGTCGGAATCGACGGCGGAATTGATGTTGAAGTTTCACCGTTACCGAAAACTTCCTGGAGTTTCCAGTCTTGCAGCCCTGCGTAAGGCTCAGCTCGAGTTGCTCGAAGATCGGAACGGTCTTTATAACGACCCATATTACTGGGCGGCGTTCACCGTAGTTGGAGGCTACGCTGATTTTTAACTTCAAGCCAAGGAGAAAAACCATGCCCCTGTCACATGAGAATGTAACTGCAACGGTTTCAATAACAGGAGTTGCTCTGGGTGTTTACAACCCCACTACTCAAAACTTTGAAGTCGGGCTAATCCGCCATGACACTCATACGCTAACGGTCGAGGTGAGAAAAAAACTCGCTGAGCGAGATTCAGTGATGAAGTTCATCCTTGACAAGAATCATCGCCTCTTCATCGACGCCGAGAATGCAATCTTGCCGGAAAATCCAATCTATCAGGATGGCGAGAACTTTAGTCGTGACGATCCTGACCACGACAAAGAAGATTTCCGGTGGGTGGTTGACTTCGAAACAGAATTAAACAACGGAGAGCCAGTCGCGCTACAGCGTCCCCAAGACCTCGTGGTAACCGAGATGTACGTGTCGAAGCCGACACTCTATGCGGATCGTAAGATGATGACCACTGACAAGTTTAATCTGGTGACTATCGATGCCAACGGCGCTCCAGTCCCGAATTCAGCGCGCGATTTTGGAAAATTCACCGAAGGCATGAAAGCAGATATACGGTGTCAAGCCGGCGGCGCCGTTATCCTGCGCATTGATGGGCCACAGGGGTTCCAGATACATCTGCCACATGGGTCCGCTGAACCGCACGAGATAAATATCGAGAACCTTTGTGCTCCGAAAGAAAATGCCGCGCCCTCACGGGAGTTTAAACCAACTGACTTCAGTCTCTTTTACTCCGTAATCGTTGATACGGATGGAAAGAAGTTTGATTTTCAGCGGTCGAATCCTGACGAAGAAGGACAGGGAGCAGTCTGCAATGGAACCGTGCTCGGAAAAAGCACGAAGCTGTTTCCATTCTAATGTCCACTAGCGCTTCGTTGTTGACTGACTACCGGTTCTCATCGGAAAGGAGGGTGTCATGGAATGGAATTTAAGATTGAATGGAGATCCGGTCACGTTACAGATAGCTGATGTGGGTGCGGTCTGGGCTAGCCTCGAGACTCCACCTCCGGTAGTTGAAAGTGTGACGGAAACGATTGAAGAAAGTGCCGTAGATGCGTTTGCGCCTTACGATCACAGAGAGAGGGATCACCAGGTATTTGAAAGAGCAGGTTGGCGGTTCATTCAACCGGAATCTCTTGAACCTCACATCGTCGAAGCGGTAGCTCCTCCTCGTGCTGAGCCACTCCGGCCGGTTTTTATTACGGACCGTGGCGACATTCTGGTTGGAACTGATGTCGCTACCGTCCAACTGAACGCGGCTGCCATGACGACGCGGGCGACGGCGGAGAAAGTCCTCGCTGAAGATGGTCTAACCATTCTCCACCAGCTTAGCTTTCTTCCTCATCTTTACGCCGTTCGTCTGCCTTCGGCCAGTTCATTAACAGAGACGATCGACAGGCTTCAGGCTAAGACTGATCGCTACGTGTTTGCTGAACCGAGCATGCTTCAGCGGATTAGCGGACGCCAAACTCCTACCGATCAGGATTTCAAAGACCAATGGCAGCATGCCGAGAAGTTAGTAGATGGCAAGGGTGGGTTTGGTCTGAATTCGGAACCGGCGTGGGAGATCACCAAGGGCGTTATTAAGAACGTCAATCCACAACGTCCGGTACGTGTCGCGATCATCGACAACGGCATGGACATCGATCATGTGGACTTAAACGGGGCGATAATTGGAGGCGGCTTCTTTACCGCTATTGAAATCGGCTCGGGTGATGCCAACTTTACCCGCTTTACGCCGAACATGTCAGACTTTCCCAAAAGGGGACACGGAACTTTTTGCCTTGGAATGGTCGGAGCGAGACAGAATAACGTCAACGGTGGGTGCGGAGTTGCTCCTGAGTCGCACCTGATCGCTATTGCTTGTGCCCGGGATCAGGTTGGGAATCAGCTCACACTCGCGCGCTCAATCGAGTTTGCTATTGACCCGAAAGCGGTTGATCCGGAAGGTCCACTGACATTTGGCGCGGATATCATCTCTTGTAGCCTCAGGACTGCAAGTGTTCTTGAGACGGTGCTGAAAACTGCAATTGACCACACTGCTACTGGACGCGGTGGCCTGGGAATTCCGATCTTCTGGGCAGTGAGTAACACGGACCCGTTTATCAGCACAGACAAAGTCTGTTCACTAGAACGTGTGATTGCCGTTGGTCGTTCCAATCGTGATGGGGCCTCAGACGGGTCCGCATCCGGACCAAAACTTGAGTTTCTCGCTCCGGGAAGAAAGGTTTTCGGGCCCACCGAAGGAAGTGATAACGTGTTTGACTCAGGTACGAGCTTCGCGGCACCACTTGCGGCGGGTGTGGCGGCGCTCGTTTTGGCCCTTCATCCAGATTGGACAGCGGACCAGGTACGACAGCATCTCCGGGCCACGTGCAGCAAACCCAATGGCCACGATCATGACGATGAGTTCGGGTTCGGACTCGTCAATGCTCACAAAGCCGTGCAGTAGGCAACAGCTTTTTGACAGGATTTACAGGATTAGCAGGATTATCCTGTTAGTCTTGTGAATCCTGTCATCCTGTAAGACTGAGTTGCAATCACAGGCAACGAACCCATCCCGAAGATCGTCTCACCGCGCAAGAAGTCTTCATATTTTCGTTCCTCTAGTCTCCCCGCGGTTGTCTCCCCGACATCCACTTCGCTAGGAGTACGACAATGAAGCCAAAGCACCTAACCACAACAGGGTTTTTCTGTCTTCTCATCTTTTCTGTAGGACTTTTCATCGCCGCGGTGGCCCAAACCCCGTCACCCGGGCAAGACGCCACAGCCGGTTCGTCCAGTTACCATCTCTCCGGTCCATACACTCACGGCAATCTCACAGTTTTTCTCGTGCATGGAAAGGACTTGACCAACAAAAATTTCCTCACGCTTCAGGAAGCTCTCGCACAAAAGAAGGTCAGGGTTTATGAAACCAAAGACGTGAACTCGCTCGCGATTAAAAATCTTTCGAACGAAGACGTTTACGTTCAGGCCGGCGATATCGTGCGCGGTGGCGATCAGGATCGAATGATCTCAGTTGACTTCATCGTTCCACCGATGTCAGGTCGCATGCCGATCGCGGCGTTTTGTGTTGAGTCGGGCCGGTGGAATAAACGAGGTAACGAAGAATCAGCCTCGTTCAGCAGCTCTGAAAACATGATCGCTACGAAGGATCTCAAGCTCGCAGCCAAGCGCGCGCAGTCGCAGCAAGCTGTTTGGGAAAATGTGAAAGTTGCACAGGACAAGCTGAGCCGCAATGTCGGCGGCAACGTGCAGGCGCCTGCGTCTGCGTCGAGTCTCGAGTTGTCGGTCGAGAACGCGAAAGTGAAAGAAACGACTGGCGCATACATCGATGCGCTTTCGGGAATACTGCAAAAGAAGTCAGACGTGATTGGTTATGTTTTCGCGATCAACGGCCACGTCAACAGCGCGGATGTTTACGCTTCACGCGCTTTGTTCGCGAAGCTCTGGCCCAAGTTGCTCAAGGCGAGCGCGGTGGAAGCGGTGGCCGAGTTGAACAAAGATGTTGAAGCGAAGCCGGTCGCGAGTGAAGTTGTGCATACGTTTCTGGTCGACTCAGAGAAAGCCAGGGCCGAAGCGCGACAGGTAACGCCGCGGGTGAAAGTCGTGACGCGAGAAGACGACAAGAACATCTTCTTCGAAACGCAAGACCGCGCGTCAAACGACGTCTGGGTCCACCGCAACTACATCCGTAAGCAATAAATATTAACCACGGATTACGCCGATCTGTGAAAATCGATTTAACGGATCCGGGTAATCTAGAAACCACAAAGGCGAGCGACTGTTCACAAGGTCGCTCGCCATTGCTTTAGGGGTGAGGGTTTTCTGTCGCGCGTGGGGTGTTTGTCAATGCGACGCTTCAATGGTTATGACTTCAGTACCCCAAACATTTCAGAAATATTTTCAGCGGGTGGTTAGTGAGGACTTACTCGATTACACGGAAAGAATAATTCTCAATAAACTCATTGGCGCCCGACTCCAGCACGCCACTCAATTTCACCTGGTAATCTCCGGGAAGTATGTCCCCGGTTATGGTGAGTGGTACAACAAACTGCTCGCCCTTCGCTTCGCTCTTTAACTCACCACTTCTTTGCACTGACTTGTTTCCGCGGAAGAGTTCCCACTTGTAGTTTCGGAACTTCGCATTCGCGAGCTCAAGCTCGAGTTTCAGGTTGTAGCCTTTTGGCGGGACGTTCACTCGCGGCGCATTCGTGCCTTCAGTTGTGATCGAGCCGGGAGCAAGCTTGACCACTACGACCGGCTCGGCATTTTGTTGGACCGAAAGCGTCACCGGTCTTCGCAACATAATCCATCCAAGCAACACGATTCCCAGCAAAGCCACGGCGGCTACGCCAAACGTGATGTGTGGACGGCCGCCGGTGGGCAACATGGAAAACGTGAACGGTTTTTTCGCGGGAGCGGTTTTTTCGACGTGAGCAATTGCGGCGGCTGTGAAATCTTCTTCGGCAACCGGAAACGGATGTGAGTTTACGTAGCGTTTCAGGTGTTGCGCGAAGCGCAAATTCTTTTGACGTTCGGCGGTGATGAGGAAGTTTGCCTCAAACTGCTGTCGTTCGAGTTGAGATAGACCACCAGCCAAATATTGTTCGATCAACTCGTCTTCAGCGATCGCGAGCTCTTCGTAAGTTCCGGGCACAGACAGAATTTGCTCTTCCAACTCTGTTTTGCGATCACTATCCAAAGTGCCCAACAAGTAGCTTTTCATCTCTTGTTTGCCAGCATTCGGGTTCAAATTCTGTCTCCGCGCGCGCTGCGCTCTGATCTTAATGACTAAATAGCGCCACTTATTTCATTCAAGTGAGCGCTCGATGCATTTCTCCACACATTCCTTCAAGGTCATACGAATACGATAAATCCGTATCCGCAAAGCATTTGGTGCGATTCCGAGTTCTTCCGCGAGCGCTCGTCGATGGTCCGTGTCCGTGCGGCCGTCGGCGCCGTGATACCGCAATAACAAATCGCGATTTTCCTGGTTGAGCCGGTCGATACAACGTTCGAGGCAGTTATATTCCAGCTCGAGGCGGTCGGGATCGTTTGCCGGTGGCGGCATGGCCTGAGGCAGTTTCTTTCTGAGGTGTTCGAGATGGACCTTGTTAGCGACGCCGAAGAAATAACGTGCACGATCGCCGTGAAACTCTTTCTCGATCTCTTTGAGTTTACTGGTGACGCGGTTGATGGTTTCGTCGGCGAGGTCTTCCGGTTCAACGCACCCGCGACCGGTGAAGATCTTGATCAGGCTGCGGCGAATTTTCTCGTACTTCAGTGCGGCTTGCTCGCGATCAGAATCAAGCCAGGCCAGTAACGCGTCAAAAGCCTCCTGTGAGAGTTCCCAGTCTTTATTCATCAGCAGGCCAGGGTTGTACCGAGCTGTTCGGGTGTGGGAGATAGAACTTCAGAGGGGCTGGGCGCTTAATGGGAACTACCCTCGGAAACGTGGTTGACTAGGGTCGTAAGGAAAAACTTAAATCGCTGCGACAGTTAGCTTAAATAGGAAGGTCTGTCAACGATAAATTTCGCATGGGGCAATCTGCCCCATATCTCCGCACGGGCGGCCACGGAGGGCCGCCCCTACAGTTGTAGTCAACCACGCAACTTCGTTTAACGCGCCCTGTGAGCAACAACTGTAGGGGTGGCCTCCGTGGCCACCCGTTGCTTAATGCGTGATCTTTGTTGAATACAGGATGCCATACATCGCGTCTTTGTGGCGCTCGTAGCCTTTGCCGGTCGTTGCGAGCATGAGATTGATTAACTGTACCTGACCTAAATACTTTCGGTACGCTTGCCATTGGAGCCGGCGGAAGTCGTCGGGCTTTTCCGGATTCGCTTCGCGAAACTGAACGCCCGTGAGTCCGTCGATCTCGACCCACTTCAATTCATCGACCTCGCCATTCTGAGCGCGCGTCTTTGTGCCATCGTACATTGCCTGCATACTCGACTCTGTTGGGAAATCCGCAGGCATCGGCGAGATGTTCACTAACAACGACGCCGCTCCATCACCGCCGGGCGAACGCCAGCCAAACGACTTCGATTCACTTTCGATCTCGGTCCAACCCGGTGGGACCGTAAACGACATTCCCTGACGTTCCCACTTGATCTGTTGACCACCGGACAGCGCCGCTGTTTGCGCGGCTGTCGCTTGCCCGTGCTCTGCGGATCTCGAGCTCGAGCCACCGCCTGACGCGGTTGGACCAGAGTTTGACTTCGATTTGAATCTTTCGGAAAGGTTGCAAAGGGAAAGAGCGAAACCGAGAAACAGTAGGACCAGGATATTTTTCATGGCTGTTTTTTATCAGATCTTGTAAATCCTGTGAATCTTGAAAATCCTGTCCAACTTCTTACAGGATTAACAAGATTTCACAGGATTCACGTGCCAGGCCCATCTCGTGCTATCCTATGAACCTTCCCTTCTTAAACACCCCCTGTAAATAACGTCGCGCGTGAGTACGCGCCTGTTCGGAGAATGCCATATGAAAAACACCGACGTCAGACCGCCGGTCTATATGCTCGTATTGACTATTTCAGTATTCGTTATTGCAGCGAGTGGTTGTACGCGTGGTCCAGAAGCAAATGCCAATGTGAGCACCAACATCAACACCAACGTTAATGCCAACGTCGCCGCCAACGCGAACATCAACGCCAACACCGCGCCTTCAACATTCGCAGCGCGCGAGCCCGACGCCTACCGCGCCACCATCGTCTTTACTGCCGAAACTGAAGGAGGCGACAAGGCCATCGGTATCCCGACTCTCTCCGCGGACGTCGCGAAGAGCGGCAACGATCGCCGTCTCTCATTCAAACTTCCAGACGGTTCTGATTTGATTTACCTGGAGCGCGCCGGTGTTCAATATGGCATCGCGCCCGCACGTAAACAGTATGCGGAGCTGACGCCCGCAGCCACCGGTTTCCAGATTCAGAAGCTGATGACGCCCGGTCAACTGGTGGCGTATCTTGACAGACTTAAGGGCATCCAATTCGTCGGCGAAGAACAACAAGCCGGTCGCACAGCGCTGAAGTATCGTTACGCGCGAACATCGCAAACGCAAACATCGGCCGGTGAAGTCCACACAGAATCGTTTATCTACATCGATAAAGACACGGGCTTGCCACTGCGCGCGGAACTTTTTAGCGAAGCGAGTGGTAATGTACAGGGCGTTAAAGGTGCGAAGGTCGTAGCCGAGATGCGCGACATCCAGACGAACCCTAGTCCGAGTCTTTTCGAAATACCACCGGACATGACCAAGGTTCCGGAATCCCAGGTACGCGCGCAAGTGAACACAGTGACAAACACGGTTGCGGCAGTGCTCAGAGCGCTCTTGACGAACATGAACACGGCGCCGCCACCACCTTCAACTTCGCCAACTGCGTCACCAACTGTGTCACCGGCTACTAGTCCCAGTCCAAGATAGCAAAGGTGAAAAATGAAGTACGTTGTCATTCTCCTTCTCGGAATTTTGCTCGGCGGCGGTGTTGCGGTGTTTTTTCTCGGCGCGCCGCCGGCGAAGTCCGCGCCTGGTCAGGCGATCAAGCCGCCTGACCAGGCGGGAAACCAGCCGGGCGCTGTCGTAATCGCGTTGGACCAGAGTTTTATCGACGCGGTGCTCGCGACTACTTTCAGCGGTCTCGGCACGCCGACGTTTCAACTCGGGCAATCGCGCAATGGTTCGGAACGGATTGAACAGGCACTGTTCCAGGGTGGCTGTACGAACACGATCACGCTTCTGGCCGAAGGCAGCGGCGTGAAAACTGGCGTGCAGTTTCGCAACGGCAATGTTTACGCGCCGATGGCGTTCACAGGGAGCTATAACCTTGCCGGCAGTTGTATGCAGTTCAAGGGATGGGCGCAGAACAAGATCAGATTATCGTTCGATCAGGAGAAGCAGACGGTATTTGGTTACGTCGACGTCGAGGGCGTGAACCTCGAAGGCGTGAATCCGATTGCGAACAACTTCGTCACCGTGTTTGTGCAGGGCGCGATCAATCAGAAGGTGAATCCGCTCGTGCTGGTGAGCGAGCCGCAGTTGTCGTTGCAGATTCCGGTGAAGGCGAGCAACGGCGCCGTCAAAGCTCGCGCGAAAGACGTACGCGCCGAAATCCTGGATGGCTCGTTGAAGCTTTATCTGATTTATGAGTTTACGGGTGTGAAGGATCAGGGGACGTAGTATCCGTGGCTGTATTTGCGAGCATTCGCTGGCGCTCAAAGTGTTCTGCGATCTCTTCCGCGGTCTTTCTGCCAACAAACGGAGTCAGCTCCGAAACTCCTGCGCGTGAAATTCTCTGAATCGATCCGAAGTGCCGCAACAGTCGTCCTTTTCGCTTGTCTCCCACACCCGGGATCGCCGTTAACTCGGAAGTGAAGTCGCGCAGCTCGCGGCGCTTACGATGATAAGTGACGGCGAAGCGGTGCGTCTCGTCGCGAATCATTTGCAGCAGCCGGAGTATCAACGAGTGTGAGTCGAGATAGATCGGCTCATCTTCACGACCTTTCATCAGCAAATACGCGACATCGTTGTGCCGTTGCGGCGGCTTAACGATCCCAACCATCGGAATCGCTTCGAGACCAAGCTCTCTCATCGCGCTTGCCGCTGCGTTCAACTGCGCCTTGCCACCATCGATCATGATCAAATCCGGCAGCGGCTTTCCTTCTTCCAGCAAACGACGATACCGTCGCGTCACCACTTCATGCATTGACGCAACATCGTTTGCGCCTTCAACGCTTCTGATTCTGAACTTCCGGTACTCCGCACGATTCATCTTGCCGTTGTCGCAAACGACCATGCCGGCGACGTTCTCCGCACCCTGAATGTGCGAAATATCAAACGACTCGATGCGTCCGGGAAAGTGCGGCAATTCGAGTGTCTCCTGCAACTCCTCGAGCACGCGCTTCATATCCGGCTTGAGAATCCGGAAACGCTGTTCGAACGCGAGCTTCGCGTTTTTGTCGACAAGATCGATCATGTCGCGCTTCTCGCCACGTTGCGGATCGAAGATCTTGACGCGGCGACCTTTTCGTTTCGTTAGCGCTTTCTCGAGCAGATCACGATCGGTAAAATCTACCGGCACGTAGATCTCGCGCGGCACGTAGTCTGACGCGTAATACTGCGACAACACGTCGCTCAAAAACTCTGCCGGATCGAAATCGTCTTCCGGCAAGTCTTCCCAGAAGAACTCGCGCCGCCCGACGATGTTTCCTTCGCGCATCGTGAAGAGTTGGAGCGCGAGACGTTGTCCTTCGCGGTAGTAGCCGAAGATGTCGATATCGCTTTCGGAAGTTGTTGCCATCTTTTGTTGTTCCGAAAGCCGGATCACGGTCTTTCGCAGATCGCGATACTTCGCCGCGAGCTCGTAGTGCATCGCCTCAGACGCTTCAAACATCCGCGACTCGAGCTCATCCGCGAGCTCCTTGTTCCGTCCTTCCAGTAACAATCGAACGTCGCTTACAGCTTCCTGATACTGTTCCGGCGTGCACAGTCCCTTGACGCACGGCCCGAGGCAGCGTTTGATGTGATACTCGAGACACGGCCGCGGCGCTTTACCGTCAATTTCGATGTCGCACGTGCGCAATTGAAACGTCCTGTTAATTAGATCAATCGTGCGGCGCGCGAGACTGGCCGGCAAAAACGGACCAAAGTAGAGCGCGCCGTCGCGTTGAATGCGACGCGTGATCACAACCTTCGGAAACGGCTCGTTAATCGTGAGTTTCAGGTGCGGGTACGACTTGTCGTCCTGAAGTTTGATGTTGTAACGCGGCTTGTGTTGTTTGACGAGCGACGCCTCGAGTATTAATGCTTCAACTTCGTTGTCGGTGACGATGAACTCCAAATCAGCGATCTGACCGACGAGGGCATCCGTCTTCCGGTCGAACGGCCGCGCGCGAAAATACGAGCGCACGCGGCTGCGCAGGTTCTTCGCCTTGCCGACATAAATCACCTTTCCCGCCGCGTCTTTGTGCAGGTAGACGCCGGGCGAGGATGGGATTTCCTTGAGTTTTTCCTCAATAGACACGATGTTTAGATGCTATTTTAACTGACGCAAATGCATTTTCCACTCACGCTTCCGGCAAACAAACCGTTTGACGCCGTTGGCTTCGGGCTCAACGCGGTGGATCACCTGATCGTGGTGCCTGAGTATCCCGCGTTTGATACGAAGATCCGGCTACTCGATCACAAACAGTCTGCCGGTGGTCAAACGGCGAGCGCGATGGTTGCATTGCGCCGTCTGGGTTTGAAGACGGCTTATGCCGGACGCTTCGGATCCGATCCCGAAGGTCTTTTCGGTTTCCAAACGCTAAAAGACGAAGACGTCAACCTCGACTTTGCTGAGATCGTCGAGGGCGCGCGAAACCAGATCGCGTTCATCACGATCGACGCGCGCAGCGGTGAGCGAACGATCGTTTGGGACCGCGACGACAAACTCGCCTACGCGCCCGCAGAGGCGCCCGCTGAGTTTGGAGCATTGGGAAAGGTTTTGCATCTCGATGGTCACGATCCGCCGGCATGTGCGCGCATCGCGCAGGCGGCGCGTGAGGCGGGGACGATCGTTTCGGCTGACATCGACAACGTCTACGAAGGACTACCCGAGCTGTTGCCCTTGATCGACATCATGATCGGATCGAAAGAGTTTCCGCGTCGCGTGACCGGCGTTCACGACACCCGTGAGGCTCTCGTTGAACTGAAGAACCGTTATGGCTGTGCGTTGGTAGGCATGACGATCGGTGCGAATGGCGCGGTGGTTTATCACGAAGGGCGCTTCATCGAATCGTCGGGCTTTGAAGCCCCTGGCGGTTGCCGTGACACGACCGGCGCCGGCGACGCCTTTCACGCTGGCTTTCTTTACGGCTTTCTAACTGGCGAAGATCTGGAAACGAGCCTGAAACTCGGCAACGCCGTCGCTGCCATAAAATGCAGCGCCCTCGGTGCGAGGACCGCGCTGCCTACCAAATCTGAATTAGAAAAGTTTCTACGCACCAGATCCGTTATATAATCCGCGCAATCCGCGGTTAACTCTTCCGAGGGAAAAATGAAACTCTTTTTAATTGCAGCAACTCTGCTGCTCCTGAGCTTGATTCCTGTTCAACAATCAACAGTAGCTGATGTCGTCTTCAAAAACGGCAACGTTTACACCGCCAACGACAAGACACCCAAAGCGCAAGCGATCGCTGTGAAAGGCGACCGGATCGTCTTTGTCGGCACGAACGCGGCCGCGCAGAAGTTCGTTGGTCCAAACACGCGCGTGGTCGATCTCAAAGGCAGCACGGCTCTGCCCGGTTTTACTGACGCACACCAGCATCTCTCGGGCGTCGGCCAGCGTGAGATGACCCTCAATCTCGAAGGCACGACGAGTCTCGAAGATTTCCTCGCGAAAGTGAAAGCACGTGTCGATCAAACAAAGCCGGGCGAGTGGGTAACGGGCCGCGGCTGGATCGAAACGCACTGGCAGCCACCAGTCTTTCCAACGCGTTGGGACCTCGACAAAGTCTCACCAAACAATCCCGTAATTCTCGGGCGCGCTGACGGTCACGGCGCAGTTGCAAACAGTGCCGCACTGAAACTCGCGGGCGTCGATAAAACCACGCCGAACCCGTTCGGCGGCGAGATCTCGAAAGACAAACAGACGGGCGAACCCAACGGCATGTTGCTCGACGCCGCGCAGGGCCTCGTTCGTCGCCGCGTCCCACCAACAACTGCCGAAGACGCCGAACGCGCAGTTGTGCTCGGCGCGAAACGCGACGTCGAACTTGGCTGGACTCAGGTTCAGGATGCGGGCGGCAGTTTCGCCGAAGTCGACATCTTCAAAAAACTCTACGCCGCGGGCACGCTCAAACTCCGCATCTACAAAGCCGTTTATGGGCCAGGCCCGCAAGCCACTCGCCTGCTCAACGAAGGCGCAATCATTGGCGAGTTTGGAAATCGTCTGACCGTAAGATCGATCAAAGTCGTTTCAGACGGCGCACTCGGCTCTCGTGGCGCCGCACTGCTTGGACCATACTCCGACGCGCCCGACACTTCCGGATTTCTAACCGTGAAAGCGGAAGAGTTGCGACCGATGCTGATCGACGCTTTGAAAAAAGGTATTCAAGTCGAGACTCACGCGATCGGCGACCGCGCAAATCGTTTCATACTCGACGAGTA
>DASTTS010000438.1:0-3235 GCA_035760085.1 Pyrinomonadaceae bacterium
GTGGTGTCTTAAATTGAGCGATTTTCTCTGCGTCCTCGGCGTATCTCAGTGTTCTCTGCGTTAAACGACAACTCAAACGCAGAGGGCGCAGAGATACGCCGAGAACCGCAGAGAAGATTTTCAAATTAAGACACCACCCCGCTGAGTATTGTTTGCGTCTTTCGTCGCGTCGTTGCGCCGCTGCGTGAGAAATCCTAATTACGGTTCGCCGTCGCCCTTCTTACCTTTTTTCTTCGCGGGCTCAGCCTCGCGTGGTCGCGTTGCAGCGGGAGGAGGCGCTTCGATCTTGGGCGTTGCAGTCTCGGGTTTTGTGGGTGCCTTTGGTTGCTCGTCGGCGTCAGCCTTGGGTGGGGGCGGAAGTGTCATCTGTTCCAGTTTTGGCTCCGTTCCCGCGGCGGGCAATTCGGTATCTTCGTCAGTCTTAGCTTCAGCAGCCAGTTCGGCGCGCTCAGCCGCAAGTTCACGCTGGCGCTGGCGGAAAAGTTCGCGCATGTCTTCCGGCATTTCCGGAGCCTTCGGAAACTCTTCCTTCTCTTTGTCCTTCAGAAATGTCTTCATGAAGTCGACAAACATCGGCAGCGCGCCTTTGCCGCCGGTCATGTCGTTGCCGAGCGGTTTCTTCTTGCCGGGATAACCCATCCACACGCCGGTGACGTAAGTCGGTGTGTAGCCGATGAACCAGACGTCTGTGTGATCGTTGACGGTGCCGGTTTTGCCGGCGACTGGATGCGGTAGTGTGCTGGCCAGAGTTGCCGTTCCGCCCGTCACAACGCCGCGCATCATTGAGACCATCGTCAATGCGACGTACTGGTTCATCACCTTATATGTAGTTCGTTCCCACTCCTCGAGAGTGGCGCCATCGCGATCTAGAACCTTGCGAATCAAGTGTGGCTCAACACGAATTCCTTTGTTTGGAAATGCGGAGTAGGCGGAGACCATCTGATCGAGCGGCACTTCGGTCGCGCCAAGTGCTGACGGCAGGTACGGCGACATCGGCACTTTGATACCGAAACGACGAACCATCTGTGCGCCGGTTTGAATACCGACTGTTTGCAGCAGGTGCACCGCGGGAATGTTCATCGATTTCGCGAGTGCCGTTTTCAGCGGCATGTCACCGCTGCCAAGCGAACCATCGTAATTGTGTGGTTGCCAGTCGCCGATGCTTATTGGTGCGCCGCTGACGGGCGTCTCAGGAGTCATGCCCCACTCGACCGCCGCGGTGTAGATGAATGGTTTGAAACACGAACCGGTTTGTCGATAGGCCTGCGTGGCGTTGTTGAATTTGTTGGTGTAGAAATCGTAGCCACCAACCATCGTGATGATCTCGCCCGTTTTGGCGTTGAGTGTCATCATCGCGCCCTGCACGGCGGGAACCTGCGAGAGCTCGACAGTCAAACGGCGGTTCTTTTCATCAACTTCCTTGATCTCAAACTCCGCAAGGTGACCGTTCTTGAACTCGCTGCCTGGTTGTCGTTTACCCCAACCCATATCGGCAGCGGTCAAAGTTGCGGTGTAGTTGCCGAAGCGCACGGATGCCTCGTTGCGTCCGCGATCGACTTTCATGATCAGGCCCATCAGGTGGCGGCCCGGTTCGTAGTCATTGCCGTACCAGTCAGGATGTTTGTAATTGCTGAGCTCTTGTGCGTTCGCTGGTCCTTCGCCGTTGTTGACGGTCGTCGGAATCATCGTGTAGTTCGAGCGCCAGGAAGTATGTGAGCGATCGTAGCTTCGCAAACCCGCGCGCAGTGTTTCGTAAGCTTTCTTCTGCGCATCGACGTTGATGCTTGTGTAAACCGAAAGACCACCCTGGGCCACGCGCGTTGTGTATTTGTCTTCGAGCTCCTGACGAATGTACTCAACCGGGTAATCGAATGGAGACGACTTGCGCTGCGACTGGTAGTAAGCAGTGTCTGCCAGTTGAATCGGCTTCGACTTTGCGGCATCGACTTCTGACTGGCTGGCGAATCCGTTCTTCGCCATGAGATCTAGCACGAGATCGCGGCGCTCTTTTGCTTTCGCGGGATTTGATGTCGGCGAATAGTCGCTTGGCGCTTTCGGAATGCCGGCGAGGAGAGCTGCTTCGCTGAGTGTCAGATCCTTCGCTTGTTTACCGAAGTACGTTTCGGCTCCGGCTTCCATGCCGTAAGCGTTGGCGCCGAGGAACATGTGGTTCGTGTACAACTCCATGATCTGGTTCTTGGTGTAATACCTTTCGATCTGGAGTGCGAGAATCCACTCGTTGACCTTGCGCGTGTACGTTTGTTCCTTTGAGAGAAAAAGGTTCTTCGTGAGCTGCTGCGTTAGGGTTGAACCACCTTCGACTCTGTCGGTGGTCAGGTTCTTCCAGGCGGCGCCCATGATGCGGATCGGATCGATGCCGATGTGATCGTAGAAGCGAACGTCTTCGACCGCGAGTATCGCGTTTTTCAGGACTGGCGGAATCTCTTCGTACTTCAGTGGGATTCTCTTCTCGAGTGCAAACTCGCCGATGACTGTTTCGCCGTCGTCAGCGTAGACCCTGGTGACGACGCTCGGGCGATACGTCGCGAGTGCTGCGACTTCGGTTGCAGCGCGCGAGTAGTTCAGCTCGTAAGCAGCGATGATGCCGGTTAGTCCGCCCGCGGCCAGAGCGAGAAGCAGGACGGTCGGCAGCCAGAGTCGCGCGAGCAGATGCCGGCGTTGTTCAGGAGGCGTATTAATGATTGCTGTCGGTGAATATTTCGAATGATTCGCAGCCATAAGTTAAATTTCTCCCAAAGCACCATGCCTTGTCGGGGGGCTTGAGGGCAACGTGGGTAGCCACAGAAGCGAAATTATGCCGCAAAAGTGCGCAAAAGGCACAAACGCATTTGATGATGAGACGCATCAAAGCGCAGCTTAGCGAGCTTTTTGTGCTTTGTAAGGCCACGGTTATAATGGCTTTGCTCGCAAATGGGGGCGACAGGCTTCGACAGGAACCTGAACGTCGTCGCGATGCATGCCGGGCTACCTTATGCAGCTCGTTAAAACGCGTAGGGAAACACAACTGCCAATAACGAATTGGCTCTCGCTGCCTAATTAAGCACCGAGCGTCTCGCCGCAAGTTGCTCATGCGCGCGGAGTGAGATGTCACTTAGATGAGCTGGCCCGCACTTTCGGTCCGTGAGTGTGGGCGAGAACAAGCCGGACTAGCTCGTGTCGACGTCTTGTCGCTTCACTTAGTCGACATTGAGCGAATTTTTGTCAGGTTCGCCTG
>DASTTS010000439.1:0-4320 GCA_035760085.1 Pyrinomonadaceae bacterium
GTCTGACCGCAGTCGCCTTGTCGATCAGTTTCTCGTAAACCATCTCGACCGCGATGCGCACGGCGGCGGCGCCACTGCGTTTGCCGGTGCGTGTTTGCAGCATGTAGAGCTTGCCGCGCTCGATCGTAAACTCGCAGTCCTGCATGTCGTGGTAATGCTTTTCGAGCAGGTCAGTGATTGAAGCAAACTGTTCGTAAACTTCCGGCAGCTCTTTCTTTAGTTGATTGATCGGGTTTGGCGTGCGAATGCCGGCGACAACGTCTTCGCCCTGCGCATTCAGCAGGTACTCACCGTAAAGCTCTTTCTTGCCGGTCGACGGATTGCGTGTGAAGGCGACACCGGTGCCGCTGCCCGCGCCCATGTTTCCGAACACCATCGCCTGCACGTTGACGGCGGTGCCGAGCGTGTCAGGAATGCGATTGATGCGACGATAGTCGATCGCGCGACGCCCCATCCATGAGTTGAAGACGGCGGCGATCGCGACGCGAAGCTGCTCATAAGGATCTTCCGGAATCGCAGACTGCTCCGTCAAAATGATCTGTTTCTCAGCCGTGATGATCTCGCGCAAGTGATCGGCGGCGAGGTCAGTATCGCGTCCGCCTTGCGTCTGCGCTTTGAAACGATCGAGCACACGCTCAAACTTCTCATGCGCGACGCCCATCACGATCTCGCCGAACAACGACGCGAACCGACGATAAGCATCGAGCGCGAAACGCAGATCGCCCGTTTGTTCCGCCAAACCCTGCACTGTTTCTTCGTTCAAACCCAGGTTGAGCACCGTGTCCATCATGCCCGGCATGGAGAACGCCGCGCCTGAGCGAACGGAGACGAGCAGCGGGTTCTTCGGATCGCCAAACTTCTTACCGACCTTCTCTTCGATCTTCGTCAGCCCATCTTTGACCTGTTCCCACATGCCGTCGGGAAAATTTTTGTCGTTATCAAAGAAGGCGTTGCAGGCTTCGGTGGTCACGACGAGCCCGGGCGGCACCGGCAATCCCGCGCGCGTCATCTCGCAAAGTCCGGCGCCTTTACCGCCGAGAAGAGCCTTGTCGTCGCCTGGCCCTTCGTCGAAGAGGTAGACCCATTTATGGGTTGTTGGCTCAGTTATTTCCGGGGTTTCTTCAGTTACAGTGCTCATGATTGCAAGTTATCGCATTTCTGTGTCCGAGGGAAGTGGGCACGACTGCGCTGCACGAGCTAAACTAACCATCACTATGCCAAATGTGACGACTCTAAACGTGAACGGGAAGAAGCTGCGCGTTGACGTCGATTCGCAAACACCTCTGCTCTACGTCCTGCGCGACCACCTGAACCTGACCGGAACAAAGTATGGCTGCGGTGAAGCGAAGTGCGGCGCGTGCACGGTGCTCGTCGAGGGCCAGCAAATGCGCTCGTGCGTCACACCTGTCGGTCGCGTCAGCGGCAAACAGATCACCACGATCGAAGGCATGGAGAAGGATGGCAAACTGCATCCGTTGCAGGAAGCGTTTCTCAAAGCCGACGCGTTGCAATGTGGCTACTGCACTTCCGGCATGATCATGGCGGCCGCGGCGCTTCTGAACAAGAACGCGAAGCCAGGCCGCGCAGAGATCGTCAAACACATGGACGCGAACGTTTGCCGCTGCGGCACGTACCCGCGCATCGTTAAGGCCATTGAGATCGCGGCGGGCACCGGTAAGGGGGTGGCCGAATGAAAGACGATCTCGAGTTGGAGCAGGAGCGCTACGAGCTTTTCGCTGGTCCACTTTATAACTTCAACTTCAATCGTCGCCAATTTCTCAAGGCGTTCAGCGGCGGCATCGCGTTGATCGTGCCCGTGTCGAATCTTGTTGCGCACACGCTCCAACAGGACCAGGGCGAATCAGGTCGCAGAGGCAATGAGCGCGTACCCGACGATATTGGCGCCTGGATCCATATCGACGAAAAAGGCACGGTCTCAGTATTCACCGGCAAAACCGAAATCGGTCAGAACATTCGCACGTCGCTGACACAGGCGGTTGCTGAAGAACTGCACGTTCCGCTCGACGTGATTCGCGTCGTGATGGCTGACACGGATCTGACGCCGTTTGATATGGGCACGTTTGGCAGTCTCACAACGCCTCGCATGGCGCCGCAGTTACGCAAAGCCGCAGCAGCGGCACGCGAGACGTTGATCGCGCTCGCCGCCGAGCAGTGGAAAGTGGAGCCAACATCAGTCCGGATCGTGAACGCGCGTTTCGTCAACCACGATGCATCGAAATCGTTGACACTCGCCGAAGTCGCAAAGGGCCAAAAACTCGTCAAGACGATACCCGCAGATGTTGCGACAACCGCCGTGAAAGACTGGACGGTGGCAGGAACATCTGTTGCGAAGATCGATGGTCGTGATTTCGTTACCGGAAAACATCAATATACGACGGACGTCCGACGCGAGGGTATGTTGTATGGGCGCATCGTTAGACCATCGGCGCTCGAAGCGAAGTTGATGTCGAGTGATACGAAAGCGGCCGAGGCGATGCCGGGCGTCGTGGTGGTCCGCGACGGCGACTTCATCGGCGTCGTAGCGCCTGATCGCGAAACTGCGATACGCGCGGAGAAAGCGATCGCAGTCCACTGGCAAGCGCCCGGGCAACCTGGCAACGATGAGTTGTTTGCTTTTCTAAAGAAGAATGCAGCGCCGAGTCGTGGTGCGCGTCCGGTTGGCTCGATCGCCGACGGCATGGCAGCGGCAGACAAGAAACTCTCGCAGGCGTACACGGTCGCTTATATCGCCCACGCGCCACTTGAGCCGCGCGCGGCTGTCGCTGAATGGAATGATGGAAAGCTGACTGTTTGGACCGGCACGCAGCGGCCGTTCGGCGTTAGATCGGAACTGGCCGAGGCGTTTCACATTCCGGAAGAGAAAGTGCGCGTGATTGTGCCCGACACGGGTTCAGGTTACGGCGGCAAACACACGGGCGAATGCGCGATCGAAGCGGCGCGGCTCGCGCGCGCGAGTGGGAAGCCGGTCAAGCTCGTTTGGACGCGTGAGGAAGAATTCAACTGGGCTTACTTTCGTCCGGCCGGCGTGATCGAAGTGAACAGCGGCGTGAAGAATGATGGCACTGTCACCGCGTGGGAGTTTCACAACTACAACTCCGGCGGTTCCGGCATTCAGGTCAAGTACGATTTTCCAAACCAGGACATTCAGTTTCACAACAGCAAGTCGCCGCTGCGACAGGGCTCGTATCGCGGGCTTGCGGCGACGGCAAACCACTTCGCGCGTGAAGTGCACATGGACGAGTTGGCCCAGCTTGTCAACATGGACAGCGTCGCGTTTCGTTTGAAGAACATCAAGGACGCGCGACTGAAGGCGGTGTTGGAAGCGGCGGCTGATAAGTTTGGTTGGCATGCGAAGAAAACTGAGGGACGCGGGCGCGGTATTGCGTGTGGATTTGAGAAGGGGAGTTACATCGCGACGGCGGCGGAGGTTTCAGTCGATGCGAAGACCGGGCGCGTGAAGCTGGAGCGCGTGGTTGAGAGTTTTGAGTGTGGCGCGATCGTCAATCCGTTGCATTTGCATAACCAGGTTGAGGGTGCGGTGGTGCAGGCGATTGGCGGCGCGATGTTTGAGAATATTCAATTTAAGAATGGGCAGATTCTGAATGGAAAGTTTTCGCAGTATCGATTGCCGCGGTTTAGCGATGTGCCGCTGATTGAGATCGTGTTGCTCGATCGAAAGGATCTGCCCTCGGCGGGTGCGGGTGAGACGCCAATCGTCGGCCTCGCCCCCGCTGTGGCGAACGCGATATTTGATCTAACGGGCAAGAGAATCAGATCAATGCCTTTGACATGATTTACAAGATTTTTCATGAGAAATCTTGTTAATCCTGTCTAATTAATTTCGCGTATGCCTCGGCGATCATACCGGTAATACGCCCGCCATCAACTGAGTATCTTCTAAAATCAAACGTCGTCACCGCCGCCACGCCCAGACTCGACGACGTCAAAAAGATCTCATCCGCATCAGTCAAATCCCCCATCTCGTAAATCCCTTCCAGCAGCGGAACAAAATGCTTGTCAGCGATATCGATCACGCATTCGCGCGTGATACCGGCGAGCGCGCCCGTGCTCAAATTGGGCGTGTGCAACGTGCCATTCTTGGCCCAAAACAAGTTTGCCGTGGTCGCCGAAACGATCTCACCACGCTCATTCAACACGACCGCCTCATCGAAGTCGCGGCTCTGCGCTTCTTCCCACGAAAGCACGTGATCGAGATAGTTCAGACTCTTGATTGCTGACAACGGCGAGAACGTATTGGTGCGATAAGGCGAGACGGCGAGCGACAAACCCGTTGGCGCA
>DASTTS010000440.1:0-4552 GCA_035760085.1 Pyrinomonadaceae bacterium
CTGTGTGCGATACCTGACTACGAGCATTGTTCTCAACACGATCGTCACCCCACAGCAGGACGAGGCGATCGGCGTGCGGAAACGGTGGCGATTTCAGCAGCACCGAATAGACGACGCTGAAGATCACAGTGTTCGCGCCGATGCCCAGCGCGAGGGTTAACACGACCACCGCCGTAAACCCCGGCCGTTTTATTAAACCTCTCGCCGCAAACCGAATGTCCTTGATCAATGAATCCATCTTGTGCTTTTTGTGATCCTATTCATACCTGAGCGCCACGAGTGGATCGACCTTCGTCGCGCGTCGCGCCGGCAGATAGCACGCCAGCAACGCCACCGCCGATAACAGCGCAGGCACGAGGATGAACGTCGTCACGTCATAACCGCTGATTCCGATCAACAACGACGACAACACCTGCGCGAGTGCGAGCGCCAGCAGTAATCCGATCACCACGCCGACCGCCGCGAGTCGCATTCCCTGTCGCGTGATCATCTTCATCACATCGCGGCGGTTGGCGCCGAGCGCCATGCGAATCCCGACCTCGCGCGTGCGTTGCGAAACGACGTAAGCCATCACGCTGTAAAGCCCAACCGCACTCAACAGGACCGCCAGGAAGGCAAACGCCACCGAGAAACTCGCCGCCATATTCGGCGCCCAGAGCGCGTACGTCTTGTGCTCGTCCATCGTCTTCACACCCGACAGCGGCACACGACGATCGATCGATTGCACCTGGCTGCGAATCGCGCCCACGAGCGATCGCGGATCCACACCCGCACGCACCACCATCGCCGTCGTGCTTGGCCGCCGCTGACCCATCGAGTAGTAGAAGAACGGTTTCGGATCTTCCGCGAGCGTGCGGTACTTGCCAGTCTTCACGACTCCGACAACTTCCCAAAGATTCGGACCATCAGTGCCGATCTGAATCCGTTTACCCACCGCGCTCTCACCCGGCCACAGCATCTCAGCCATCTTCTGATTCACGATGATCACGTGCTGCGTTTTCGGCTGGTCTCGATCGTCAAAATCGCGGCCGTCAAGAATCGGAATTTGCATAGTCTTGAAATAACCGGGACTGATGACGTTGGTCATGATCACGCGTCCGGCACTTCCTTTCGGAAGCGTCTCGCCTTCTTTAAGAATGGGACCGTTTGAGTTTGAGCTGTCGCCGAGCGGCAGCGTTCGCGCATACGAAACAGCTTCAACCCCGGGCACAGTCGACACGCGTTCGAGCACTTGCTTGTAAAACTGTCGCGACTGCTCGTCTTCGTAACCAATCAACGTCGGGCTCAACGACAACACGAGTCCATTTGCGTTATTGAAACCCGGATCCATCGTCTGCGCTTTGCGAAAACTCTTGATGAACAAACCACCGCAAACCAGCACCACGAGCGATAACGCGACCTGCGCCACCACGAGGACATTGCGCAACCCGAATCCTCTTCGCTTCCCTCTGCGCGCGCGTTCAGCTTCGCCCTTCAACACCGGCACGACGTCCGGATTCGACGACTGCAACGCGGGCGCGAGTCCAAACACGAGTCCGGTAGCGAGCGAAACAATGAGCGTGAACACGAGCGCGCGTGAGTCGAGCGCGAAGAAGTTGGCGACGATGTTGTATTCGATGACGGGAATGAAACCTTCCATCAGATGCGTAACCCAGAAAGCGAGGAGCAATCCGAGTCCACCACCGGCGATTGAAAGCAGAAGGCTTTCGGTCAAAAGCTGTCGTATGAGTCGCGCGCGATTCGCACCGAGTGCTAAACGAATGCCGATCTCTTTACGACGCCCGGCGGCTCGCGCGAGCATGAGGTTTGCGACGTTGGCACACGCGATCAGGAGGATGAGTCCGACGATAGCCATGGCAATCGCGCCCGCACTCTTGAACACGCCGCCCAACTCTTCCCAACGACCGTCGATCTCGCCGAGCACGCGACCTTGTGTGGTGGAAGCCCGGTTGTCCGGGTAAGTCTGATTCAAACGCGTCGCAATGGTGGCGACTTCGGCGGACGCCTGCTCGATCGAAACACCAGGCTTGAGACGGCCAATCGCGTTCATCCAGTGGCTGCCACGTTCGGCGAGTATGCCGGGATTGCGGCGCAGCTCTTCAGCCATCGACATCGGCACCCAGAAGTCGAGCGCGAGGGCAAACTTCGTCCCCGCAAAATATTCAGGCGCAACGCCGATGACCTGGTAGGCGCGATTGTTAAGTTGGACAGTCTTGCCAACGATGTTTGGATCGGCGGCCATGCGCCTGCGCCAAAAACTGTGGCTTAACACGACCACGGCATTCGCGCCGATTGTCTTGTCTTCGTCGGGCGCGAACGATCGACCGAGGATCGGTTTGACCTCGAGGACGTCGAAGTAGTTCGCGGAAACAACCTGGCCCCAGACCACGTCGCTCTGGTTCTCAGCGTCCACAGCGGCTGAAATCATGTCTTCCGCAGCCAGGCCACTGAAGGATTGGGCCTGATTGCGATAGTCAACGAAGTCGGGATAGGAAAACTCATCGGTCGTGCCGCGGTCGTCCGAAATCTCGAGCGGTCGGACCAGCTCGTTGGCCCTCGGCACGCTGAGTGGTCGCATGAGAAACGCGCTCACACCACTGAAGATCGCGGTGTTAGCCCCGATCCCAAGCGCAAGCGTGATCACCGCAACGAGCGTCACGCCCGGATTCTTCGACAACATCCGAACGCCGTAACGAATGTCTTTAATTAAATTTTCCATAATGCTTATCCGCGTAAATCAGGCTTTAAGATCCGATAAATCCGCGTTACCCGATCTGTTTGTTTTTCAAGAGCGCTGATAGAACTCGACCGCGCTCGTAATCCGACTTGATCGTCTCGACTGCCTTCAGGAACAAATCCTTCAAGCGCGTATCGCCCGTGTAAACGTTCGACACCTCGAGCAGCAGCGTGGCCTTCTCGTAATCCGACGACATCGCCGCCGCGGAATCGAGCAACATTCGCAACACTTCTTCGCTCTGATTCTTCGTCTTCACAAGCGCGCTCAACACACCACGCCGCTCGTAGTCTGAAGAAATAGTTTTGGTCGACGACGCCACCAGCACGAGCACAGCGCTGCTGGGCATGTCTTGCTTCATGATCGACTTAAGCACATTACTGCGCTCGTAATCCGATTTGATTGTCGCAACCGCATCGAAGTACGGCTGGATCGCAGCGTCTCTACCGGTGAGCATCGGCGCCACCGCCCTGAGCAACTGCGCCTGCTCGTAGTCAGACGAGATGTTGCGCGCCATCTGTCGCAACACATCACGCAACGCGGTCCCGTCAAGATTCGCCTGCTTCAGGAGGTGCTCGTAATAACCCCGCTTGGCCCAATCACCCTGGATCTGATCGATCTCCTGTAGCACCCCGGCAACACCACGCTGTTCGAGGATCTGCTTCACGCGCTTCTCCGCGTCGATACCGCCCTGCCGCACCGCATCGAGCACAAACTTCGCGAGCCACGTCTTCCCGGCCGCATCGATCGGTTGCGCCACACCGTTGACGTAAAACAGTCGCAACAATCCACCGCTCGCGTCGTGCCTGACTTCGTATCGATACGACTGCCGGTCGCGATGCTCCTCGACGATGACCCAACCGCCGTCGGAAACATTTTTGATATCGGTGTAATCGTCAGTGAACTCCGGCTTGCCGCGCGACTCGAAGCGTCGCTTCAATTTGATGTCGGTGTCGGTGTGTTCCCAGCGCGTGACGTTGTGCGTTTCATCGCGACTCTTCTGCGCCTGGAGCCGCGGCAGCGGCGAAGCAATCAGCACGGTGATAAATGAGGCAAGCAGCCAGAGGATTCGTGCTTTTATTGAGTGGTTGAGCAACTTCATGATCATCTTCCCTTCTGTGTGTTTGAGGCTTGCACGTTGATGTTGACGCGCAAGCGGCGGCCGATGAGTCCGCGCCCGTAGTTAATGCCGAATGCGCAACGATCGAGCTCGGTCGTTGCACTGTAGTAAACAAATTCTTCACCGCGTGGTGAGCGACTGCGATCCATCTCGTTCACAGCAAGTGAGATCGGCAAGGTCTTGTCTTTGATCGTCAACTCGCCTTCGAGATTCAGTGCGTCGCGATCCTTACCGCGCTGGATGCTCGTGCTCTTAAACTTAATATCGGGAAACGCTTCGACGTCGAAAAAGTCTCCCTGGACCAGGTGCGCATCACGCCGTTTGTTGCCGGTGTCGATACTGCCGGCACGGATCGTTGCGGTGATCGACGAGCGGCTCACGTCGTTCTCATCGAGAACGAGCACGCCTTCAAGCTCCCGGAACCGCCCTTTCACCTTGAACCACAGGTTCCTGATCACAAACTCGACCGTCGTGTATGCCGGATCGAAATCCCAGGCACACTGCGTCTGACGTTCACTCATTGCCATCTTTTTATCCTGCTAATCCTGTAATCCTGATAAAGACTTACTCGTAGCGGAGCGCCTTTAACGGATCAACACGCATTGCCCTTCGTGCGGGCAGATAACACGCCAGTAGCGTCACGAAGAACAACCCAAACGACACGCCAACAAACGTCGCCGTGTCAGTCGCAGTAACTT